>JANRMB010000340.1:0-6571 GCA_033761985.1 Candidatus Sumerlaeia bacterium | reverse complement strand
GGTATTCCACCTTCAGCGGAACTTGCACCACCATCAATTCCACCTCGCCTTCGGCTTTCACTTGAATGGTTCCGGCTCCGTGGCGGGCTTCCACCACCGTGAACTCGCGTTCTTCGGCCACGCGCGTCACCCCGCCTGTGGAGTAGTGGGCTTTGCCGCGTACCGTGACTGCCGCCAAGCCCCGACCCTCGGGGAGTTCAACGCTCAACGTGCGCCCGGCGGGGATCACATAGGATTCCAAAGAGGCATCGGTCTCCAGATGAAACGCGGCGCTGCTGCCGGGGCGAAGCTCGGAGTCCAGGTACCGCCGCTGCACAATCCCCGTGGTGGCGTCTGTGGTGGTGGGGATTTGCGCGGCTTCAAAGTCCGCGTACACGGCGCGCTTTTGCCGGGTGAGGCGCATATTCGGCTCGAACCAGATTTGGAAGAATCCGGTTCCCTCCTGCCCGATCATGTGTTCCTCGTGGCTGACTCCCGAAGCGGTTTGCATCACCTGGATTCCACCCGTGCCGACTTCGCGGTTGGTGCCGAGCGTATCTTTGTGGCCCATGCGACCGCGCAGCACGTAGCTGACGATTTCAAACCCCTGGTGGGGGTGCATACCGATCACGGCCGGGCCCTTGCTTTCCGCCCAAGCCCAGTAGAAGAGCGGGCCCACACGGTCCACGGCGCTCCCCTCTCCGGGGAAGCCGATGGGTTTGGATTCCAGAATGCGGCCGCCATCAAAAGCGCCGTTTGCTTGTTGGTTGAGCGGGTAAACGTTCAACGTGAGTGGGGTGTTTGGTGTGGTCATGATTGAAGTCTCCTTTTCTGTTTTGACGATAATTGTTTGAACAATATTTGTGCCAAAAAAAGGGAGACGTTTTGCGTCTCCCCCTTCCAACTTCTCTCTGCTTCAGCGCCTCACCAGGGAATGCTCAACGTTCCCTTGGCCAGCAAAATCAGCAGAATCGTGTACACGACATACAACGCCAGGAAGAAAGCACCCTCAGCGCGATTGATTTGTTTGCCCGTAAAGAAAATCGGGAAGCACAGAGCAGAAACCAAAATCATGGCGGGGATATCGAACTTGAGGGCGCTTACCGCCACATTCACCCCTTCTGGTGAAACCGCGGCACTTACACCCAGCACAGCAAGGATGTTGAAGATATTGCTTCCCACCACGTTGCCAACGGCGATATCCCGTTCCCCTTTGATGCTCGCCATGATGGAAGTAGCTACTTCTGGCATGGAGGTTCCGGCTGCAATAATCGTTAGTCCAATCACCAGCTCGCTAATTCCCAAAGCCAATGCAATTTCCACTGCCGCATCCACCATCATTCGGGCACCATACACAAGGACCACAAGACCTACGGCGATCATTGCCAAATCGATGGCGTATCCTTTGGCATTAGGTGTCAATTTTTTGAGGTCTATCCCTTCCACAGAAGTGATTTCTTCCTGGTTGCGATCTCTTCGGGCTAAAATCACTTGAAACAAGGTGTAAATTACGATGCCCACAAAAAAGATCACGCCATCAATTCTGCTGATGTTCCCATCCAACGCGAGCAACATGCAGAGAATCGCCGTACCAATCATGATGGCGAGTTCTATACGGAGGATTTGGCGAGAGATCGTTAGCGGAACGATCAGAGCCGAGACACCCAGAATAAACAAAATGTTGAAGATGTTACTTCCCACCACATTCCCGAGAGCGATATCGGCCTGCCCCACAAGAGCAGCTTTAACGCTCACGGCCATTTCCGGTGAACTTGTACCATAAGCCACGATTGTAAGCCCGATGATCAAGGGTGGAATACCCAAACGGCCTGCAAGTTTCGATGAGCCTCGAACGAGAAACTCAGCCCCGGCTGTCAAAATGATCAGCCCAAGAATAAAGAAAAACACTGTCATCAGTTACCGCACAAAAGGGATTCCCGGAAGCCCCAACTTACAGCGGTGTGGAACGGTGATGCTCCAAAACTTCCTCGTAAAACGAGAGAGTTTTTTGCACTAGCGCGGCTTCGGTGAAGTTCGTCTCGATGTGCTCTCGAGCGCCCTTCCCGAGGCGGGCTCTCAGGTCGGGGGAATCCATCACCCGTGCCATCTCCAAGGCAAGCGAATCCGGACATTCACTTTTGAACAATAGTCCGGTTTTTTCATGAATCACACTTTCCGGTATCCCACCCACGTTGCTTCCCACCACCGGGAGCCCCACAGCCAGAGCTTCCAAAGCGGAGGTACCGAGCCCCTCTTGCCGTGAGGGGAGCACAAAACCATCGAGAGACTTGAGCACGCCCTCCACATCGGGGCGGAAGCCGGCAAACGTCACCCACTTCGCAGTAAGGCCAAGATCATGGGCCAGCGATTTGAGCATCGCCTCCTCACTCCCGGCCCCAACAATCACCAAGTGAGTATCGCGATTCTGTGATTTGAGAATCGCCATGGCGCGGAGTAAGACATCGATGGCTTTCTCGGGTCGAAGGCGGGCGGCAATCCCCCAGAGGAACGTCTGCGGCCCCAGCACTTCGGAAAGATCAGACCGCAGACCGGTATCCACAGCGTTTTGGAAGCGCTCCAAATCAGGGACGGAGACAATACTTTTCCGGGGCTTGTCAGCGAGCCCGGGGAACTCGGCCACCTGCTGACCGCAGTATTCGCTGATGGCGATAAACGCATCCATCTTGGGGTAGAGCCAGCGGTTCTGGGTGTTTGGGTGCCAGGGGAAAATGTTGTGCTTGCTGCGGATCATTGGAGGCCATGGCTTCCCGGCAAGACGACCACCGCACCACCGTTTGGCAATCACCGCCAGCCAGGAATCCTGCGAGCCGTGCAGATGGATCAAGTCGGGCTGATGCGAGTGGAGATCGCGGATCAATCGGCGAAAATCCGGAAGCGAGTACCAAATCTGCGCTGGGGGCTTCATCCGATAACCGGGAAGGCACACCGCCCCCAAAGGAGTGGCTTTTTGATACAGTTGGCAATCGTATGGCGCAGCGATGATCACCTCATGCCCGGCGGCAAGGGTGCCACGGGTTTCCACCAGAATTCGGTTGGATTGACCGCCCCATCCTCGGAGCATGTTGGTGTGCAGAATCTTCATGGTGGGGCGCCATCGCTCCGGGGATTCAGGTGCAAAAACGAATCATGGCGCAGCGGGTGAACGGGATCAAATGCTAAAATTCACCGTGGGGTTCACGTGAATACCGCACTCATCCTTGGAGCCCCCCCAGCGGCCGGCACGTTCATCCTGCCCCTCGCCCACGGGTTTTGTACACGGCTCGCAGCCGATGCTCTTGTAGCCGTACTGAAAGAGTTCGTGCACGGGAACGCCGTTCTGGTGAATGTAGCGCCAGAGGCGGCTCTTGTTCCAGTTGGCCATGGGGTTGATTTTCACCAGTGGGGTGGTGCGGCCTTCGGGAAGAATAGGTTCCAGAATGCGGGTACGGGCGCGGAGCTCGGTACCGCCATCGCGGCGGATGCTGGTGAGGTAGGCATCGCGGTGGTGGAGAGCACGGCGGAGCGGCTCCACCTTGTTAAGCCAGCAGCAGAGATCAATCCCTTTGGTGGGCTGGGTTTTGGCGGCGGCTTCGGGAAGCTCGAGCCCTTCCAGGGTTTGGCGTCCGGGGAGATCGGCCCCCCAAAGGCGTTCAAAGCGTTTGCGCCCCCCCCAGACTTCCCAGTTCTCCACCGTGAGCCCGTACTGTTCGGCGATTGTATCGCGCAGTGCCAGAGTCTCCTCAAAGTGGAAACCTGTTTGCAGAAACACCACGGGAACTCGGCGATTGATTTGCGCCACCATGTGCAGAATGGCCCCGCTACTAGCGCCAAAAGAGGAAAGGGAGACAAGACCATCGCCATACGTCTGCACCGCCCAAGCGATGATCTGTTCGGCTTCCCAAGTTTCAAAGAGCTCGTTCAGGCGATCGAGTTCCTCCAGCGTGGGGGGAGTGGAAACAGGGAAGGGGATGGCGGGGAGTACGGGGGCTTGCACGGAGGGAAATCTCCAACCAGGATAGCGAACAGGGGGCAATCCTTGTGCCCAGAACAAGGGGGAAAGTCAATACCGCTGCATAATGTGTTTGCAGCACTTCCTCCTTACATGAAATTTGCTAAGAGTAGAATTGAGATTCATTAGGATGAGACACAGGTGACAAATCCACCCCCGGACGATTCCTACAAAAAACTCTTCGGCGAAGCTGCCGCCGAGGACCCCAAACGCGATTACCGCACTCCGGCACCCGTGCGAGCCGCCCGCGCCCAGCAATCCAAATCCATTTACGAAGATCCTGAGTCGCTCCCCAACGATCTCCCGGTGTCGCGCCTTTCCAAGGATGCCCCCAAATCCGCCATCTCCCGCAAGGAACGCTTCGCCTCCGTAACCCAGGAGGAGAAGGATCTCTACAAGGATATCTACGGAAGCGAGGGAGACATCGAAACCGTTGATCCTGATCTCCCCTCCACCCTCAACAGTTGGAAGGTGGAATCCACCCCCCAGAAAAAGCAGAACAAAGATATTCTTCAAGGCGAGGCCCAAGCCGATCTGCTTCTCTCCAAGGATGCGTTGGCGAAGCTCCCTCAGCAGCCTCTCGCCACGGAAAAAACAAGCCTTGCGCTGGATTGGCGCCACGCCAAACGCCGCAGTACATGGCTGTTGGTTCAAACGGTTCCCAAGTGGATTCGCTATACCCTTATGGTATTGGTGCTCTTCTTTGTGGCTCGGTACGTGTACTATCTGCGCATCGATTTTGTGGACCAGTTCGGTTACGATCAAAAGCTCAACGTGGTGGATTACTTCTACGAGACGCTCTACATGCCGGATTTTGTGGCGGAATTACAGAGCGCCTCGCGTCAGGAACGCCCCCTGATCATCACCCGGGGCCGGATGCGCATCCTCTATCAGGAGGGGCTCCGCTACATGAACACCACCAACCGCACCCCGGCGAACTACAAGGAACTGGAAATCGCCGGGTTCAATGTCACCCTTTGCCAAACGGACTATTGGGGGCAGGAATTGCTCTTGGAAATGGACGGTCAGGAGTTGAAAGTGCGTTCCGGTGGCGAAGACGGCAAACCCCGCACCAGCGATGATTACACTTACTCCATCGAGGGGTTTACCAGCGTCTCCGATCAGTTGAAAAACCGGAGCTAACCGGTTCTGCTTGCACGCACCCCGCCGCTTCCTACTGTGGTGCCGAACAATTCTTCCTGAAAAAAGGCGCCACAACAGACTATGGCAGAACACATTGTATGGCATCCCACGGCGGTGACGCGGGCAGAGCGTGAGGCGCTTCTGCGTCAACGCGGCGGTACCTTCTGGTTCACCGGGCTTTCGGGCTCCGGCAAAAGCACCGTGGCGAATGCCGTGGCGGATTTGCTTCATCAGCGCGGCCACTTGGCCTACGTTCTGGATGGTGATAACGTGCGCCATGGTTTATGCAAAGATCTGGGCTTCACCCCGGAAGACCGCGTGGAAAACATCCGCCGCATCGGCGAATTGGCCAAACTCATGAGCGACGTTGGCGTGCTCACGCTGGCGGCGTTCGTCAGCCCCTACCGGGCCGATCGTGCCCTCGCCGCCGCGCTGCAACCCGGGGCATTTGTGGAAATCCACGTATACGCCGATTTGAGCGTGTGTGAATCCCGCGACCCAAAAGGGCTCTACAAAAAAGCCCGTGCCGGGGAGATCAAGAATTTCACCGGCATCAGCGATCCCTATGAGGCTCCCGAGCATCCGGCTCTCACACTCGATACCGCCCAACTTTCCATCCGGGAATGCGCGGAGCGTGTACTCAACTTGATGGCCGAACTCGGTTTTATTGCAAAGCCCCAAGGGTGATGTGTTTCCCATGCGCCTGATTCTTCTCCTTCTTATCGCCGTATTTGCTTTCGGCTGTGGCCAAACTGCATCCGATGCCCCCAAGGTGGTGGTGTACACCGCGCTGGATCGGGAGTTCTCCGAGCCGATCCTCAAGGATTTTGAGGCACAGACCGGCATCGCCGTGGAAGCCGTGTACGATACCGAAGCGGTGAAAACCGTGGGCTTGGTGAATCGGCTGATTGCCGAGTGCGACCGCCCCACCGCCGACATTTTCTGGAACAACGAAATCCTGCGCTCGCTTCAGCTCAAACGCATGGGGCTCACTACTCCCTACTCGGTTGAGAACGCTGAGGGAATCCCCGCTGAACTGAAAGACCCCGAAGGCCACTGGGTGGGTTTTGCCTCCCGTGCCCGGGTGATTCTGGTGAATACCGACCTTCTCCCCAACGAAGCCGATCATCCCACACGGGTGGAAGACCTCCTCGACCCCAAATGGAAGGGGAAAGCCGGTTTCGCCAAGCCCCTTTTTGGAACCACCAGCACCCACGCCGCCGTACTTTGGGCGGAGCGAGGGGGGCCGGCCACCACAGCGTTTTTTACACAAGCGCTGGAAAATGCTGAGATGTACCCCGGCAATGCCCAAGTGCGCGATGCCGTCGACGCCGGGGAGATTGTCTGGTGCCTGACCGATACGGATGATGCCTACGGTGCCTTGGTGGATGGCAAACCAGTGCGCATGATTTATCCCGACACCAAACCTGGTGAGGCAGG
>JANRMB010000339.1:0-4560 GCA_033761985.1 Candidatus Sumerlaeia bacterium | reverse complement strand
TGGTTATTGAGGACGCGGAAGCCGCCACCAGCATCACTGTTCAGGATCCGGTTGCGCCGTGATTTGAGGTTCCCCCTCGATTCCCCAGTAAGATTCACTCTTTCCTCCCAAACTCTTTTTTTGATACTTTTCAGGTGATCTCCATGGTCTGCTCTGTGCGTCGCAAATCTCCGTGTTTTGTGCTCATGCTTTTGTGCTGGGTACTTTTGATTCAGGCTTACCCGATTCATGTTTGGGCGCAGGAGGATGCCACTGGTGCCAGCCAGACGGTTTCCTCTCCTGATCCTGAACTTAGTTCTGCTGCCAAAACCTTGGAAACCTTTTTGAGTGCCTTTCCAAACCCGGAAAAGGGTTTGGACGACCGCATCAATCCACTGGCGATCAAAACGCTGGAACTCCCGTTCTCCAGTGTGGCGAGTAAAGTATCCGACGCCAAGATTCTTAAGCAGGTCATCGATCGTGTTGTCTATGTGGACTATGCAAAAGTGGAGCAGCAGGCTGCCGGCCACAGCATCCATGATCTCGCCATTCTCCAGTCTGGTCGGATTCGGCTCGTAAAAACGGAAAACGGCAATTGGTTGTTCAGCAGCCAAACCATGAATGCACTCCCTGCGATGTGGGATGAGGTGCGTGACCGACCGATTGTCTCTGGTGTAACGAACTCACCGGACTTAAGTCTTTCCCAGTCAATCGAACTTCAGCTTCCCAAGGAGCTTCAAAATCGAGTTCTCTTTGTGGAAACATGGAAGTGGTTGGGGATCTTCCTTTTCATCTGCCTTGGGGTGTTGATGGACAAACTGGTGGTATTTGGTGCGGGGCTGATTGGGGCCAACGTGCTTCGGCGTTTGAAGTGGTCCATGCCAAAGGAGGATATCCATAAGTCAGTGCGGCCACTTGGGATTTTGGCCATGGCAGGGTGCCTTCAAATCGGGCTGATGATGCTGATGCTCCCCGCCACGTTTGATACGATTCTGGAATTGGCGATTCGTTTTCTGGCGGCAGTGAGCTTGGTATGGCTTGACTTCAAAATCGTAGATGCGGTTGCGGCATTCCTTACGCAAAAAGCAACGATTACGGCGACCAAACTCGATGATTTGCTGATCCCCTTCTTCCAGAAGGTGATCAAAATCTTTGTGGCTCTTTTTGGTACCGTATTCGTTGCCAGCCAATTGAATATCAATATCGCCAGTTTGCTGGCGGGTCTTGGTCTCGGTGGTTTGGCCTTCGCCCTGGCCGCCAAGGATACAGTGGAAAACTTCTTCGGTTCTCTTACTGTACTGATCGATCAACCGTTTGGCGTTGGCGATTGGATTGTGCTGGAGAACGGCGCTGAGGGGACGGTGGAAACCGTGGGGCTCCGCAGCACGCGGGTTCGCACGTTCAACAACTCGGTGATTACCATCCCCAACTCCAAGTTGATTCTTAGCACGGTGGATAACTACGGCATGCGCCGCTATCGCCGCTGGAAAACCACCCTAACCCTTACTTATGATACTCCGCCGGAGAAAATCGAGGCCTTCTGTGTCGGCGTTCGAGAACTCATCCTCCAGCATCCCTACACCCGGAAGGATTTCTTTCAGGTTTACGGCAATGAGTTCGGAAGCCATTCGCTGGATATCCTGATGGTGCTCTTCTTCGAGACCCCGGACTACAGCACGGAACTTCGGGAACGCCATCGTCTGTTCCTCGATGTGCTTCGCCTCGCGCATTCCCTTGGTGTGGAGTTCGCCTTCCCCACTCAGACCATCCATCTGGTGAAGGAGTTACCCGGCCATGCGGATACCCCGAAGAACAGCGAGGAAGCCGCGCAAATAGCCAAACAAAAGGTTCAGGAGCTGATTGGCAAGGTCTACGGTGGACCCAAAATCCCCCAAGACCCTGCAGTTGTTTTTCCAGAGCCCAAGAACGATGACTTGCAAGAGTTTCTGGTGGAGCGTGACGGCGGGCATCTTCAGTAAGTTCCCGCCGGACTGAAAATCAGGGGCGGAGTTTGGTATCTTCCAAGAGATACCCCTCCAAAAAGTGTTGTTTGAGACGATTTACAATCGCGTAGAAAGGAGCGTCTTTACGTTCCTTGATGAACAAGTCGATGCCCGACATATTGGGAGAAGCATCGGGCAGGTAGGTGGGTTGCTCAATCACCTGCACGCTTGCATGCTGAAGATAGTGTTGAAGTGTTTTTTCGGGGTCGGAACTGATAACGCCAACGAGCAGAGCCAATTTGTTGTTCGCACCGGAAGCAACAAGCTTGTAAAGTTTTGCTGTGCTGAGATCGACTTTGGCCATCTTGGGGAAACCTTCCGATTTACTGGGGGAGACTGAAAAAGAATGGGATTAGAGGTGGGCGGGAGTGAGTGGCAAGTCAAGTCCAAGGTGGGGACGAGTCCCTTTTCCCCCCTGTTCGATTGATACTGGCGGTGTTGCTGCTCGTCTCAGGACTCCTCACCGTAGCGCCGCTACGCCATCGTCGCCTTCGTCTCCCGCGCCTTGACCTCGGAATAACGTCTCTCGTCCCCGTTACCAGTTGCTCCACGTCCAAGGTGGGGACGAATCCCTTTTCCCGATGTCGGCTGAAACGAGGTTTTTGGCCGCCGCTTTGCTCTACTGTTCAAACAAATATCGTAACGTCGTCTCGATTCCAAAGGAACCCTAAACCATGAGCCCGGAAAATAGCACTGCAGAATCCCCCTCCACCACTGTGCTCCCACCTCTTCCTGAGTTCAATCCCATGGCTGAAACGATTGCTTTTCGTCAGCAGCTTTCCCAGACACTGGTGGATCACGGGTTCGATTCCATTCAAAGTCTGGACCTCCCCGAGGAGAAGCGCCCGTCGAAAATTCTGGGGTTCACCGGTGATAAGGCCGAGCTTTTGGACTCCTTGAGTTGGGTTGCCCGTCAGAAAAACTTTGAGGTGGTTTCATTATTGGGGATTGGTGGGATGGGTGCCGTTGCCAAGGCCAAAGACTTGGCGCTGAATCGAATGGTCGCTCTCAAGTTCGTTCGTCACAACGGAGACCCCACTCTTTTCGAGAGCATCCAGCGTGAGGCGGAACAGATTGGGCGTCTCCCCCACGATCATATCGTCCAAATTCACAGTATGCACACAGTTGGGAGTATCACTTTCTATGTGATGGAATTGGTGGATGGCGAGGATCTACACGACCGAGTGATGCGGGAACCAGCGCTTTCCATTTCCCATACGCTGCACATCATTCTGGAGTCCCTGAAGGGTATCCGTGCCGCTCATGCGGGAGGACTGATTCACCGGGACATCAAACCCAGAAATATTCTTCTGAGTCGCGAAGGCCGGGTCAAAGTTGCAGATTTCGGCATCGCTTCCACCCAGGATGAATGCCAATATAAACCCACCAGTATCGCTGGTACGATTGGGTTTATGGCTCCCGAGCAGGCCCGGGGCGAGGCCATGACCGCGGATGTGGATCTCTTCTCCCTGACGGCGACGTTGTACTTTGCCCTCACCAAGCAACTCCCTGTTCCTTACTCCAAACGGCTTCCCTTTATGCTGGCTCAGAACCAGTATGGCGAGTTCACACCGATCAGCACGTACCGTCCCGACCTTCCCGCGCCGCTGGTGGACTTTATCATGAGGAATATCGATCCGGAGCCGAGCCGCCGGGAACGGGATTCCTCCCGATACGAGCAGGAACTCAAGCAACTGTACAAACAGGCCTGCGAAGTTTGGGATAAACCAGCTTCCATCACCCCTTCCCCGGAACCGGAAAAGAGCGTTTCCAAGGCGTCTGGAGTCCCGATTCCCTGGGTTGCCGCGCTGATGTCAGCCTCTGCACTGCTGGGTGCCCTGAGCACTTGGTTGCTCGCCCGCTGATTTGTTTACTTGCTCAGGCGTCATCGCACGCATTCCAGCCTTGCGCACGGGGTGGGTGATGCGCATCTTCACGCCGTCAAAACAAACATATCCTTTCCCACAGGGGCCCCACCCATGGCCGATACAACATTTATTTTCACCATGCTTGGCTTGAACAAGTTTTACGGTCAGCGGCAGGTGTTGAAGAACATCAACTTGTGCTTCTATCATGGCGCCAAGATTGGTATCGTGGGGGAGAACGGCTCGGGTAAATCCACCCTGCTTCGGATTATGGCGGGCTGGGATGATGATTTTCAGGGGCAGGCAACGCCGCTCCCCGGCACCAAGATTCGGTTCGTTCCGCAAGAGCCAACGCTCGATCCCGAGAAAACTGTTCGGGAACATTTGGAGGCTGCTTTCTCCGACTTGATGTCCAAGCTTAATGAATACAACGACATCAGCAACCGCATGGGCGAAATGGACCCCGATGAGATGGAAAAAGCCATGGAGCGCATGGGGCAGCTTCAGGATGAAATTGATGCGGCGGAAGGTTGGGAAATCGATACCAAGCTTCAAATGGCCGCCAACGCCCTCGTTCTTCCGCCCGATGATATGAAAGTCGGCGTGCTTTCCGGTGGTGAAAAACGCCGCGTTGCCCTTTGCCAAGCGCTTCTGGAGCAACCGGATATGCTCCTGCTGGACGAACCCACCAACCACCTGGATGCTGAAACCGT
>JANRMB010000338.1:0-13623 GCA_033761985.1 Candidatus Sumerlaeia bacterium | reverse complement strand
GAAACGGGCCTGCTTAATGGTTCGTACTTTCAACGCGGGTATCCATAGCGCATCGATGTTTCACCATAATCCAGCGCCAACGGCGCGTCCTTATACCAGCCTAGGCCGATGGCCTAGGTAACCAATCGCCTCCAATAAAACCGAGGGCCAACGGCCCGGCGTCATGGAACCGCCCCACCAAATCCACGAAAAGATTTGCACGCCCGCTTCACTCCATGAATACTCTCCGCATGGAGGTTCCCCATCATGCTACTTCAGCACATCACCCTCGCCAATCCCACGAGCGCCAACAAGCCCTGGAAGGCGGAACTCAGCTTCACACAGGCCGTTCTTCTGGTGGGGCGCAACTCCACGGGCAAGAGCCGCATCCTCTCCGGATTGGGGACACTGGGGCGTTTGCTCACGGGGCGTCAGAACCCCACCGATGGTCATTTTGAGGCACGCTTTCTCCACCGCGAACAGGAAATCCTCTACACGCTCCACACGGAAAAAGGGCGCGTACTGAAGGAGGAATTCCGCGTGGAAAAGCAGGTACTGTTGGAACGCGGCGCTGAGGGACGCGGGTGGATTCGAGCCGTGGAAGCCGGAGTGGAGCGCCTCTCTTTTCGGGTCAACCCCACCGATGTGGCGGCGCTTGCGAAACGTGATTTGATTCAGCATCCCTTCCTGGAACCACTGCACGAGTGGGCCGAAAGTTTGCGCTACTACCGGTTCAATGAATTGCGCCGTTACCAGTTTGCGCTCCTCGGCAATCAGGGGGTCAGTGTCCCCGACAACCCCGCCGATCCTTCCGATTCCAATCAGGCCGTGGCGCTCTTCCACGCCGCCACGCAGAGCCACGGGGACACTGTAGCCCGCCAGTTGGTGGAGGATTTGAACGCCCTCGGGTATCGGGTCAGCGATGTCGGCCTCGAACCCATGGATCAACCCGCCAACACCGCCGTGGTGCAAACCGAACGGGTGTACGGGCTGAGCATTCAGGAGGAGGATCTCCCCGCGCGTACCCGCCAAACCGAGATGAGCGATGGTCTCTTCCGTGCCCTGTCCCTGTTGATTCACACCGCCTACGCCGAGTTGGAGTCGCGCCCCAGTTGCATCATCATTGATGATATTGGCGAGGGTCTCGACTATGGCCGAAGCACCGCCCTGATTCAGCTTCTCCTCCAGAAAGCCGATGCCAAATCCATTCAACTGATCATGAGCACCAACGATCGGTTTGTGATGAACGCCGTCCCCCTGGGCGCATGGTGCGGACTCAAGCGCACACCATCCGGCGTGGAAACCATCTGCCAATCCTCACACCCCGATCTCTTCGAGGACTTCAAACTCACGGGCCTGAATAACTTCGATTTCTTCACCATGGACTTCTTTGAACAACCCTTTGGGGACACTGACGTGGAGCCGCTCCCATGACTCCCAAGAAGCTGGCGGTTTTTGTGGAGGGGCAAACGGAGCAGATTTTTCTGCAACGCCTGCTGAGGGAAATTGCCGGCCAACAGGAAATCGCCATCGAGCCCATCAAGTTCTTCGGAAGTGGACCCTCCCGCGTGCGCACCATGACGAGTCGCTACCGGGAAGACGCCAGTTTCTACGCCCAGATCATTGATTGCCACGGCGGCGGCGAGTGGACGACCGTGGTCTCGGATATTCGCGATCACTATCAGGGGCTTGTGCGCGAAGGGTTCTCGCTCGTGCTCGGTGTGCGCGATGTGTACCCTGTCCCCATGGATCGTTATCTGCAACTCCGCGAGGGAATTCAACGTGCACTCCCGCGCGGACGTGTCCCCGTGGCGGTGATTCTCGCGGTGCGTGAAATCGAGGCATGGTTTGTGGCCGAAGATCGCCACTACGAAGTGCTGAACCGCACCCTGACGCCGCACGCAATCAAACGAGCGCTCCACATCGATGTGGTGAACGACCCACCGGAATCTTTCAGCCACCCCGCCGATCTGTTGAACCGAATCTACCGCCTGCGCAACATGAGCTACAAGAAAAGCCGTGCCGACGTGATGCGCACCGTGGAAGCGCTCGACTATGATTACCTGAGCCACGGCGTGGCGGAAAAATCCGAGAGTTTGGCGCAACTCTGCAAACACCTTCGGCGATTTTTTCACGTTCCAGCATAATGGATTAGCCTCTCGCAAATGCGCCAAGACGCAAAGATAGTGGAGTCTGGTGTATCCTTCTTTGCATCTACGCGATCGGATGAACATACAATTGCCTGAAAGGCAAATACAACCTTTAGCCTGGGGTAAGCGAAGCGCCACCCCAGGTAGCAAGCGATGCACAAAACGAATCCTGTAAGGATTCCACAATCAAAAAACATCATCCGGATTTGTGGAACCCCTTACAGGGTTCCTTTCCAAAGGTTGATCCGGTTCCCGGGGTTACGCTTCGCTCACCCTGGGCTTTGGGATATTGGCCCCGTTAGGGCCATTTGGGGTCATGGTCACAATCATCTACCTTTATTTGTTAACCCTGTTGGAAGGTATTATGCGCAAAATACTTCGCACCCTAAGCATCATTCCCCAACCCGTCTGATTCAGCAGATTCTTCCCCGACTTCCCCGTCTTCCCCAATCGCCGAATTCAAGAGAGTTGTGAGAGTTTTCCCCGATTGCTGATTCTTCCCCCCTGTAAGGACAGAGAAAAAAACGTGTGTACAGTGCATTTCATCAGCGCTGAGGAACAAACCCCTCACCGCTGGCGATTTCAGGCTCCCATAGGAGACGCCACCGATGCACACACCATCCCCCAATCCGCCGGATGCGGAAAACAACGCCGCTCCCCTTCACCGTAAGCCCCGCCATCGCTGGGTTCCCCAGCAGCCGCTCTCCCCCGGCGGAAACCCCGCCCACGAAGCCCGAAAAACCGAACACGCTCTTCTCGCCACAGAGGCCGGGAGCGGTCGCCATCAGCAAAGCCTCTACGAACTCTTCTCCGAAATGGAGCAGAAGGACGGAACGCTCTACTCCCTGATTCAAACGCGCATCAATGCGCTGCTGGGGCTGGAGTACAACCTTGAACTCCCCACGGGGACGGAGAACAATCCCCTCGCCGCCGAAGCCCATGCCTTTGTGCGCAGCACCCTGAGCCGCTTCCCGCGTTGGAAGCAATTTCTCCGCTCCCTTCTCGATGCACTCCCCAAGGGATTCGCCGTGGTGGAATTGCACTGGGGTTATGATGCCGAAGGCCGACTGATTGTGGAGGATTGGCGCGCCCACAAACAGGAAAGCTTCGCCTTCTCGCTTGATCCCGAAACCCACGGCGAGTTGATGCTTCTCTCGCCTCCCTTCGCCACATCCACCCCAGCGCAAACGGGGACACTCTCCCCTGCTGTACATGCTGCTGACACGGGGACACTCACCCGCATCGGAAGCTTCGGCACTGCCCACGCTGCCCCCGCCCGCAAGTTTCTTCTACTTCAATTCGGGTGCGATGCCCGCAATCCATTTGGTCGCGGACTCTGCCAACACGCTTACTGGTATTATTGGTTCAAGAAGAACACGCTCCGCAGTTGGGGAGTGTTCAATGAAAAGTACGGCGCACCGCTCGCCGTGGCCCGCGTGCAACCCGATCTCCCCACTCGCGACCGCGATGAATTGCTGCGTATCTTGGACTCCATTCAAACCGATGCCGGCGTGGTGATTCCCAACACCATGGAACTCGATTATCTGCATGCCGGTCAAGCCGGTGATGGAGCCTGCTTTGAACGCCTTGCCGATTGGTGCAACGCGGAAATGGCCCGGATTGTCCTCGGTGCCACGCTGAGCACCGGGGAAGGAAAGCGCAGTGGAAGCATGGCGCTGGGCCGGGTGCATGAACATATTCGCCAAGACTATTTGGAAGCCGATGCCCGCCTGCTGGAGACGCTTTTCAACACCACGCTGATCCCCTGGCTGGTGGAAATCAACTTTGGGGAGAGTGTCCCCGTTCCAGAAATCCGATTCAACGTCTCCGTCCCCGAAGACATGCAGCAGCAGTTACAGATTGACCTGGAGTTGATCCGCCTCGGTCTTCCCATCTCCACCGCGGAACTGTATCGCCGGTACGGTCGCCAAGTACCGACCAAATCCGAGCCCATGCTGAGCCATGACGACTCGAACATCTTCCAATATCATCTGCGTTTTGGGATTCTGACAATCAATGAGGTGCGCAAACGCCTTCAGCTCCCCGCCGTTCCCTGGGGAGATCAACCCACGAGCCGTGTGCTTCAGCAGGAAGCCGCTGCTGAAGCTGCTCTGAAAACGGGGACACAGAACTCCGCCAAAGGGGACGGAGTAACTCCCGAGGATCGTGAACCAACCGACACGCCGGGGCAGGAACTCCGCGTGGAACTCGAAGAAGCCGAACATTAATTTCCCCGCCAACATCAGGAGTTACGCCCATGCCACACCAAACATTGCAATTGGCCGAGCGCCAAACCAGCGACACTCAAACGATTGAACAGCCCACTCTCCTGTGGATGGAGGTGCATCACCCCGCGCCTCTTCCGCTCACGCTTCGGTTGTTCAAAGCCCTAATTCTTTCGCCCCTTCAATTTGTTGGGAAGGTGCTCCTTCAACTCAAGCAGGAAGCTTCGAGCACTCCCCAACTCCCCCCGCGCCCGGAGGGACCGCAGACCCTTACAATCCAATACGAGGCGGTCACCACTCCCGGCGCGGGTTCTCTCAACACTTCAGGGGTTGCCGCCCCTTCAGTGCCATCCAAGGGGGACACTCTTCTCCCCTCCACGGATGAGGAAGCACAGCCCGCAACGGATTCCAACTCCGAGCAAATTCAAAACGCGTATCGCCAATGGAAGGAGCAACTGATACGCAACCGCTCTTGGAATCCCCTGTGGGAACGCAAAGGCATTCGCGAGTACTTCGCAGTGCTGAATGATGCCGAACGCCAGGAATTTGCCGAGCATCTTAAATCCAAGAAACTCCCCCTGCCACTCGCTGAAATTCCAACCGTCTCCGTCCCCACAGAAGGGGGACGGGGAGCCACTCCGGAATCGGTTCAGCTTCATCAGGCTGTGCTTCAACTACAACGGCAAAATCCGGCACTCAGCTATGTGGAGGCGCTTCTGGAAGCCTCCCGGTGCCAATCCATTCAACAGGGAGGTTCCCAACCATGACGATCGACATCCTCGATCAATCATTCCTGAACGGTGAAACCGCAGGAATCAAAAAGAACCGCGTGGTGGTGGCCAAAGGCGCCAACCGCAACGAGTGCCGCTACCCGGTGCGAAGCCACGAAGGGGGGATTCTGGGAGTCACTCTTCAGGATCAGGAAATCCCCGGAAAACCAGTCGCCGTGCGGCGTTACGGTCTGGTGCAGTGCGAAGCCGCGTGGCCCATACCAGCGGGCTCTGCGGTGGTGGCCGATCTCGGCGGGCGTATTCTGCCAGCAAGTAATCCCCGCGCTTTCACCGGGGCATTAGCTCAAAAGAACGCCCTCATCTTCACCGCTCGTCAACCTTCGCTTCTGTTCAACTGCTTCAAAGTACACGCCTTCCTGGGCGATCCCGATGAGACCAGTACCATCACGCTCAACGGGGACACTCTTGAGCTGGAACTGCGAACCGATGAGCAGGGGAACAGCGCCGCCACGGCAAACGAAATCGTGAACCAACTTAACTCCACGCCTTACCTGCGCGAACTCTTCCGCGTGGAACACGGCAGTGGAAGCGATGGAACGGGGATTGTTGTCCCCGTGGGCCCCACCCGCTTCCGCGGGGGTGAGTACGCCCTCAACCACTTCGGTGTGGCTGAGGAAACCGCCGAGCAAACCGGAGACATGATCTCCGTTATGTTGCACGGCATTCCCACCTATTCCTCCTAACCTTCAACCAACTTTCTTCATCTTATCCAAGGATACAAATCATGCCAGAAATCAACACCGTCCATCACGACATGGCCCTGACGAATGTCTCCATCGCCTACCGCAACGGCGCCTACATCAGCCAACTCATCAGCCCCGAAGTTGCGGTGCGCAAGCAAAGCAACAAGTACTTTGTGTATGACTCCGCCCGTGATCGCTTCCGTTCTGATGCCGATGACCGCGCACCCGGAACCGAAGCCAACGAGGTAACCTTTGACCTTTCCAGCGAGGCGTACTTCGCGAGCGATCACGCTCTGGAATCCGTCATTCCCGACGAGGAGCGCGACAACGCCGATGCTCCCCTTCAGGTGGAAACCGATCGCGTGGAATTCCTGACCGACAAGATTCTGTTGAATCAGGAAATCGCTGTGGCGGGGCTTCTTCGCGATGCCACCAAAATCCCCAACACCACTGTCACTCTGGCTGCGGAGCGCTGGAGCAACGAAAACGTGGACCCACTCGATCTTGTGAATGTGGCCCGCGATGCCATTGTGGCCGGCACTCAGCAAATGCCGAACACGCTGGTGCTCCCCTACCCTGTTTACCAAAAAGTGCGCACCAATCCGAACATCATGAGCCGTGTGGTGTACAGTCGCCTCGGCGTCTTTGGCCCCACGGAGTTGGCTCAACTGTTCGATGTGGAGCGCGTGCTCATTCCCCGCGCGGTGCGTAATACCGCCGCCCAGGGGCAACCTCCAGTGATGGCACCGATTTGGGGCAAGGATGCCCTGCTGCTCCATGTCCCCAATCGTGTGGGTCTCAAGTCACTCTCCCCGGCGATCACTTTCGTCTGGAATCAAGGGGGCGGGATCAACGGTACCGTGGTGCAGAGCTGGCGCGAGGAAAACCGCAAGTCCAGCATGGTACGCGTACAGAAGTACTATGACGTGAAACTCGTGGCCGCACCCGCTGCCTACCTGATGAAGGACGTCATCCTCTAAGCCTCCACACACTCAACCTTTGGGGACACTGACCACCTTCAGTGTCCCCGTGCTTTCGCTGAAAGGAATCCCCTCATGCCCATCTCACTTGAAGAACTCCAACGCGCTTTGGATCCCGAAACCGTGGAGACATTGACGAACGACTCCGCCTACGGAGTATCCCAGAGCGCCATTATTCAACAGGCTTCAGATGCCGCCGAAAGCGAACTTCATGAGCGCCTGAACATTTCCACCCCCACTCTGGAACTCGAACTCTTCTATCGCGACATCTGGCTGACGTGGACGGTGGAGCGCCTCTTTGAACGCCGCCGCGAGGCTCTCCCACTTGTTTGGCGGGAACGCGCCGATCGAGCCCGCGCGTATGTGGCAGAAATCGCTTCCCGCAAAACACTCCCCATTCCATCCGGTTCAACTCTTCGTCCTGCGGCCAACCGTGATGAAGACGATCGCCTTCATTCCCCCGAAACCCTTCACCGCTTTTAGCCACAACTACAAATCTTATTGGAGGACTCACTATGCTGGAGTCATACTCACAAATCCTCGAACGACTCAACCAAGTCTTTCCTGACATACAAATCGACTTTCTCTCCTACACTGGCTTTACACGCCATGCGTTTCAATCACCGCCGAAGGAACGCTTCGCCATTTTCTGCATCGAATGGGTTCCCGGTTTTTCCGAGCGATTCGGTCAAGGGAGTGGCTACCGCATCTGGCGTGTTCAGTACATCCGCGTGAACGAAGGCAACCCCACCGAGCGTTGGATGGGTTCGCCGAATCGCCGTGGAGTGCTGCAGGTCGCCGATAAAATTCTTCAGGCACTTTCCGGCGCCGTTTTGAGCGACCGCTCCTCACCGCTTCTCCCCGATACTGCCGAAGCTCTCGACAACACCAACATGAAACTCTGCTGGCAGCAGGATTTCCGCGAGTATTTGCGCGGCATTGGTGCACCTCTGCTGAAGATTGTGGGGAATCTTCAATCACTTCGTAGTACCCTGTCCCCCATCAGCAAAGGATCAACGTTACTCCCCTACGATTCCCGAACACCACTCGAGCCCGGAGAACTCATCCTGGCGCAGTTCCCTCATGGCCGAATATCATCCCTTGGGATTGTCTCTTCGGCTACTCCACTCCTTGCCACGCTGGAAATCCCTTTGAAGGAATCACTCCCCACGGGGACGCAGATCTATCGTTCCGAGGTGATTGCCACCGAACCGGTTGCCTCTGCCAGCACCAAACGCACCACGGAGTATCTGCATGCATTGAGAACCACGGCCCTTTCCGGTAAACATGAAGGCCGAAGCATAATCCCCGAAATCACGGTAACGCATCTGGCCTATGCCCCACTCCTTGCCGATCAGCGCGATTGGTTTTTGCAGCACTTTCAAGGGGATCAACTCGTTTTGGAGGGGGACACTCTTCTTCAATGGAGCTTCACCAATCTTAAGACCCAAAACCAACTATCTCCCGGTTTGTATGAACTCACTTTCAAGGCGATTGAAACGCAGCATGCCAATCTCACTCGATGGGAGTTGGTATCATCATGACAACTCCTCTCCTTGTACGTCTTGTATTCTCCGATCGATCTGTTGATCTTTCTGAAACAGATCTGGAGGCGCTCCCTGCCTGGGAGGAATCCATCACCATGAACTGGAGTTCCGGTGTGAATCTTACGGATTCAGCCTCGGCACTCATTCGAGTCTCTGCACAGTCCCAGCACTATGACGGCTTGAAGATTTACTTGGCACGTACAACTTGTGAGGAGATTGGTGTTCAGATCCTCCGAGGAACGGAGACGTTGCTGCGTGGGCGCCTTATCTCCTGGAGAGAGGAAGGGCTTTCTCTTCTGCTGAAGATGAAGCGTTCTGCCTTGTGGGAAAACAAACGCAACGCCTGCCGTGATCTCTCGCTACTTCCTGAGGGTACGCATCTACATAATCCCGCATGGATTCCGTTGATCTTTGGGGACAGTGATCTGTTGGAGGCGATTCCGCTTTCTTCCACAATCCGGGTGCGTTCGCTTCACGCAATCACTGAAGAGACCTCGGAAATCCTCTTGGATCAGAACGTGGGGTTTCCCGCACAGGGACGCATTCAGATCCGCGACGAGGTTATTGAGTACTCCAGCTATAGCCCCGTACCTCCGAAGCTCAGTGGCCTCACTCGTCCGGCACCGCGTTCCCACCCGAATCGCCCGAATGTGTACCTTTTGCCCCCCACGCCTTCCTGGCTGGTGGCGGATCATGAGGCGGGTATCATCGAAGTCCGTCCCTCTTCCGATGAGGAGTCCGTCCCCCTTACAGGTTATACGGTTTCCCATCCGTTGATCTCCTCACGCGAAACAACCGCGATTCACTTCCCCCAGTATCCGTTGCGCATCGATCACGAGGACTTCCAAGTGGAGCATATTCCCCCGTATGAGGAGCAAAACTGGACGACGAAAAACGGAACGACGGTCCAGAGCCCATGGAATGCCTTCTTTGCCCCTGATGGTGCGGCTGGTGGTACAAGCTTTACCACAGGCAACAGGCGACTGGTGGCAGAGCTATCGCGCAATCTTGCCAAGGGGCGCGAGCGTTTCTCTCGTATCGCCAAGGCGGAACTTGTTTTCCGCGTCCGTACCAACTATGCATGGGGCAACGAGTCGCAGTTTGAAATCACCGCCCGTACGGCCACTCGCACCCTGTTCGCTGTCTATCAACGGGATGCCTTTGTGTTGGCTCCGGTTGTGGAGGCCGCTCCTGTTCCGCCTCAACAAGTGGTTACCACGGGTGGAATACGCCGGTGGCAACCGATTCAACTTGGTTCCATCATGTCTGCAAATCCTGCACTCTGGCCCGATCTTAATCCGCTCCTTCACGATACTGATTCCATCACCATCAGCAGCACTTTTTCGCAGGAGAGTGTCACCGAAGCAATCCTCACCGCCCGTGTCACTCACATCCCTGGCGATGGCAATACCCCTATTCGGTTTATCCGTTTCACGGTGGAGATGTCGGCATCGCAGCGTACTCAAGTCCGAATGAGAATTGATCTTCCCAATCATGAATCCGTTGATGAGACGCTGGAAGTCACTCCATATCGCCAAGTGTATTATGTGCAGCTACAAACATCCACTGCCGAAGTCATCAATCTTTTGGAATCGGGGACGCAGTTCCAGCTTATACCAGAGGATGGAGGGACACTGACCCTCTATCATGTGCGCGTGGATGTTCAGGAGGATCTTCCGTTGCCTGCTTTGACCACACAACCACTCTCTCCCACGGTTGCCTTTCAACAGGTACAGGCATTCCAACCGGATCTCCGTCTGGACATCACTCCCCTGCTGGAAAATGGGAACTGGGATTTGTTCAATGGGGACGGAGACCTCCTGGAAGTAATCTTCGAGTTGAAGAATCCAGAGCCCACGTTCTGGCTGAATCTCCAGAATGTGCATGTGGCGTTGCAGATTCACCCCGCACGCCGCGTGGAACCCACCACACGCTTGTGGGTGAAGGCCCGCGGATTCCACACAAACCCCGGCGATGGGTTGTGCAACCCAATTGATGTGTTACGCACACTGATGCAGGACGAACGCTTTCTTGGGTTGCCGGAAAGCTTTGCGGAGGCCATCTGGGATTCTCGCCGGTTGGAGGTCGAACGTCTGCAACTCCGATACGCACGCACCATCGATTCACCACAAACTCTCGGAATGCTTCTTCACGATGCTTTTGCGGAAATCCTCCATGTCCCTGTTTACCGGAATAATGCCTGGTTGGTGGAATCCCTTGCGGTACCTGAGGATGAACGTTCCGCCTTTCCATTATCGCTCGATCAGTTGGTTCTTCCGTATCCGAATGTGCAACATCAGGCGGCGGAATTCTGCCCCGGGGAGTTTTTGCTTCAAAGTCGAAATCAACGTTTCATTCTTCCGTCGAGGGACACAGAACTCCATCCCAGAAGCCGATGGAATCTTGAATGGCTTCGGCGCGGGCTTCCGTGGTTGGCCGAACAAGTGGCGCTGCATTACGCCAAACCGTTGCGCACGCTGGAGTATGACCTTCATCCCCAGGAGGAGAGTGTCCCACTTCTGGGACTTCATCAAACTCCTTCTGCTCTTTTGTATGCCCAAGAAAATACTCTGAGGCCGCATACACGAAGCTCTTCCAAGGGGACACTCTCCGCACGAGGACAGTTGTTCCCGAAAGCCGAGATTCTGTGGGAACAGCTTGGTTCACCGTTCCGGTTGATGTTCCGTCGCGATTGGCAACGCCTGGTAATTCTCTATAATGATTTGGCCCTACTTCGCGCGGAACCCCACTGCGCGTTGCTTTCCGGGCAAGTGGAGACACCACTCCTTCAGGGAACTCCTCCGCAGCATGGTATCTCCTGGGACGCGACAACAAATACGTTTCGGATTTGCCACGGGGACACAGGAACATGGATCGCCTTCACAGCCGAGGGGAACCTTCGCACTTCGCATCCGGTGAGTATCACCTCCACGGGGACACTCTCCTCATCTTCGGAGTATTTGGTTCATACGGCAGAAAAGATGAGTCTGCATATCCCCGGTGGGCCACCGATCTGTACACTACAGGCCGGGGCGGTTGTGTTTCATGTGCCGTTGATTTCTACGCAATAACTAAAAGTCTAAAACAGTTCAGTTGGGAATGAGCAGGCGTTACGTCTGCTCTTCTCTTTTTACGGTACGTTCAACTTAACGGGGACACTGTTTGCGCCCAGAATGTTTCCCTCTTTGGTGTTTTGAAGCATCACCACCAAATTGTAATCCGTCCCTGTTTGAGGAAGAGCGCTGGCACTAAACTCTATTGTCTGGCGTGAGTTGTTTTCATCCGTAAAGGCGGGAACTCTTTCGTAGAAGCGCACCACAGAATCATGGTGAAGCGTTTTGCCGGCGTTTTCTCCCGAGGTGATTTCCTGCACCAAACCATCCTGCGTAATCACCACAACCCACTCCAGGTGCTTGCGCGATTCCGGGGGTTGGGGGGTGTTGAGTTCCACAAACAAATCGCCGTTGGGTTTGCCGGTGGCGTTCAACTCCACCGTGAGTTTGGGGCGCCGCCGTTCGCGATCGATTGCAGCCATCAGGCGTTGGCGTTGGCTACCAATCAGCGACACGTTGCCATCCACCACCATCTGCGGTGTGAAGGAATTGATCTCGAATCGCTCGTTGTAGGTGCGTTGCCGTTCACTGTGGCGCCGATCACCGAAGGGATCCGTCCACCCAAGGCGGTCCCAGTAATCCACATGAAACGAAATCGGGATAATTCGAGCCCCCAGAATGGATTTGCGACTGGCAAATTCGGAAAGTACGTCGTCGGCCGGGGGGCAGGAGTTGCATCCCTGGCTGGTGAAAAGCTCCACCACCACGGGGTTCACCTTCTCCTGGATGGAGGACTCAAGCTCGTCCTGCGGGATGGGGGCCACATCGCTGTTCCATCCAATACTGAGGATGGCCGCCGAGGAAAGCATCACCGCCAACAAGCTGATTCCGCCGATTATCTGATTCATGTACGCGTCTTTCTTACAGAGGGGAGGCAATCTGTCTCAAAAGGAGAGAGAAAAACCTCGACAAAGGTGGAACCTGCCGATCTGGCAAAAGTTACACACTTCTTTTAGCAAGTAAGACAAAAGCTCGGCCAATTTTTACATCGGCGAAAAATAAATCATCGAGGATGACGGAAGTTGCTGAAAAATCAGCGAAACATCCACAGCGTAGGGGGCCCGGGTTCCTGCTCACCGGGGGCGGAATCGTAGTAAATCTCCACAAATTCGTAGATGAAGTTCCCCCCACCCAGCGCATCGGAGACCTCGCTCAACACCAATTGATCCAAAAACTGTGGAGTGAGTTCCGCATTCCCCGGAGTCGCCGTGGAAGCATTAAACAACTGAAACACCGTGGCATTCACCAGAACGCGCTTTGCCCGGTTGCTGGAAAGCAGGCCGTCTTCGGGCAACTCCCCAAACTCCAACGGATCGATCTGGCTCCCCTGCGCATTGAAAATCTGGTACGTTTCCCCACCGTTGATATCGGGGAACGTTACCCCCGAAGTCCCGGCATTCAGGTAAATCACGTTGGAACTCAGCGTAGTTTTCCAGAACGCCTCGAACGCCGATTTCGTACTGTTCCGGGCGATGACCAACACCTGCTGCGGGCGTAGAATCGTCCCCGAGGGAATCGTGTAATTCACCAGCGAATTATTCTGCCGCACCACCCAATTGCTCAAATTGATTGTCTGCTCAAACTGCACGGGCTCCCGGGGAGTTCCCTGAAGCGACACCGTCACTGGCGAGGGCGAACCCGTGGTGAAAATCTGGGCCGTCACCAACCGCCCCACACCGTTGTTTGTCGGCGGATTCCACTGAAGCACCAGCGTGGTGTCCCCCGTCAGCGTGCTGGGGATCACCGGAGAAATCAGCGAAAACTCCCCCGCATTATTCCCCGAAAACGTGACGTTCGTGATTTGAACCGAAGCCGAGGGGCTCAGTGTCACCGAACTATTGCGGAACGGGGCATTCCCGGCGTCCACCACGCCAAAGTTGATGTTGGAGAAATTCAACGACACGGATTGCGCCGCACCGAATGCCGGAAGCAACAGCCCCGCGGCCAAACAAAGACGTGCGAACTCTGAGAAAAGAAAAGACTTCAACCCGGAACCCTCCCGAGGGAACGATGCTTCAGCGCACTGCACCACAACGCCCCCGCAATTGCCAAGCAAAAGGAACACCCCCCGCCACTCCCCCCACCTCCCGCCACCCTTGTTTTGAATTGACCGATTCCCCGCCGCCCGCCGATTCTCCGCACCATGGTTGCACCC
>JANRMB010000337.1:0-4217 GCA_033761985.1 Candidatus Sumerlaeia bacterium | reverse complement strand
AGCGGAACGCGCCTTTACGTTGATCGAGCTGCTGATCGTCGTCGCCATCATCGCGATCCTCGCATCCATCGCCGTGCCAAATTTCTTGGAGGCCCAGACCCGTGCAAAGGTCGCCGCCACCCAAGCGGACATGCGCACGCTTGCCACAGCGTTGGAGACGTACCGCGTTGACAATAACCGTTATCCCTTTCGCACACCTTCACTGGATGTTGATACAACGGTTTTTCCCGTATTTCCTGATGGGACAGTCCGATTTCGAGATTTGACTGCTGTAACATCACCGGTCGCATACCTGTCAACTCCTCCCAAAGACATCTTTGAGAAGTCACAATTTGATGGCTCAGGCAACATCCCGAATTGGGACCCTATTAACAACATAATTGAATACTTCAGTCCATTGTTGGCCCATGAATTGACGCCAAGAGGTGCAACGACTCCTTTCAAAGATGATACTCCATGGATTTTAGCCAGCGTTGGTCCTGATGGGCGACTTGGCTCCGTGAACAAACCTAACAAAGTGATAAATTTTGGGAGAAATTCGGCAGAGCAAAATAGTTGGCGTGACGAGTATGATCCAACCAACGGCACAATATCTTTTGGAAATATCTACCGTCTCCAAACCCAAGAAGCCACGATTAACTTTCTTGCTCAATAGGCTTGAATCAACAACCAGATTGACCCACAACTCTTCATCCCGATGGATAAACGCATGATGAAAACAGTTTTTCTAACCGCCCTTTTCGGATTGTTCGCCGGCCTTGCCTCGGCGGCCCTTGTGGTTCCACTCCCCGTGGAAGATCTCTACGCTGCCAGCAAAAGCGTGGTGCATGGGGAAGTGGTGGAACGTAACACCAGCGCCTACAAAAACAAAATCTACACCGTAAGTACCATCGCGGTGAAGGATGTCTTCAAAGGCGGAAAAACCGGTGCGGAAGTGGAAGTCATCGAAGTCGGTGGCTCCATCGGGCCCATCACCGCAAAAGCTTCCGGCCTCTCCACACTCAAGGAGGGAGAGGAAGTTATTGTTTTCCTTTCTGACAAATCCATCAACACCGCCGACAAATCCAACCAACAGTTTGATGCGAACTCCCCTTTCGTGAATTACCCCATGGTAATGGCGGGAACTCAGGGGAAATTCTTCGTCAAGCGCGTGCAAAATGAGACCACAATCGGCAATAAAACCATCACTTCTGAAAAAGCGGCGGTCCTCCGCGGTGGGGTAAAGGCCAACCTCGACGAGGAAAAAGCCCCCACTCTGGCGGAGTTCACCACCGCTCTGAGAACCTTGGAAGCACGCGTATCCGCCAAAACAGGAACCACCACAAAATCCATCGCGTTTGTGGGTGAAGTGACAACTCTTCCCCGTCAAATGGATTTGACTGCTCTGCGTACCTTCGACCCCGAAGTTCAGAAAATTGCTGATTACGCGAAAAACTTGGAAAAAGCCAAAGCGGATGCCGAAGCTGCCAAGTCTGCCCAACCAGCTCCTGTTACGGCGCCTGAACCCGTTCAAGCTTCTGCTAATCCTTCCTCAACCAAAACCGCCACGGAGTGATGCTGAGACCCATGAATTCCTCCAAGATTGCCACCGAAGTGCTTCAATCCCGTAAAAGGCCCGGTATGAAACGTTTTGTCTATTCTCTCACCACGTTGATGAGCCTCTCGCTTCTGGCGTTTCCCTCCCTGACGCAGGGGGGGCATATCGTTCATGCTCCCCAGTTGGATCTCGGCGAAGATCCCTTGGATAATAGTGATGACATTCTCAAATACGCTCCTATTGCTTGGGGGGAGAACGATTACACCAATTCGGGTCTGAGTATTTACATCTACCGCAACCGGTTTGAAACCAGTGGCCAACAGATTCTTCCATTAAACTCATTTGGGAATAACTTTGATTTTTTTGAGAATACAGACCTCAAAATCCTGGATGCTGCCTCTCGCGCGGTTCAGCAGTGGAACGCCATTGAAGGTTCTCAATTCAAATTCCGTTCTCCGATTTTCTCCGATTTTGCCCCTACATTTGATCCCATTAATCTTCCATTCGGTCCCGAAGATGCCCGTTTCGACCGGTTTAACCTCATTACCTTCAGTGACCCCAGCTTCAACGGCTCCCAAACCGCAGTTGTCTATTTCCCGACCTACGTTTACGCCAACCAGGACTTCCTTCTCAGTCAACTTCCTGTCAACAATCCTGTAAACGGACAATTTCCTCAGTTTTTGAATTTCGAGGAGTTGGATATATTTTTCATCGGTGGTGGTGAGGCTGACGAGGTTCAGCTACGTTCCCGGGTCGCGGACTTGAGCGTCACCCTTCCTCGAATTGATTATCCCGCAGGGACGATTCTTGATTCTGATATTATCTTCACCACGAATCCTGACAATAGTGGGGGAGGCCCAAACTTCGGTAACGGATATTGGATTTTGCCGCAAACCCCTTCGGAGCTTTCGACGATCAATCCTCCGTTGTCTGCTAATGAAGTTCTTGGTCTCTATGATATCGAAGCGTTGATCACGAGTGCTATTGGCCGCATGGCGGGGTTGGATCAATCCCAGTTGTATGAATCTACCTTGGCCCCTGCCTATATTGCGATTGGCGATGATCCGGATGGCCTTGTAACCGAAACCGACACTTTTGCTACAAACCCGTTCGAGTTTCGTTCGTTGTCCATCGACGATGAACTCACCATGCGTCAAGCATACGGCAGTGGTTCATTTTCCACCGGGATTTATGGTAATCTTTTGAATGGTGCCTTTTTCGATGGGGTTGTTGGAGAAGATGAAGGTGAGTTTGACCCTGATAACATTCAGGTAGCAGGGATTCCACTTCAAACTATTTATCTCGCACGTCCTCTTGGAAATGAAACAGTAACTCTCGATACTCTTGCTTTGGATTTTACTATACGGGAAGAGTTATCAGGGTTTGAGGATATAGAAGTTGGCCGCATGAAGCTTGTGGGTTCTACATTCACAGGCTTCCCGATCTTCTCAGCTCGTGGTCCAAATTCGCCGCAATTTCAACTGACTGGCGATCAAGGAGTTACAGGTTCTTTCGGTTTTCCTGGCATTCCTCGACGCTCAGATTGGTATCTTGTTGCCGCCAACCCAAGTGTACTCCCCAACTCCTTCAATGATGCCGGAAGCCTTGTAGATTTATTTTCCGTGAACGATAACGGAATCGGGCTTGTTCCGGCGGTGAACGTTGATTTCGAAGCAGATTTTGAACCCGAGTTTTTCGGTGGTGTGCGCGATCCTTTCCTCCGGTACGGACGAGGGAATCTTGGTACCGGTGTAACAGATTTACAGGATCAAGATGCTTCCTCAATTCGCAGTAGTTTCTTGGAACTGTTTCTCAGCTTCTCCATTAACTCGGTTATTACAATTGATGATAATGGTGCTATTGTCGCAGAAAATTTGGAACCGAATGGAGATTTCTACGCTCGAATTGCGTCGGGTCCAATTTTTCTTCAATTCCCAAATGGACAAACCGCAGTAGTCCGACTTGTTCGTCAATCCGATGGGAAAATATTTGATTTTCCAAATACTGGTCTTGGATTCGGTGGAAGTCCTGGTACGATCACGCTTGAAGATGATGATTTGAATGTGTATGAAATTCAATTCACGCTTCCAGATAAGCTGGGCCAACCAATCGGAGTTCTAACTCAGCGCATTGAATTCACCAATTTCCCCACTTTTGAACCCATTCCAGTAGAACAAGAAAACTTTGAACGTGGTATCAAGGTTACTTATACTTTCCAGAACATTTCTGGGGAAGATTATTCCTTCGGATTGGCTCAAATCGTCGATCCCGTCTTCGGTTTGTCGAGTGGCGCGCTCAGTAATGTACCTCTTTTTGTAAATGGTGTTCAGGAAACGCGAAGCACAGGATATGGGCGCTCAAACGAACGCCCGATCCCCGCTTCAGTCGATTGGTATGATAACGAGTATCTTCCTTATTTTCAGTTCTCCCTCATCTCAAACGATGCTGATACCGGACTCACCATTCCAGACCGTCTTCTCACGGTAAACACAGATCGGGCACGTCGCGCCGGAAACCCGTGGACCATTACCCCTGGTGAGTCCCTTTCCAACCTCATCTTTGGCTCCGGTTCCGGGAATGGTGGAGATGGTGGAGATGGTGGAAATACTGGTGGCGGTGGTGACACTGGTGGTGGAGATACCGGTGGTGGAGATGGCGATGCGACGAACATCAACGGGCC
>JANRMB010000336.1:0-8809 GCA_033761985.1 Candidatus Sumerlaeia bacterium | reverse complement strand
GAGGGTGGGGGGAGCGGAAATGGTAGGACCTACGGCAAAAGCGGTTCCACTGAGCAGAGCGGCGCTTGCAATACCGAGGGTCATTTGATTGAACCCAAAACGCATGAGGTTCTTTCTCCTTTCACTCATAGAGTGTAAATTGTGCCCTTTGGGGGAAGGGACTTTTTGGAAGAGTCGGGGGTACACTTCACCAAAATAGCTGTTTTACAAGGGACTTTCCTCCGAGTGATTGGGACTCATCTGCGTTTTCCTTAATCGATCACATCACATGACCAACTCAATCGCCTGTCAAGTACAGTGTGGAACTCTAACAACGATTTAACACGTTACTGGGGAAAAAATTGGGGATTCGAGAGCAAATTCTGGGCGGAAGAGGCCTGATCCCCTTTTTTCTGAATGTATTCTCTCAACAATGGCTCTGCTTTTGTCGGTTCTGCTTTTTCAAGATAGCAAAGGGCTAGGTTGTACTTGGCCGGGAGAAAATCCGGGTGCTGCGATACCAATTGTTCCAGCACCACTTGGCTTTCTTCCAACCGGCGTTGAGCCAGATAAACAGCCCCCAGGTTATTTTTGAGCTTCAACGAATCACCATGGCGGTTGATCCCTTCAAGAAGCACGCGTTCAGCATCTCCGAAGAGACCGCCTTTGGAAAGAAGTCCCGCCCAGGTGAGGTAATACGCCTCCGTGGGCTGGTTGTTGCGGGCGTTCTCCCGAAGGATTTCCTGCGCCCGGCGCAGTTGGCCTGTTTCGCTCAACGCCGTGGCGTAGGGGAGAAGAATACGCTCACTGGAATCGGTTTTCCGGAGTTCCTGATAATAGGTGATGGCATCAACCCAGCGCCCTTCGGACTCTGCCTTGCGGGCTTCTTCCCGAAGCTCTTTGGCGGATAGTTTTGTGGCATCCAGCTCAGGAAACACCGCCTCACGAATTTCCTCTTTTCCAAGAGTCTCTGAAAGGGGTTGGCTTGCCACGGGGTCCAGAAATTCCGTGGTGGTGTTCGACTCAGCAGATACGGTAAGCGCCATGTGGCGGGCAATACCCGGAGAGGCGAGAGACTCCTGAATTTCTGCCAGGGGTTTCTGATTGGCCTTTTGATCCTGCGCCAGAATCAACTGTGCCTTGGCCTGTTCAAAGTCGGGTGACTGTGCAATTGCTTCTTCATAGCGCGGGATGGCTTGATCCAAAGCCCCCTGACGGTGGTATACTTCGCCAATTTTGAAGGCGAAAACGGGCCGGGGGCTGAGTTCCTGAGCTTTCAGGTAATTGTTCAACGCGGCTTCAAACTGCCCCTGCGACTCCATAAACTGGCCCTCGGTAAAGAGGTCGAAGGCCGTTGTACGCTGTTCACGCAGAAGAATTGTGCGATCACTTGCGCATCCAAGGAAGGCAGAACCAGCGGCAATCGCCAAAAGGAGTGAGAACGTGGAACGAGAGTAACGCATTATTGTACTGCCTGGAAGATTTTCTTGCCGTCGCTAAAGCTGACGGTTCTGCCGCCGAGTTCGAGAGTCCCCTCGTAAATCCATGTTTCACGAACCGGACCTATCTCATACTCTTGGAAATACGCGCGAGAAGGGTAACCATATTCAACCAAGGTGCGGTCGGAATCGAGAAGTTCCCCTTCATAAACCAAGGAGCCACCCACGAATTGCAGGATGATGTTGTCATCCCAATACACCCACTCATCAAAGTTCTCGTTGCGCTGGGCGCGGATGTTTTCCCGCACATACTGGGGTTTGCCCAAACGGCCTAGAGCACTGCGTTTATCTTCAGAGAGTAGATCGAAATCATCAGAAGTAACGAGTTCAAATGCTTGGGAATTCCACCGGAAGACATAATCCACGGCGGGGCGTTTGGTGTAACGCCGGAACTGTGAGGGGAGATCTGTTTCGTTGTCAGACTTGAAAGGAGGCTTGGTATTGGTGTTACAGCCCACCAAACCCAAGCTGGAGAGAAAAACCAGAAGGGTAAGGCAGAGGGAAAGGCTGGAACGGGAGATTAACCGAGTGAGCATGGGGGCTCCTTGTGATGTTGGGTTGAAGACAAGCCCGTGGGCTTACTGTCGTCAAGACCCAAGGGGGGGATCAAGGGTTAGTTCTGTGTGAGAAGTGAGGTTTTCGAGGTGGGAACGGGGGGAAAGCGCCGTGCCGAAGCAACCCAAATTGAGAATGGCTCTCATTTTAGCCTTGACTAATAGTCGTAGCCTACGCCATCTGCCTTCGCGATTGATGTAGCACAAGCTACTATTTCACCCATAGGCTACTCACACCACCATACTTCAAACAGGAGACAACTCATGAAAAACCAAGGGTTTACACTCATCGAGCTACTAATTGTTGTGGCGATTATAGCCATCCTTGCTGCCATCGCCGTCCCCAATTTTTTGGAGGCACAAACCCGAGCCAAAATTAGCCGCGTCAAAGCCGAAATGCGAACCCATGCCACAGCACTGGAAGCTTACCGGGTGGACAACAACCGTTATCCGCTTCCCGATGACGTTCAGGGTGGCGCATTGACCGCCGCCGATGCCCGGACTTTTTTCGAAACGAAGTACCCCGTTCGTCTCACCACCCCGATCGCCTACCTGAGCTCCCTCTCTGAAGACGTATACCGAAATGTGGTGGAAGCGAGTGAAACCTACCGGCCTTACCACTATGCGCCGCGCTATTATGCCGAGCAGTTTTCCACTGAAGCGGGAACTCCGGAGTTTGATGCCCTGATTTTTGCCATGGCAGGGACCTTGCGCCCCTCCATTGATTACTACTTTCTCAGCCATGGACCCGATGCCGACCACGATGCCGGACCGTCCAACGGCACCACCCCCGGGTTGCCGGGCCATATTTCCGGGGATGGTGTTGCCAGCTACGATCCCACGAATGGAACGATCAGCAACGGGGATATGGTGTATTTTGGGCCCGGTTTCGGCTTCCCGCAAGACCGCTAAATCTAAGGGGGAGATGGGCAAATACTGCGTTGTGCGGCAAATCTCGGCTTCGAGTCATTCTATAGCTTCATAGAATTGACCCGGGTGACCATACTGACAACCCCACTCGGTTGCCCCTCAACGTTGGAATGCTCAACCGAGTGCGGTGAAAAACCTTGTGGCGCGGGTGGTGAATCGCGCAATTTGAGGTTGCATCAGTATTTCTTTGGATTCTGTTTCGTATGGCTCGCCGTAGTTTGGTGCTCACAAATAACTGGGAATTCCGCGAGGTGGAACCGGCGGAGGTCGCGGGCTTAAGTGCTCGGCAGCTTCCAACGTTGACGACTCGTGGATGGCGCTCCTGCGAACTTCCGGGAACAACTCTGGAACATTTACTCGCCCACAAAGTCCTCCCCCACCCGCTTCAAGGGAGTAATGACCTTCGTTGGCAACCGGTGGAAAAAGCCGAGTTCCTCTACCGTTGCGCGTTTGATTTGGGCGAAACGTGGCAATCCCTCCTGATGGAGGATTTCCAGCGCATGGAATTGGTGTTCGACCAGTTGGATTGTTTTGCCCATGTCTATTTGAACGGTGCTTTGATTGGTTCCACGGATAATGCGTTTCATCCGCACCGGTTTGATGTAACCGAGCAACTGAAGGCAAACCGCAACGAATTGGTGGTGCACTTTGAATCGGCGCTAAATCGTGGGGCACAGATGGCAAGAGAGTTCGGTGTGTTCCCCGCAGCATTCGATGGGACTCGAGTGCATACCCGGCGCCCGGCTTGGAAGACGGGATCGCGCTTCGCTCCACGGCTCAGCACACCCGCCTTGGGTACGGTGGAATTGCAGCATATTCAACAGGTGCGCCTCCGCGATGCCGTGGCTCGTGTGGAGGAAATTACAGCCACCAGTGCAAAGATTCTGTTGGATTTGGGAGTGGAATCCCTTTGCGAACAAACGCTGCGGTTGGAGGTGCAGGTGGAATGCCGGGCGCCGAAATCCGCCGGCGGGAAGTACAGTTCGGACGTGGTGGCCACTCTGGACAAAACGCTAAATTTGAAGGCCGGTCGTTTCCAATTTCAGCAATCGTTGAAGATACGCGAACCGAAATTTTGGTGGCCGCTGGGATACGGTGATCCCGGGCGGCGCCCCTTGTACATCTTCCGAATTGCCATTCGGCGGGAGGACGAGTTGTGCGATTCGAAATCCTTCCAGTTTGGGCTTCGTCGTGTACAACCCGCTGAAGAGGAGAATACAGGAGGGGCACCGTTCCGGTTCAACCAAGGGCAGCTTTATCTGCGGGGAACAACTCTGCTCCCTCTTTCCTGCATGAGTTTGAAGGATGCTTCCGGCGGGTATGGGGAGTTGGCGGAACAACTCGCCACGGCAAATGTAAACTGTGTGCGCATCTGGGGGGGTGGAAGTTATGCCCCCACGGCGTTTTTGAATGCCTGCGATGAACTCGGTATTCTGGTGATCCACGAGTTCCCCTTTAGTCAGGCGAACTACCCAGAGGAAAAAGACTTTTGGCGGAACGTTCAAACAGAGGCGAGCTATTGGATACGGGAGCACGCCAATCACCCCTCGCTGGTGTTGTGGGTTGGGAAGGATGGCCCGCTGGATTATGGCGAAGTTACCCAGTTCAAGGGCTCAGGGGAGACAAGGCACCGGTTGTTCCGGAGTTTGCTGCCCCAATTGGTGGAGACCTTGGACGGAACTCGCCCCTACGTGAAGACACTATTTTTGGCCGATGATCTCACAACACTGAACACGGCGGATCTTTCCACGGCTCGGTTGCACACGCTGAACGCCTTTCTTTCCAGCACGTTGCCGTTTGTTCCCGCGTATGGATTGCCGAGCCTTCCAGGAATTCGTACCACGCAATTCGCGGAGACTCCGAACCCCGATGGCGGCCCTGTGCACACCACGACCCAGGAGACCGCTGCGGAGGTGATGCAAGGGGTTATTGATTGGTGCGGTGAGCCTCGCACTCCCGAGGAGTTACATTATCTTTCCCAGTGGATTCAGGGGCAGATTTTGTCCCGGGGGATTGATCATTGGCGGAGCCAGCGCCCTCGGCAACAGGGGTTGTTGCATTGGCACTTCAACGATTGTGCGCCGGGGATGGGTTCATCGGTGGTGGATTACCTCCGGGAGCCGAAGCTCTCCTTCTGGGCGATGAGGGAGGCTCAATCTCCCGTCAGCATTCTCTTTGAAACCACCCCCGAATTGGTTCACGTGATGATTGATGCGCAGCCGGGCGATTGGGAAGGAGCGATGCCGATGACGTGCCGCCTGAAAACGTACCACGTTTCGGGTCGATTAATTGGATACAAGGACGAACCTGTGCGCGTGGAACCCAACGGTTGCACCAAGGTGGGGAGCTACACGCTTCAAGCGTTGCAAATGACCAACCCCCGCGAAACCGTGCTGGCTGCAGAGCTGTTCAAAGGAAGCAAGCACGTGATTGCCTCACGAATGGTCTCCCTTCTCAAGCCCCGGGAGATGAAACTCGCCGAACCGGAACTCACCGCAAAGCTGGATTTTGTGCTGGCGGGAAAACGCGCCATTTACCTGCTTCGCTCCAAGAACCTCATCCGCGGAGTGGAACTTTCTGTGGAAGGGATTCCCGGCGCAAAATTGCGGCACGAAAACGGGTTCGATATTTGGCCAAGCCGCGAGGTATGGGTCCAAGTGTTGATCGATTCAAACACACCCGGAGAGCATTTGCTTCAGAGACTGCGGTTCCGGTGCCTGAACGATTTGTATGGTGATCGCCCGATCAATTGGCGCCCCTTGGTGGCCGAGGTGGATCCCAACACGCCCCTTGCCCTGAGCCGTGAGGAACAGGACATGGATTCCCAGACGTTGGTAACCCGGCTTCGGACCACGGATGTGATCCCCAAATTGTTCGATTCCTCCAACCCGAGTTAATCCCCGCTTTAAAGGTTTTTCCCAGATGGCCGCACCCCGAGTTCACCGTGATCTTTTGGAACAGGAAATCCGCAACCTGCATGAGGGGGAGGAAACCTATTTGATGATGCACTTTGAGCAACAGCGACCCCGGCTAAGAGAGACGGGTAAACCGATGATTGATGAGATGATCCGCAATCTGGACCGGTTAGCCGAACTGCTGCAGTACAAACGCGAGGATCTATCAACGCGCCAATACGCCGTGGCGCTTGCGGCGATTAAGTACTTCCTCCGGGATAGCGATTATCTGGAGGAAGACTTTCACGGGTTGGTGGGGTTGGTGGACGATGCGTTTGTGGTGCAGGTGGCGCGCGAAGAGTTGCAGATGTTCTTTTGAACGGCGTAATACAAGCTCGCCAATCCGCAAAGAAAACTGGTTATCGGAAGCCCAGTGTATAGGTAATTAATCTATCCGTTGAATCCCGCAAACCATTTCCGGATGGCGGAGACTTCCTCTGCGGTCAGGGGTTTGTCCGTATGGGCGAGGTTGGTCTCCACTTGGGAGACGTTTCGGAATCCGGGGATGGTGCAGGCCACGGTTTCATGGGCGAGGTTATACTGCAGGGCAACACGGGCAAGTTCGGGGATGCTGCCACCGAACCGTGCTTTCACTTCGGCGAGTGGGCCTTCCACGCGAGCGAGGTAGGCGGCGGAGAAACGTTCGGCATTCTTCCGATGGTCGCCATCCTCAAAGCTGGGGGGATTGGCGGAATTGTATTTTCCGAGGAGCACCCCTTGGCTAAGCGGGCCGAAGGTAACAAAGGTGATTCCGCGCTCTTTACAAAGGCGAGAGACGGCCTTTTCCGGGTGGATGAATTCATCGTGCAGGATGTTGCAGTGGCCCTGAAGGATATCGGGTTGGATGCGGGGAACAAGCGTTTGGAAGCGCTCCGTGGAATAGGCGGAAAGGCCGATGGCACGGATTTTACCTTCCTCGCGGAGGGTGTGCATCATGGCCACGGCGTCGTCGAGATAGACTTCATTGGGCCCAAAGTCTCCGTGGTGAAAGTAGTAGATATCGATGACGTCGCGCTTGAGGTTGACGAGGGATTGTTCGCACTGGTGGCGGATGTGTTGGGGTTCGTAGCAGTGACGAGCGGTTCCCCAGAAGTGACCAACCTTGGTGGCGATGAGAACATGGGACGATTTGTCGCCCAAGGACTGGGCCAGAAAGCGTTCGGCGTGGCCGTTGCCATAGATGTCGGCGTTGTCGAAGTGATTGACGCCAAGTTCCACGGCGCGATGCACCCCACGGGCGGCTTCGGCGGGATCCACATCCGCCCAGCCGATGGACTGACCTCCAGCGCGTTCACCTCCGCCTTGAGCCCAGTTTTTTCCTCCAAGAGTCCAGCAGCCGAGACTGATTTCTGAAACGCGCAGATTTGTTTTCCCCACGGGGCGTGTTTTCATGGCTAATTCCTACTAATTTGGTATGAGTTTCGATTCTCCTACCATTTAAGTAGGAATTCGGTTGAGTCGAGTCACCTTGGTACACCAGTGTTCGCGGCAGGCCAAATCCTTTATCCACGAAATTGAATCGCCATCCCCTTACGGAGCTGTTTATGACCCCGGAAACCGCTGCTTCCCCCTTGGAGACACCCCGGCACACCCCCCACACCCACCTTCGGATGTTGGAGGCTGAGTCCATCCACATCATCCGTGAGGTCGTTGCTGAATTTGAAAACCCGGTGATGCTGTATTCCATCGGAAAGGATTCCCAAGTTTTGCTGCACTTGGCGCGCAAAGCTTTCTATCCTGATGCGCCCCCCTTCCCCCTGCTCCACATCAACACCCGATACAAAATGCGGGAGATGATTGAATTCCGGGATAAGTTCTGTAAAGATAACAACATCAAGTTGCTGGAATTCATCAACCCCGTGGGTTTTGAAAAGGATATCAACCCGGTGGATCATGGCTCCAACTACCATACGGATGTGATGAAGACACAGGCGTTGCGGATGGCCTTGAATCATGGAAAATATGATGCCGCCTTTGGTGGCGCCCGACGCGATGAGGAAAAATCCCGCGCCAAGGAACGCGTGTATTCCTTCCGCGACTCCAACCACCAGTGGGATCCAAAAAACCAACGCCCCGAGTTGTGGAACCTCTACAACGGCCGGGTGAAAAAGGGGGAATCCATCCGTGTTTTCCCGCTTTCCAACTGGACGGAACTCGACGTTTGGCAATACATCTACAAGGAAAACATCCCCATCGTCTCCCTTTATTATGCCGCTGAGCGCCCCGTCGTGGATCGCGATGGCACGCTGATCATGCTCGACGATTGGGAAAACCGTGCCAACGACCACTCCACCAATCCTTACGGTCGCAAGCACTTCCCGCTGCGCCCCGGGGAGCAACCGATGATGAAAAAAGTCCGCTTCCGCACGCTTGGCTGCTACCCGCTGACGGGCGCCATTGAGTCCGAAGCCGACACACTACCGAAGATCATCGAGGAAATGCTGGTTACAACTCAGTCTGAACGGCAGGGCCGCGTCATAGACTACGATGAAAACGCCAGCATGGAAAAGAAGAAGCGCGAAGGCTACTTCTAACCCCGCCATCCCGTGCCGGATTCCGGCGATGCTTCATTCCACGACCCCTTATGACGATTTGAAGAGGACTTTTTCATCATGAACAAGATGATTGCTGATATGGATATTCTCCAGTATCTGGAGCACCACGAACAAAAAGAACTTCTGCGGTTTATCACCTGCGGAAGCGTGGACGATGGGAAGAGCACCCTGATTGGGCGGCTTTTGCATGACTCCAAGTTGATCTATGAAGACCAGTTGAATGCCGTGAAACGCGACAGCGAGAAGGTGGGAACCACCGGCGCCGGTGAAATTGATTTGGCCTTGCTGGTGGATGGTCTTCAGGCGGAGCGCGAACAGGGAATCACGATTGATGTGGC
>JANRMB010000335.1:0-15603 GCA_033761985.1 Candidatus Sumerlaeia bacterium | reverse complement strand
GAGCCCTTTGTAGTAGGGAACGGCCCACTCCACTCCCTCCACCCCTCGAACGCGATCCACGGTGGTATCGAGCAGCGGTTTGCTTTCCTCGCTGAACTCCACTTGGGAATCCATCAACCAAAGATCATAGTCGCCGGTGGTGTTCCGAACAGGAGCCCCGGTCTGGTATGTGAGACCCATGAAGATCCCCGCCTGCTGGGTCATGAGGAGAGCGGCGAAGGCAATCCCACCGATGAGCGAAAGGTACTTCAGGCGATCCTGCATAAGCATGGCCAAGGCGACGTGGAACATGTGACAAAACTCCTATTCACTTTTCTACTATCAGTAGATTTCGTGCCAAAAAAAGACACCATTACTCAAAATTTCGTCAAGTAAACCGGCAACAACGCCTTTTCCTCCGGAAAGACTTCCTCCAAAATGCGCTTCATAGTTTCCCCATAGTTCCATTCTGCCGTTAACGGCTTCCAACCCCATCCATCAAGAAACCGCATCTGATTCATCCGGAGGGTTTTGTAAACCCACTCCTTCTCCTCATCGGAACGCTGTTTGAATCCAAGCAGCATATGTGCGCCGATACTCATGTCACGAAGCCCGCAGCAAATTGCCCGAGGATCGGAAGTTTTGGGATCCAACGCTTCCTCGGCAAATGCACTCCCCACAATGCCGCCCATGGTATTCATGCAGAGTTGATCGAGACGCGCGTGATCCTCGCGCCGCGTATCGGAGCTCTTATCCCACAGGGAGGTGGATTTCATGAGCTTTTCCACCTCATAGTGTTGCCGGTAAGCATGTACAAACACGAGGTCGGCCATGCCAATGGCAGTCATGCGCTCCCGGCTTTTTCCATTGAACCCAGAAGCGCGGATAAACAAATCCACACGCTTCCGAAGCGACTCATTGCAAACGGCGAGAAGGAGATCCTCTTTGGTGGAAAAATGACTGTAGATGGTGGGCTTGCTGTATTCGACGGCTTCAGCCAACTTGTCCATGCTGAGCCCAAAGTAACCATCGGCCAAAAAAAGACGTCGCGCTTCGAGGAGAATTAACTCCTCGCGCTGCTTTAGTTCCCGTTGTCGACGTTCTAAAAGACCCATAATGACGGCAAGTTGGCATTCTACTATCAGTAGGTCAAGGGGGTTTTTGAAGAGCTACACAATCCTCCCCTCAATCAGCTGCTCGATTGGTTGAGGATTTCGATGGATTTCGGTTCAACCGTTTGGCTAATTAGTCCTAGATTTAGAGGTTGAAAAAATGAGTGAGCTTGTGTTTTTAGTCGAAGCTGATCCAGAAGGCGGATTTACCGCACGAGCACTTGGGGAATCCATATTCACCCATGCGGATGAATGGAAGGAACTTGAAGGGCGCGTCCGTGAGGCAACACTCTGCCATTTTGATGAGGGCGAAGCACCTCGAATCGTAAGACTTCATTTTGTTCGAGATGAGGTTTTTGCTGTTTGAAACTACCCCGCGATCTTTCAGGTAAAGAGTTGTGTGAGTTGCTTAGCCGAGAATTTGGATACGTCACCACCAGGCAAAGGGGGAGCCACATCAGGGTCACCACACATCAAAACGGAATACATCATCTCACCTTACCAGCTCATGATCCCGTCAAAATAGGAACTTTATCCTCGATTTTGAGTGATGTCGCTTCTCATTTTAGCCTTTCTCGAGAGGAGACAATCGCTCGATTATTTGGCAAATAAACCATATTACAACGATGAACTATGTTAAATTAATCTAGACTTTGAAAGTTTTTCAGTATTACCTGTTACACGCTAAACTCCTTGCCATCCTCCTTGAACTTCAGCTCGTAGAGATCCTTCCGGCGGTCGAGCCAGTTGCGACTTGTTCCCGTGTAGCGGTGGCGTGGGAGTTGTTCCAAGTCCAGGTCCTGTACCAGCAGTGTCTCAACGTTGGGGGTTGATTCCGCCGCAATGGAGTCGCGGCTGAAGCAGATGTCCGAAGGCGTGTAAATCCCCGACTGCGAATAGTGGATATCTGCAACGGCCGCTTTGGGGAGGTTACCGGTACAACCGGCAATGGCGGTGTAAATGTGGTTTTCGATGCAGCGGGCGATGGCGCTGTATCGGGTGCGCAGGAACCCGGTGCGCACATCGGTGTTGAACGGGCAGAAGATAATCTGCGCCCCTTTGCTGACCGCAATGCGCGCCAGTTCCGGAAACTCGATGTCGTAGCTAATGAGAATCGCAATCCGTCCGCAGTCCGTATCGAAGACGTTCACTTTGTCGCCTCCCGTGACGCCCCACCATTTCCACTCGGCGGGAGTAATGTGGATTTTGTACTGTTCCTCAATGCTGCCATCGCGCCGGAAGAGGAACGCCACGTTGTAGAGTTTGTTTTTGTCGAAGACGAAGGTGCTTCCCCCGATGATGTTCATATTATAGCGGATGGCCAAATCCGTGAACATCTCGATGTACTGGGGCGTATATTGGGCAATCATCTTGCCGCCATCGTAGGGGGATTTGAGTTGGAGAAAGCTCATCAACTGGTTCGTGAAGAGCTCCGGGAAAAGCAGGAAATCAGCATGGTAATCCGAGGCGGTATCCACGAAGAAATCCACTTGCTCGGCCAAATCGGCGAAGCTTTGAATCTGCCGCATTTGGTATTGCACCGCGGCCAAACGAACAATCTGGACCGGGCGGATGGAGCGTTTTTTGTACGGCCGGAAGTCCAGGTTCACCCATTCCATGTGGGTGGCCCAACCGCTGCTGTCCTCATCGAACGGAAGGTAATCCTTCAACAGACGCTTAAGTTCAAACCCGTTGGCGAGCTGAGTGCTCAACACTGGATCGTAGAGTTCCTTGTTCTCAACCTTCTCCACATACTGCTCGGGGGTCATTTCTTCCTTATACTTGCTGTAACCGGGAATGCGCCCCCCAATAACAATTCCCTCCAAGTTGTGATCGGTCACGTATTCCTTGCGGGCATCGTACAAGCGCCGGGCAATCCGCATTCCTCGGTATTCCGGGTGCACCATCATTTCAATGCCGTAGAGCATATCACCTTTGGGATCGTGTTTGGAGAGATTCCCTCCGCTGGAAATGCTCATCCAATCGTGCCACTCGGAATAGAGGTCATAATCCACGATCAAACTGCTGCTGCTACCGATGATTTTTCCATCGAGTTCTGCGCAGATTTGCCCCTCGGGAAAGACGCGCAGCATGTTGTCGTAGGCCTCGCGATCCCAAGTGGGCATATTGGGGAAGCAGACTTTTTGCAGCTCAATCAACTGCTCAAAGTCTTCGGGAACGAGTTGGCGTACGATCAGACTACGGGTAAATTCGCTGAGAATCGGTTTCATGATGATCATCCTTGATGGAAGAAGAAGTAAATCAAGGCTCCAGCGAGCGCAACCCCGGAGTGTTGAGGGGGGGGGTGGGCACGTTAATCAGAAAATGCAGTCGAACGGATGCATTTTGATTCAATACAACGGTTCTAGTACATCAATCAAAAGGAGTGGAAAAAATTAGAAACTCATCTCTTGAACTAATGCTCCCAGCCACTTGCTTGATCCTTTCAGCCACCTTTGCCAACGCCGAGAGACAGTCTTCCACTCTGGAAAAACTTACGGCGGCACTCATCCGATCCACAGAGCAATCAAACCATCTGGAGAAGTACAGGCATAAAGTAATAGGCCTTGAGACCCACAATCCAGGGAAACAGAACGAGAAGACCCTAACCATCGAGGGAGAAGTTATACGAGAGGGAGATAAGCTGTTCATAAGAGATTCGAGAGGTGATTCATTCGGCACTACTCGGGAATACCTATATATGCTTACCGATGACTTGGTATTGGGCGCTATTGATAGAAAAAGTGTCTATATGTATTTTTATGACTGTTTGGATTTTATGGAAAAGAAGAGGGAGTATTCCTCTCTAACGCAGCTGGATATCATTCAATATACGAAAGCTTCCATCAGTGATCAGTACGAGTATCTGGATTTGGTGAGGAAGATTGGCGCCGAGACTGATCATTACACATTGTATGAAGAAACAATCGACACCAATCTGAAATACAGTTTAGAATATCAGTGGGATTCCCATTCCCAACAATTAGGGATAGCCTTCGTATTCGATGCAAATCAAGACCTTGTGCTTCATTCCCAATCAGCGTTTTCCAATAATTCTTGGGAGCTTCAGAGAGAGTATCGTCTATACTATAATCAACATATCCCTATCCGAATGGAAATGACCAGTTACTCAGGTAATCAAAGAGCATTTACAAGAGTAATTGAAGTAACCGAATTGGATCACTCAAATCCGATTGAGAAAGAACATTTTACCGAAAAAGCAATTTTACCTTACTTATTGCAGGGAACCGACATACTGGAATGTGAAGGTGAGTATGAAAATGTCTATCGTTTACTGGGTAAACAAAAAATACTTATTAATCAACCATCCAATTCTGATAATGGCCAAACAACTATTCGTAGGATTACCTTATTTGATTGGAAATATTTGATTATTGCCTTACTGCTACTAGCTATTTTTTTCAGCACAATTTTTATGTTATCAAAAAGAAATGAATTTTAGCTCTTCTGAATAATCAAGATTCAATCTAAATCTTTAGTTTTATTACCTACATCCGCTTATCGGTTCTCGGGGATGCAAGGATTCAAACCACCCCTTCCCACTAGTATTCCCCTCTTTGCGCTTGCCCATCGGTGACCTGGGTTCACACTCACGCAAACATCTTCACAGTTGAACGGGTGGGACTTTTCACAAATGAATCCCCGGTTCCTTTTTAAAGCAGTATACCCCATGATTCGCCACCACGCCCTTGCTTTGGCGTTGCTGGTGGGGATGATTTTCTTCATCTATTGGCCGATTTTGCCTCTCACGAAAATCGCCACGCACACGCACTACGGCGATGCCCTCATCAACTGTTATCTGATCAATTGGTTTCAATACAGCCTGTGGACGAATCCCCTCGGCGCCTTCGATGCCCCGCTTTTCTATCCTCAGGAGACGTCGGGTGCTTTTTCTTCCATCAACGTATTTCTGAGTTTGATCACCGGGCCGTTGCAGTTGTTCGGGAATCCCGTGTTTTGCTATAATGCAGCGTTGTACGTGGCCATTATTCTCTCCGGGGTGAGCATGTATGGCTGCACCTATGGGTTGTTCGGGAACCGGAAGGCCAGCTTGGTGGCGGGGGTGTTGTTTAGTTGCAACGCGGATATGTTGTGGCATTCGCTCGGCCACCCAAACATCGTGGCTCCGTTCTTTATTCCGGTACTGGTTTATCTCGCCATCCACTTTTTTCAACGCCCCACAATCGCCGCGGGCATTCTGTTTTCCGTGTGTTTGTATGGTCAGTTTTTGGTGGATCCCTACCTCGGGTTCATCGGGCTGATTGGCCTTACTCCGGTGATGCTCCTGATTTCCGCCCTGCGCGTCCGAACCGCTCCCCGGGAGGTTGCGGTGCTGTACGCCGCCGGATTGGTGATGCTGGGGTTGGTTTACGTTTACACCGGCCCCTTCCGTGAGGTGAGCGCGCGATTGGGGAACGCCCGTTCGATTAGTGAGATGATCGGAAACTCCGCAGAGCTGGTGTACGGTTATTTGCTTCCGGCGTTTCACGAGCGGCGAAATGAATCCTTTTTTGGATCACTTCTCGGGGAAAACACCCCGTACAATCGGGCGGTGAATTCCCAGTACTTTGGGTTGAGTGTTTACCTCACGGTGGTGATGTATTTGGCTGTGATGCTGCTCTTCAGTATCCGCAAACGGAAGCTTCTATTCCCATCGTACACGTTCTTTTTCCTCATCGTCATCGTGATGGGATTTCTATTTTCCTTCGGGCCTTACCTTTGGTGGCGCAATGAGATGACCCAGTGGAAACTCCCAATGTGGTATGTGTACGAGTACATTCCGCCGCTGCGCTTTCTTCGGGAGATTTCCCGATTTGCGGTTTTGGTGGTGACGGGGCTCGGGTTTTTCCTGGCGCTTGCAATCAGTCAGTGGGGGTGGATGAATCAGGGAAGCAAACCTCTGCGGATGGGGATTCTGGCCATCATGCTCGCCGTGTTGGCGGTGGAATTCCGGCCAATCGCCTCCCCGGATTTTGCATATTTTGATCGTCGGGGATACGAGCTGATTGCGAAGCATCCGGAGATCGAAATCATGGGTTCCATCCCGCCCACGAGTTATCCTTTTCTTGTTCAAAGCACAGCCACGTTTCCCAAAACGCCTTCCGGGTATTGGGGTGGGGTGTACAATCACCACTACACAATGCTGGAACCGGTGTTGGCGGATTTTGGATCGATGCGCTCCACAGCGTTGCATGGTGCATTGGGGACACAGGGGCTGTTCGTTGAGGGTGCCGAGGCCCTTGCTCTGGCTCGTTCAAAGCCTGAACTTCAAGAGCTCAGCCCGGAGGAAGGACGCCCGTTCGGGTTATTCCAATTGGTGCCGGAAAACATTAACCCCACTGCTTTGACTGAAGCGAAAGCTTTGCTGGAGTCCACGCCGGAATTCCCACCGTTCGGAATTGTTCCGGATGAAGAGTTGGTCAAGAATCCCTACAGTCTCCCCATCGAACTCGGAGGACGTCAGGAGCTTTACTACAACTCAATCGATCTTGCGGCGAATGTGGGGGACACGCCTCTTTATGGCATCCCTGTTCAACGAATCAATGCGTTGATGATGCGCATGTCCCTCACCAGTTTGGGAGTGGATTACGTTGATACCAAAATCTATTTCCGAACCGATCGTGAGCCGGAATTTTCTGAAGAGAAAAGCATCACCGTACTACTCCCTCCGGACGGAAAACTCTACTGGGCAAAATTCGACTTTGCACGTCACCATGAACGTTTTGCTGATCATCAAGTAATCGGAGTGCGGTTTCTTTTCAGCGCCAATCCTTTCCCGGGTCAGAAGGCGGTGATTGAATCTGTGTATGTGGATTTGAAAGAATAAGCCAAATTAGGAATTGCCGGACTGGCGGGTGGTGACCAAATCGTTTTGAGCCGCCCATTGGGCGATGTCCTGCCGGGTGATGGCAGCGGCCATCAGGTCGGGGAATTTATCCGGTGTGCAGGCAAAGCTTGGAGCGCCGAGCGACGCCAGTTTGGCGGCAAGATCCGCATCATAGGAGGGCGTGCCACTATCGCTGAGGGCCAGCAGTACGATCGTTTGAACTCCAGAGCCAACCAGGTGCGCCACCTTCTTGATCAATTCAGTTTCCACACCCCCTTCGTACAAATCGCTGATCAAGACGAAGATCGTGTTGTGCGGATCGCGGATGAGCGTTTGGCAGTAGCTGACCGCTCCGTTGATATCCGTCCCTCCACCCAATTGTACCCCGAAAAGAATCTCCACGGGGTCGTCCAACTTCTCTGTAAGATCCACAACAGCAGTATCGAAGACGACGAGGTTTGTTTTGACAGCAGGGAGTGAAGCCATCACCGCACCAAAGATGCTGGAATATACCACAGACTCGGCCATGGAACCGCTTTGATCGATGCAGATGATGATGTCCCGCATGGTGCGGCGTTGTTTGCGACCATACCCCACGAGTCGCTCGGGGACGATAGTGTTGTATTCCCTCTGCCAATGCCGCAAGTTGAGGCGGATGGTGCGATTCCAATCAATCTCCGCATGGCGCGGTCTGTTGTTTCGTGCGGAGCGGTTCAGGGCGCCTGTCACCGCAGAACGCATTGGAGTTTCGAGGCGTTTCATTAATTGATCCACCACATTTTGTACCACTCGGCGCGCGCTTTCCTTGGTGCGAGCGGGAATCACACGAGAGAGCGAGAGGATGGTTGCCACGAGATTGACGTCTGGTTCCGCCGCATCCAACAACTCGGGCTCCATCAGTAATTGTTGAAGATTCAGGCGCTCCACAGCATCCTTTTGAAGAACGCGCACCACATCCGTGCGGAAGTATTGACGGATATCCCCAAGCCAACGGGCAACGTTTGGCGCCGATTTCCCCAAACCTGCCGTACGCTTTTCGTTTTTATCCTGGTCGTATAGAGCTTCCAAGGCCGCATCGATCTTCTTGTCATCGCCCACAAGGGGACACTGAATTCCATCGGCCTGCCCACCACCGAGGATCATGCGCCAGCGTTTTTCACGCATTTCAGGACTGCTTTTCATGATTTCACTCCTGAGGCAAAAATCAACTCCATGATTGCGAGAGTTGAATTCCCCCGCTCCTTATGATACTCAGACTCGGTTGTAGTATCCAGGGACAGTGAACCGGGTTGCTGTGTCCCTCTCTGTTGTTCCCGCTTCACTAGCTCTCCCATCATGCGTCGCTCGGCCGTTTGGAATCGGGCGAAGGTTCTTCTCAACAGAGGAACCACATCGATAAACTGTTCCTCGGAAAGCGAGCAGACCCACGAATCCACCAGTTGCCAAAGCACATCGGAGTGGAGAAGCACCATGCCACTGCCGCCGAGAAAGCCCTCCACCCATAGGCCCGCCTGCATGGGGTCCGAAGCTCTGGAGAGAGCAAGCCCCAAGTATTGTCCTGCGGCGTTGGCATCCAGATCCCCGCCATCGAACAGGAGTCGGCAAGTACGCCCCGCCACATTACCGTGCAGGTTGAGGCTCTTCAACAACGTGGCCAGTGCCTTCCGCCAGTTCTGACGAAGTTCTTCGTTCTCCACCAGAATGACCGCAGCATCGGTTGCAGAAAGCCGTAGGGCCATCGTAGAAGCGGCATCATCATCCAAGCTGGCGCAAGCGGCTGAAAGACCAATGCCACCGCGAACAACCAATGCTTCCAACACTTCGCCGAGCTGCTTCAGATCCGTCCCCCTGACGTTCCCATATCGCGTGGCCTGAGCCAGCGAAGGAACGGCATCCAGCAATTGATTCACATCGCTGGCAACAGCGGCCATTTGCTCCAACCGTGAAATCAAGGCCCCTAGAGCATTCGGAAGTTCCGCCAGAAGCACGACTTCCAGTTGGGTTGTAAGATCGGCAAGTTGCCTGGCTTCGAGAATGCGTTTTTGAATACAGGAATTGGCCGCAGATTCCACGGTGTTTCCATGGATCGCGGCCGACACAACTGCCACCACCATTTCGGGGTCCCACTGAAGCCGCCAACGTTCCCGGAATGTACCACGACCTCCACCCCCCTGACATGTCCCCCAGTTGACTCCCAAGATCCGAAGTCGGTGCAGTAGGTGACTTCTCGCCAGATCATTTTCGGATCGGAGATCGAGATCGTAATCCTTGAATACCGCAGCGGGCTTGAGGCGTAAGGACTTTTGTTGATGTTCCAAATCCTGTTGCAAGGGCACCAGGGGAACACCGGAGGGAACCTCTCCCAAGGCCTCCCCAATAACCAGCTTCTTATGAATGAGGGACAAAGGAAGCGCATCGCCAAAAAGAAGTACCCCCACAATCGCTTCGTTGAGTTCTCGCAAACCCGGCAACGGCAAACCACGCAAAGCACAGAGCGCCTCCACCAATCGAACCGCTTCAATCAGGTGAGCGGAGGAAACATCAAAATCCTTCTCCCTGAGCAGTGACGCCACGCGGGCCAACCAGAGAGTGGAGAGTCGTGCGGCATCCGCACTGCAGGAAGAATTCTGCCACAGGAAGGAATACCAACCGGGTGACTCCACACCTGCACCATATCCGCTGGCGATGGCAAGGCGCGGAAACGTCCATGGAGCCCACGTGGCTTCCACCTTAATCTTGGGGAGACCCTTCAAGGTATTGGCATCATCCTTGGCTGAAGGCATGGTAGCCAATGCGGGGACGTGCCATGCCCCACACACCACGGCAATCCGGGTGAATCCTTCCTTCTGTGCGGCGCGGATGGTGGTGCGCATAAAGGCCTCGCGAAGGGATTCCCGTTGCTGATCGGGGCCTTCGGGAAATTCCTTCCGCAAGGTGGTCATTACTTCCGCAATCGCCTGAAAGACCTCTCCAGCGTTTCTGCGCTGCTCCACAAAGAATTCCCACCAGCGCTCGGTATCTTCAAACCCCGCAGCATGGGCAATATGACTTAGGGGGTCTTCATGCCAATACTCAGTTGGGGAGTTTTCGGCATCAGTGTCCCCATGAATCTCCTTCTGTTCATCGTCTAGTTCTGAGCGTTCCTTTTCCTCTGCGGCCTTGATGAGCTCGGCGAGCTCCTTCTCCTGTTGAATCCGCAACGCCAACTGGTGCCGTTGAGGAAGATCCATAAACCGAACGGGAATGTTATGGCGCAGAGCAAAACTCATGGCCTGCCACTCCGGGGAAAACTCCGCAAAGGGATAGAAGGCGCAGCGCCTCGGTTCCTCGGGGTCGTAAACCAACAACGCCACCGGAGGTTTCATCGCAGGATCGGCAACAAACCCGATCAGGTGATTGGCATCCTCCGGGCCCTCAATCAGGACACAATCGGGCTGGAGGGATTCCAGCGCATGAATCATGCTGCGCGCTGAACCCGGCCCATGGTGCCGAATGCCAAAAAGGTGAACGTTGTTGCTGCCTGCTTGAGTGGTCATCGGAATGATGCTTTCAGCACATTTCTCTGCACGCGCGGTAGAGGTCTTTCCAGCCTTCCCGATCCTTGGCGACTGTTTCCAGATACTCCCGGAAGACGATCGCATCCTGAACCGGATCTTTGACGATTGCCCCCATGATTCCCGATGCCACATCCCCCGCCTTGAGTTCTCCGTCCCCAAAATGCGCAGCCAGTGCCAAACCACTAGTCACCACGGAGATGGCCTCAGCGGTGCTCAGCGTTCCGCTGGGTGATTTGAGTTTCATTTTGCCATCCAGCGTCAAACCGGTGCGCAGTTCTCGAAAGATGGAGACGATACGCCGAATTTCTTCCAGCGCGGGTTTTTCCGCCGGGATTTCCAATGCTCTCCCCAGCGAGGCCACCCGGCGCTCCACAATATCCACCTCCTCTTCGATGGTTTCTGGCGTGGGCAAAATCACTGTGTTGAAGCGTCGCTTCAACGCGCTGGACATCTCATTGACTCCTTTGTCCCTGTTGTTGGCGGTTGCAATCACATTGAAACCTTTCCTTGCCTGGGCTTCGGAATTCAATTCAGGGATGGGGAGTGTTTTTTCGGAAAGGATGGTGATGAGTGTATCCTGCACATCCGCGGGGATCCGCGTCAGCTCCTCCAACCGTGCAATCTGCCCCAGTTCCATGGCGCGCATCATCGGGCTTTGAACCAGCGCTTCGCGGGATGGCCCCTTGGCGAGGAGCAGGGCGTAATTCCAACCATACCGGATGGACTCCTCGCTTGTCCCCGCTGTTCCTTGAATCAAGAGCGTGGAATCCCCTGAGATGGCCGCAGCGAGGTGCTCTGAGACCCACGACTTCGCCGTTCCCGGCACACCATACAGAAGCAACGCGCGATCGGTGGCCAAGGTGGAGACAGCGATTTCCATCAACCGGCGATTGCCGATGTACTTGGGGGAAATCACGGCGCCGTTGTCCAACTTACCTCCGAGGAGATACGTCACCACGGCCCAGGGTGAAAGCCTCCATTGCGGCGGGCGCTGACGCTTATCCACTGCCGAAAGCGCTTCCAGCTCTTCGGCGAATTGTTGTTCTGCATGATTGCGCAGCGCATTCGTCATGATTTGATCTCCTGAAAGAGGGTGTGTCTGAGTTCGTAAATGAAAAGATTCTTGTTCCACGTTTCCGTGTAGGAAGTTGGTTCACTCACATACGGTTTGGCATATTCCACGAGCTGTGGATAAAACTCCAACGCCCCTTGAAGGCAGAGGATTTGAATGAGTCGATACCCCTCGTAATCATAGCCGTTCTTCGGCTTGGTGATGGATTCATTGAGCAGTGCGTGCAATTTGCGGGTGATCTCAAGGCTAAGGGGAGCCGCCATGAGATTTGACATCGAGGCATACTGTTGAGACGAGTATTCGGCGGCTCGTTCCATAACCCATTCCTGCTCCTGGCGGGGAAGCGCGACAAACAAACCACCCGGATTGTGATCAATCGTGCCATGAATCACTCGATGAAGCACCAGCGCTTTTGCCCAGTCGTCATGGTGTTGATATGCGGCGGCCAATTCCCATCCCCGAATGATGCGCCCGATATAGTTAGCCTTTTGCGATCCAGAGATCAACTCTTCAGGAGTCAACCCTGTTTCCTGAATCCAAAAATTGAGGGGTGTCCCTGCGATGATTTTCTCGAGAACTTCCCCGCGCTGTTCCGCGACAAAACCAGCGGGATCGGTTGGTTTGGGAGCCGATAACTCCAATCCGTCCCTTTTGGCTTGAGCATCTAATTGCGAAGGAGCCTCGATGCTAAAGGAAGTCCCTGTCCCCCCACTGAGAGCGGTGATTGCCCTACTCAACAAACCACTTTTTTTCACAACTTGAAGGCAACCACGGGCACGTTCTGTCATTCGTTTCACAAACGCAGAGTCAGGCAAGCGTGCCAACAGCGATTGGGCAGCTTCGCGCACCTCTTTGCTTTTGTCGTCGAGGGCACTCTCGAGGAATGCTTCGTCTTCCAAGGCAAGTCCCACCTCCAGTGCCAACAGAAAATCCCGCCTGTTGGCAGCCTGCTCCCCTTTCCAACATTCCTGAACCAACTGGCGAGCCTTTTCCTTCTGCTCCAAGCGGAGTTCCCGCAAATAGGCCACGCGTTCCTGTCGGGGTCCCTCCCAGGCGCTTTCCTGCAACCCCGTGGCATTCCCCAAAAGGAACTCCCAGTCGCTTCGTCTTCTGGCGAGGGCAGCACCACGCTTCCCACCCACGGCGGATACAACTTCCCTCAGGGATTTGTCGCGTCGAGCCAGTTCAAAAAATGTTGGGAGCAATTCGGGGGATAGAATCATCCCGGCACGCCGAACACCCTCCAACACTTCTGCGGCGATTTGGGGAGCATCCTCGCTCATTTGTTGAAGCAGGGTGTTCAACTTTGGTTTGGTTGTGGGGTGCGACTCCACCTCCACATCGGGGACAGGTTCCAATCCGGGGGTTTCTCGGAGTTGAAGCGCTGCGGCTTTCCATGTCCCCATGACCGCTGCCTTTAGCAGGACTTCCTCCTCAGAGTTGGCAGTTTTATATTCTTGAAAAAATGCACCTAATGTAGGTGGTTGTGGTGAGGGGAGCACCGATTGACGTTCCGTTCCAACGATTGCTGTCCGCGCCAGTTCCTTCCAGGCAATCATGCAACACCCCCCTTCACGGTGCGATGCACACCGTTTATGTTGTAGGAAAGCAACGTAAACGTGGATTCATTCCACTCACCGAATAAAACCACAGGCTGACCACCTGTCCCCGCATACGCTTTCCAATACTCCTCGGGATCACCCCTCAAAGGGATCAAACAATTTGTGGAATCGGCCACCACGAAGCCGTTTCCTTGGGGCACCAACCGTGCCGCGCGAATGGCAATCGGTTGAACCTCCACAAAAGGATTTGCTGCCAGCGCTGAGGCATACTCTGCCAAGGCTTCGTCAAAGAATTGTACCGTCGGCAATTCGGATAATAGACTCATCTGTCCCCGTTTTTTCTCCAATGCTCTCCGGGGGACGCTGGAAGGATAAAATACCAATTCGCTTTCATACCCAGAACCGGGGACAAAAGAAAACTCGAACGGCATCCCCTTGCGGGCGTAGGAAAGGGTGATTGCCCAACGCTTGGTTTTCGTGCCCTGTAACCAAGTGCGTTGAAGTCGCAAACCATCCTCCAATTCCTCCACGCGTTGCCCCCAAACATACCACAAATCCTGCACCGGATCACCAGCGAGCACGACCTCTTTGCTGGGAGCAAAACCCACCAGCGTGCGAACCTCCTCTCGGAAGTCCTCCGCAAGAGCGGACTGATTTTTCCAGGATTGAATCAACAGATACAATCTCCCTGCTTCCCTGAGCGTGCGCTCCTCCCAACCCTCGCCCGAACTACAAGCGCTGAAGAGCGACCGCACATACCGGGATAAACCCGGCGCTTGGGCATCCACCATACGCGCTTCCATGCGGGTCCAAAAAGAGGCAGGCTCGACTTTGGCTGCGGCAAATCCCCTGCGCACCAAATCCTTGAGCCAAGTTTCCAACTCCTCGATTCCTGCTTCCACCCGGGATTCCCGCTTCTCTGCTCGTTTTGCCTGCGCCACGGGGTCGGCCTGTTTTTGGGTTCCAGACTCATGCTGTTCCGCTTTCTTTTCGGCCCGCGCTTTCCGTGTATCCAACCACTCCGTCACCCACGCGGGTGCAGCAGATTCCTGAAAGGCATCGGCAGAACCCGACCACAGCAGCAACAACCCGATGCCATGTTTGCATGGGAACTTTCGGCTGGGGCACGAACACTTAAAGGCAGGTTCAGACAAATCGATCCGCACTTGATACGGAGTGCTTCCGCTCCCTTGGCATTCGCCCCAAAGCGCCTCAGCATTTTTGCAGAGGGAAACCCACTTGCGAGTAGTGGCAAGCCCCTTCCCTGCGGAAGCAGAGGCTGCATCCGGGGCCAAACCCAACACCTGATCCACTGTGAAGGTGGGAGCCACCGCCTTCCCTCCGAACAAGTTCTCTACTGAATCACGAAAACAAGATCACTCTTCAAATCAAACAAAACTTGTGGCCGCAAGGATAAAGCGGGGGGAAAATCTGTAGGGAATTTCACCTGCGAAGTAATTTAAGAAGAGAGCGGAAAATCGATAACACCAACGGGAGGCTCTGTGCCACCCACCAGTAGAAACCGAGTGGAACAAGAAGCACCAAAAAGAGAAATCCAAACCCCAGCAAGAAACTGTAAAACGTGGATTCTGGGCTGAAAACCGAGGGGATGCCGACGGTTAGAAGGCAAAGAAGAGCCATGGCAACTAGACTGAGAGGGATTTGAGCGAGGATAGGGAATCCGCGCCAACGAGCAAACCACTCCGCTGAGGCAGTGGACGGGAACAACAAGATGAGACTGATGACAGTGGTGGAAAAAAAGATCAAAATCAGTCCGATTGGATAGGTCAGTAGCCCCCCAACTCCGCTACCCGTAAGGAGAGCAACAAACAGAAGCGCGAAGTAAAACACCGTCCAAACCGCGCACGCCGTCGCAACGGTTATGGTCAGGGCCAGAAAATGCCGTGCGCAAAAACTCCCGGCGCGCAACGTTGCAATGAAGACTTGAGTTTTGTTCATAGGGTCACGAACGGAAACCTCATGTTAATTTTCACTGTTACGAAGAGACGGATCCCCTGAATCATCGATTTGGTATGCCGAAGCACGTTCCTTCCAGTATTGTGACTTCAGCCTGCTTGTTTCCACAACATTGAACAGAACCTCACAATCACAGTAACCACCCTTGGACATCATGACGTGACAGATGTCAGAAATTTCGTTGAATTCACCCTGTTCCTTGAAACCTTTCTCCAGAAGGATCTTTTTGAAATGCCGAAAATCGCCATAACATTCCTCCGGTTTCACTCCCTGGGATGAGGGGCATAGAAGGTCGTCGAGTGCGGCAATCGAACCCGATCTCTCCACAGCCATAAGGACATTAGGTGCAATGCTATTCATGAGTTCTTCATCCAAGTAGTAAAGATCTTCTGGCTTTTCACCGGGAGCCAACTCAAACCACACGGTATTCTGAAGGTGTGCCTCGCAGTACTCCTCCGGAATTGAATGAATCAGGTAATGATAGCGTTGCTGAGGG
>JANRMB010000334.1:0-2173 GCA_033761985.1 Candidatus Sumerlaeia bacterium | reverse complement strand
CCTGTGTTTGGGGATGGACTGGAATTTGTCGCTACCGCTGCCGTTCGGGGTGTCCCGCATCCCACCGGGTATCCACTTTTCATTGAAGCTCTGTCCCCGTTTGCCAGTAGCTATACCAACGCTGCGATGGTCTGTTCTTTTTTTGCCGCTTGTGCAGCAGCTTGCTGGACGTTGCTTTGCGGTCGGCTTTTGAGGAAAACTCTGGATGTTCTTCCCTCACCTTTCCCGCCTTTGTGTATCATCGGTCTCGGCTTGGCCGGTGCTTTATCGAGCGGTTTGTGGGGACAGGCCACTCTGGTGGAAGTTTATGGGTTGAACGCCTTGCTGATGTTGGGTGCCTTGGCGATTCTCTGTTCCAAACTCGATAGCGCTCTCTGTTGGCGGCAGTTAACCGTTGCGGGGTTGCTTCTCAGCCTTGGACTTGCAAACCACCTCAGTATTCTGGCGGTTTTTCCGCTCTTTGGATTTCGGTTGGTGGAATCGTTCCGCAAACAACATCTGGGAATTCGTTCCCTTCCCTTCCCTCTGTTGGCGGTGAGCCTCCCCGCCATTCTTCTCTACGGGCTCCTCATGTTGAGGGCAGCACAAAACCCGGCGATTAATTGGGGAAATGCGGAATCGGTTGATGGGCTGATGTGGCTCCTAACCGGAGGCGATTACAAGTCCTCGCAGTTTTTACAGGAACGCCCTGGAACGCCCTTTACGTTTGAGACATGGCTTCCCCATGCAATCTCCATCCTCATCAACTGCGTGGTTCAATATGGGGGACAGTTGTTTGGCTTCCATCCACTATCGAATGATTTCAGTCGGTACCTGTACAAGACGATGGGATTTTTCCAAATTGGTCTCGTGGTATGGGGACTCAAAGTCCTCTGGACCCAAAACAGATTCCAGTTCGCGGGTTTGCTCTTGGGAATCGCGTTTTTGCTCTTCCTCCTTCTCACCTATCGAATTCCCGATATCTCCGATTACTTTCTCTCCCTGTATGTGATGATGGCCGCACCTCTCCTCATCGGATTGAATGAACTCATTCAAATCATCATCAAACACTTCGAATACCATCTTCCGGAAAAACGCATTCGCCTAGTGATCTTTATGGGACTATTGGCGTTTCTTTCCTTTATGGCAAACAGCAAGGTGGGGATGCGGCAGAATCACCAAACGGCGCGGTTGGTGTTAGAACGGATGACGTTGGCGCTTCCTGAAAACGCTCTCCTCATTACACATGGCGATTACGATATTTACGGGATGTGGTACGCCCAACTTGTGCAGGGGAAAAAGCGTGAGGTTCTTGTGGTGGGTGCAAACTTCATGCGGCAACCGTGGTATGGGGCGATGCTCCCTGCCGAAGGAACTGATCCGCATGGTCGATTTGTAGAAGCGAAACCGGGGCACTTTTCCCAGTTCACCGCTGAGGATCAATATGCCATGATTCGCAATCAGATCATCATGCCAAATGCTTCCCGTGTCCCCATTTTCACCACCGATACTGATCCTTTGATGCTTCAATATCTGAGTCAGGAGTTTCGGCTAACTGTTGTTGAAAATCTTCTCTCCCAGGAAGAATATGATCTGTTTTTGGAGCAAGGTGTTCTTGCAACTGCTATTCCCACTCAGCTATACCGAATCGAACCTCTCGCCGGAAACGCCCCTCCCCAGCCATGAAAGTAACCGTCATCGTCCCCGTTTACAATGAAGTACGTACCATCGATTTGATTCTGGAGAAGGTGCGTCGCTCTCCAGTGGAGAAGGAAATTATCGTGGTGGATGGTGCGTCTGAGGATGGTACTGTGGAAAAACTTCGGGAACAGGAGCGCTTTCCCGATACAACCGTAATCTATCAAAAAGCTCGGAGGGGACGCGGCAATGCGCTGAAAGTGGGAATGCGCCGTGCAAAGGGCGATGTAATTATTTTTCAGGATGCCGATCTGGAACTCGACCCCGATGATTACCCATCGTTGTTGGAGCCGATTGAAAAAGGAGAAGCTGATATCGTTTTCGGTTCTCGGTTCCTCCGGGGGCGCCCAAACATGACGTTCCTTCAATACTGGGGAAATATGGCGGTGAACTTCTGGGTGGATCTTCTCTACCGAAGAGGACTTAGCCGACAAAACATGCAACTCACCGATGTGGAAACCTGCTATCAAGTATTTCGGCGGAAGTGTGTGCAAGG
>JANRMB010000333.1:0-3233 GCA_033761985.1 Candidatus Sumerlaeia bacterium | reverse complement strand
AGGCTGCGTTTGTGCAGTTCGCGGTGGGTTTCAAACCAACCGGAGGCGTCGCATTTGTGTTCGCAGATTTGTTCGCGAATGGTTTCATCAAAGATTTCCGCGCCACCACCGGGCATGGAATCCATCCCTGCCTGATGCAGTGCCTCGATAACTTCGCCGATGGTTTTCTTGCTCATCTTGGCGATGAAGACCACTTCCACCGGGGTGAGTGTTTTGATGTGGATGTGAGGGAAGGCTTTTTTGAGCGAGCTGATGTAGGCACAGTAGTATTCCAGCTTCAGCCGTGGATCGAGTCCGCCGACGAGGTGAATCTCGTTCGCGCCTTCAGGAAGGTACTTGTGGGCACGTTCCACAATTTGATCTGCTGTGAGAATGTAGGATTTGTCATCGAACGCCTTGCGTCCAAATGCGCAGAACTTGCAGCTCATGAAGCAGGTGTTGGTGGGATTTATATGCAAGTTGATGTTGTAGTAGGTTTTAGCTCCGTGGAGTCGCTCACGAACAGAGTTGGCCATGGCTCCAATTGTGGGGAGATCGTGGGAGCGATAAAGGGCGAGCCCATCCTCAAAACTCAGGCGCTCCTGAGCCTGAACTTTCTCCATAATGGGAAGAAGGGTTTTATCTGAAGGTTGGAGCATCATGGCCATGAAGGGAGTTCCATCGTCCGGCAGTATTCTATCACCTTGTCGGGATCAAGATTTGTGCTCATTCGTAGGTTTGGGGGTATTCATTTGGTGAATTCGACAGAATCGCAGGAAAAGGAATTCCCTATACCCGCTGGTTTCCAACTTTTGGAGGAGTTCTTTGGAGCGGCCAAACTGATTGGAATAGAAGAGGGCTTGCAACAAAAGGGAGCTGTAGAGTCCCGGCTGGCTTTCCAATTCCACGTAGGGCTCCAGTTGCGATACAACTTCTCCCAGAATGGTGACGCGGGCGTTGGTTTCTCCTTTGATTTGCATCATACGGCCCTTGAGAAGTTGAATGCGTGCTTTAAGGAGCGTGATGAGTTTGTTTTCGTGCGGCTGCTGTTCGATCTGTTGGAAGAAGTGCTCTGCACGTTCCAACGCCCGACCTGCTTCGCGCGGCTCCACAGTATCGAGGTTCAGCTCTGCCAAATCAATGTAGAGGCGGGTTAGCGAAAGAAAGTCATCGGGGTGAAGAACAGTATGGGCGCTGTATTGGCGTTCGAATGCTGTGGCACGTTCGTACGTTTCATGGGATTGGGCGATTTCGCCGGTAGCGTGAAGTGAACGAGCGGTTTTGCCGAGTGTAAACGCGAGCATCTTCTGGAAGAGGGGATTCGTGGGGTCGTTCTTGAGCAATCTCTCCAAAAGCTCGGAGGCTTTGTTGTAGGCGATTACGGCTTTGGGGTAGGAGAATTTTGCCTCCAGTAACTCGCCTTTCTTTTCCATCCCCACGGCATAGCGAAGGATGGTATCGAGGTGCTTATCGTTTTTCACCAGAATGCCGATGATGATTTTGTTGGCTTCATCACACAGGCTTTCAGAACGCCGATAGTCCTGATTCATAAAGTGAACGGTGGACTCACCGAAGAGCGAATCCGTGAGAACGTGGAGTTCCTCCAACGTGCTTTTGTCCGAGTGGAGCAGTTCGCCGATGCTGCGTGCTTTGGAGAAGCTCTGAAGGCCGGCGGAGGGTTGGGCGTAATCCAGCAGGATTTCGCCTTCCAGAATATAGGCTTTCGCCACGGCCACCAAGTAGAGTGTATCGTTGGGAACCTGGGCCGCCAGACGATTGCGAATATCCAGGGCGATCCGCACACAACGCAGAGCTTCATCATAGCGAGCCTGCAGACGATGCAATGTGGCGAGGTGTATCTGGTGATCGGAGAGCGCCAATCGCCACCGGTTGTTATCGGCGTCGCGACGGAAGAGGCCCTGGTAAATCTGGTGAGCTTCCTGATACGCCTTCAAAGCGCGATCAATCTTCCCGCGTTTGCGGAACACGTGACCGATATTCTGCAGTGTCAGGGCACGGTTGTGGAGCGTTTCGGAGTCCTGTTCCTTGTCGGGGTTTTGTTTGAAGTAGCGAAGGGTACGTTGACCTATTTCGTCGAGAAGTTCCTCGCGGTGCAGCAGTTGAAGGTTGGTGTACACATCCTGCAGCATAAAGCTTACGAGGTTTTCCGCTTGTTGGCGGGCGCTTTCAGCGTGCTCAAGGGAGATTTTGAGCTGGGCATCGGCATCGGCCAAGCGGCGACTGGTGGTCTGTTGTTCCATCTCACGGGTTTTGATCTCGAGCAGAAGCTGATCGCGCTGTGGGCCGAAATCAAGGCGCTCCGCCTGAAGGCGGGCGAGGCGGAGGTCGCGGTTGTTCAGCGCTGCTTGGCAATACTGCACCAAAATCCGTTGGCGAAGCTTAAGACCCTGTTCATTTTCCGGCCAGAGCGTCAGTGCTCGGTCGAGCAGGGTGGTGCATTCCTCGAGTTCCTCGTAGTTTTCTGAGGAAAGCCGATTGCCGAGTTCTGCCGCCTGTTCCAGCAGGAGTTGGGCTTCGCTCCGTTTGGAGGAACCTGTTTGGTATTCCTTCAGTGCGTTGAGAAATTCCACAGCGGTCAGCGAGCGATCTTTTGGATCGCGCCGAAGACAACGAATGGCGAGTTGGGAAAGCTCCCGGGGGATTTCATGATTCCGGATGCGGATTTCCGGGGGCTCAATGCTTTCCTTGGCGGCGAAGTCGAAGGCCTCGGTGCTGTCCTCGCCCTTGTTCGGGGTTGTGCCGGTTAGGATGTAGTAGAGCGTTCCCCCCAGTAGGAAGATATCTGTCCACGTTCCCACGCCCGAGGCATCGTTTTTTGTTTGTTCGGGGGCCATATAGGCAGGAGTCCCCGCGGGGCTGGAGGCGTTGCGGCCCGTGGGGGTGTATTCGATGTTGGCCACGCTGGGGGAAACGCGCCGCACCAGATCATAATCGTGAATCAGAGCCAGACCCCAATCCATCAGGAGCGCTTCACCGAACTCCCCCAGCATTACCTGTGAGGGCTTGATGTCGCGGTGGATGATCCCCCTCGAGTGGGCAAAAGCAACGGCTTGGGAGACATCGATCAGAACGGCGAGGTGCTTCCGCAGGAAATCCCGGAAGGCCATCTTCTCACGGTCTTCCTCCAGCACATCGCTCCCGCGGAGGCCGCGCACCAGCTTCATGGCGAGGAGTGGAAGGCCCTGATCATCAAGCCCGAGATCATACACGGGAACGATGTTCGGGTGTTCCAA
>JANRMB010000332.1:0-8420 GCA_033761985.1 Candidatus Sumerlaeia bacterium | reverse complement strand
TCCGGCGGAATGCCCCATCACAAAAATCTTCCCGGGGTCGCCACCATATTCCCCGATGTGGTCATGCACCCAAGCGATTGCCTCGGCACAATCCTCCACCAAGGCCGGGTGAATGTAATCCGGCCCCAACCGATAGTTGATCGTCACATAAACCATCCCTTTGGAGGTAAAGTGGGCCGGTTGCTCCTGTATGTGCCGCTTGTCCCCAATCGTCCAACCGCCGCCGTGGATGAACACCATCACCGGCTTCGGAGTGGCAACTTCACCCTTGGGAACATAAACATCCAGCTTCTGCCGCTCATGGCCACTCTTACCGTACACCAAATCCCGATGCACGGAGTAGGGGAGCGAGGAATCATCCGCCCCGGGTTGCGACGCAAAGCGAGCCGCCAAGGCCTCCTCTACTTCCGCGGTGGAAATCCCCAGATTTCCATCGGCATCCATCGCCAGAAAAACCTCGTCCTTTTTCTCGATTCGAGGGATTTGTTCAAACTCCAAACGGTCGAGCAGACCATCCCCGTTGGCGTCATGACGTTGCATCATTTGGGCAGCCATGGTGGCGGCGTCCATGGCTGCAGCCGGTTGACTCGCGGAATTTCGTTTGAAGCGTTCCCTCAGAGTTTGTGCGTGGGAATCCGTGGTGCTGAGAGTGAGAAGCACGCCGCAGAGCAAAAACGCCCTGAGCGTATGAGTGGAAAAGGGAAGACGATCGGAGAAAAGCGGATTCACGGTTGAGCCTCTTGGTGAAATGGATTTGCCCAATCTTCAGGCTTCCTCCATACCAATCATGCCCGAGCTGCAACTTCAGGAAAATCAATAACTGAAAACAAATAAGGGGTTCAAACAGGAACTTGCCGGTACCTTTTGGTACAGCCGAAATCGTGTTCAGCGCAGAATTTGTACAACCACAATGTTGCGATTATCCTCGCGGAAATACTCAAAAGAATGTGCCGATTTTTTGAGCATCTTGATCCCAAGTCCGCCGATGGGTGCTTCTTCCAGCGTTAAAGGAATTTGTGGTGGTTCAGCCGCCACGGGATCAAACGGGCAACCTTCATCGATAAACGTCAACACCACCAAATCTTCCTGAAGCTCGACTTCCACCCCCACAACCGCCCCGGAAGGATTCTCAGGGAAACCATAACGGAGCACGTTGGTCACAAGTTCTTCCAAGGCAAGTTCCACAGTGTAGATTGCTTTGGGGGAAACCTCCACGGATTCCAGCAGTTCCCGCGACTCGTCCATCAAGTCAAACAAATCCGACTTGCTGCGAACCTCACGAGCCAATTGCCGGTTCTTGCTGCTCATCCGTTTGATCATCTCCGTTGAGGTCAAGATGAGGTCATTCAGGCGGGGAACGCCTGCTCCGCTTCCGCGATAGAAGTCACGACCGGAATCAAATCATCCAAAGAAGCGTGTTGCATGGCTTCATGAACAAGCGGTTGGGGATTGAGCACCACCATCACACCGCCGTTGCGGGAACATACCCGGGCCATGGTCAACAGCATTCGAATCCCCATGGAGCTCAAGAAGCTGACTTCGGCGAAATCCAAGAGGACGTTTTTGGCTTTTGGGCCAATCAATGCGTTGAACTTGATCTCCACAGAATCCACCCCGCGAGTATCCAAACGCCCCACCAGCGTCAGGTGGCGATAGGCGGTTTGTTGATCGTTTAGACGCAATTCCATAGCGGAACCCTTTTGTGATTCAGAATGGCTCCAAAATCCGGGCACTTTTTCCGGGCCTCAAGCATCATTTGGAGTTTGTGTGTCGATCTCACAGAAACTGAACACAAATCAGGGAAAAATCGTCCTCAAATCGCGATGTCCCTGCGATGTGTTCCACAGCAGCCTTCACCCGGGAGCTTTTTTCCTTCGGTTCCGAGGCGGAATTTCGCAGCACTTCCTGAAAATCGGGCAAACCCCATTCGCCACCATCGGGGGTGCGGATTTCATAGGCGCCGTCACTGAAAATGAAAAGCTGATCCCCGCTCTGGATCGTGGTTTCCACCTCAGGATACGTGAGCTTGGGAATCGCCCCAATCGCCAATCCCTTGGTTTTCAGCAGAGCGATATTCCCACCCGTGGCCTTGAACAAAAGCGACGGTGGGTGACCGGCGGAAGCGTACTTCAGCGTTTTTTTGCTGAGACAAAACACCCCGTACCACATCGTGAAGTACATGTTCCCGTGGTCTTCCATCTGGAAGATTTTATTCAGTTCCGTCAACACTTGGGCCGGACTATGAAAATCCACATTCGGGAGGGACATACTGCGAACAACATTCAGCGCCGAACTGGAGTGCATTGCCGCGCCCACCCCGTGACCACAAACATCCAGCAGGTAGAAGGCATAATGATCGGGGTCAATCAGGTGATACCCGAAGGCATCGCCCCCCAACATGTCCGAGGGAGCAAACGTCCAGTCCACCAGTAAGTGCTGGTTTTCCAAGGGTTTGGGAAGAAGCGAGAAAACATAATCCCGGGCTTTTTGAAGTTCGGCGTTCAGGTGATCGCTGGATTCCGCATCTTCCCGGCGGCGGAACTCATGCTTCAGCTTATGCTGCCCGAGTTGCACCACGGATTCCGGTGGGAAAACACGGCTCCCCTGAACACGTTCACCATCCAGATAAGTCCCATTGGTGGAACCCATATCGGTGATGATCAACTCCCCACCCAGAAGGTTGATTTTGCAATGCAGCTTGGAAATCCGCTGATCATCCAGCACATGCGTCGCTTGATTCGTTCTTCCAAACGTAATGGGTGAATCACCCACTTCTATCCGTTTCCCTACTTCATTTCCACGGATCACCACAAGATAATGCACCTTGTCGAGCTTGACCGAGTCGCTGCTATCAAACGTGGGTTTGAAGACAAAAGTACCGTCGTTGAAGTCGTCTGGTTCGGGCATGGAGGCAAGGGTATCAATCGTCATCAAACCAGAACTTTGCAAAAGAGAATTTTATTGGAGAAACGTGAAGCGTCTTGGAAAGTAGAACGAGGGAAACACTCCCCGGAGGTCAACCAAAAGGCTCTTCATGGAGTAGCTTCTTACACTCCTCTTTGAGCCAAACGGTATCGGGAACTCCATCACTGGAACTAGGCTGGGTGATGCGAAAACCAGCGGCCACCTGCCCCATTAGGAGTGATTCCCATGGGGAAAGGCCCTGTTGCATCCCCGCCATAAACCCCGCCGCAAGGGTATCACCTGCCCCTGTTACATTCACAACCGGCCCTTGAAGAATTGCATGTTGGTGCCGAATCTCGTTCTTTCCGTCTCTATTTCTTGTACAGAGAAGTGCTCCATTCTCAGCAAGCGTCATCACCACCCCGGTAACTGGATACTGCGCCATCAACTGCTCCAGAAAAGCTTGCTGGCTTCCGTCTACCTGCTCACCGCTGAGAAACACCCAATCTGCCGCCGCCAGAAACCGACTGTTGTAGGGGTCATCGAGCCGTCGAAGGTTCTGAACATCCGTGGACACCGTAATGCCCCGGGCCTTGGCGGCTTGTGCCACGGAAAGAGCCCAGTTGATGTTACTCGCATGAACCCATTCCACGCCGGTCAGGGATTGATGAATCACCTCAACTGGCAACGCCAAATCCTGGGAGTTCTTCAAATCGGTGAACATTGCTCCCCGCCCCGCAGGATCCACCAAGATAGTACTGCGGAGCGATTGTGCCTCCGTTTGCTGAATACACCGCTGCCCCAAACCAGCAATTGAGGCCAACTTCTCACGTAAAACATTTCCGACCAAATCGTGCCCCAAAAGCGTGAACAACTCCACCCGGGCCCCCATGGCCGCAAGCATTCTGGCCACATTATAGCCAACTCCCCCCACCCTGTCGGTGACGCCATCAAACGCAAACCGGGATTTGGTGTATTCCAACGGGAAACCCTCCACCCTTACAGTGGTTTCCATGTTGGTGATTCCGGCCACCAGAATAGTACTATGTGTCATTAGCTTGAGTTCTTGAATCGAGATTTTCGGCCAACTTCGGTCTTTGGTTTCGCATCATTTGCCCAAGAAGAGGACGGTTCCCAACGGGAAACAGAAAACGCTTCGGAAGATTACTTCTCGGCCACAACGTGAATTCCTTTGAAACCACGGTTTGACTCTGAAGATTTTCTACCGGAGCCTCAGATATACTCCCGCAGCTCAGACACAATTCCATTCACCATACGGACAACCAACGAGCCAACCATGGCCCTTTCTGATACTTTTTCGGCCCAAGGCAGAAACTCCACTTCCCTGCAAATGGATTTCTTTGCTTTGGCGCTCACGCCTTTGCTGGTGATCATCCAAGGACACCGATTTGGCGTTGGGAATCAGGATTTTCTGATTAGTTTTCTCCGTCGATTGGCCAACCCCGATTGGCTCTCCGGCGATTGGATGATGGGAACCCCCGTACCGCATCCACAACTCTTGGTGATTGTTTCTCCCATTTGTCAACTCCTCGGTGAACCCACCACTTTCTTGCTTCTTCATTTGGCCACCAGAGCCTTGTTGTTGATGGGCATCTGGAGGTTGGTTTTGGAACTCCTTCCGGGCAGAAACTACACGGCCGTATCTGCCATGGTTTTCACGCTGGCCGAACCGAGACTCCGCGTTGGTAGCCATTATCTTCAAGGGGGGAATTGGGAACCCGCATTTTTGGGAATGGCATTCAGCGTATGGATTCTGGCCTTGGGTTGTCGTATACTGAGGAAAGATTCCGGCGTAGCTACCAAGGATTACTTTCAACTGGGCCTGTTTGCGGGTGGTGGACTTTATTCCCATCTATTTATCGCAGGCCCGGTCATGGCCATCGTCTTCGCCACACTTTTTTTCTCTTCCCTAAGAAAGTGGCAGTTTTGGGCATCACTTCTTGTTGTTCTTTTTTTGGGCGCTCCCTCCTGGATTTATGCATTGAAGGGATTCTTTTTTCCCCCATCGGGAGGACTTTCGGGGGTGGAGGTAATCCGAGTGCTCCAGTTCCGGCACCCGCATCACCACCAACCCTGGACGTGGCCCGTCACTCATTGGTTTCAGTGGAGTGCTATACTGATCAGCACCGTGATTGGTTGGTGGCGTGTGAAAGCTGAACCCGGTAAGTGCTTGTGGATTCTTATGGGATTCATGCTTTGGTTTGTTTTCTCCTGCATTGCATTCGTCCTCCTCGGTAGATGGGAATCGATTCCGTTGGTTGCTTACCTCCAACCCTTCCGCCTTTTTCCACTACTTTGGCTTTTTCACTTGGTGCTTGTTATAGAGCTTTTGAGAAGTCTGGAGCCTCGACTTCCCCGATTGATTTACTGGTCGTTTTTACCGTTGGCTTTTCTGATGTTGCGATTTGTTGGTCTATGGGGACCACTGGCCATGGCATTACTGATCCTTTTTTGGAGACAACAATCCAAGCATCAAACAACTAATGATTTCCACCCTACCCTTCAAACTAGCCTCTCTATCATGTTTTTTTCTTTCATGATCTTGATTGGATTACAGCTTCTTTCCCCGTTTCGAGATGCCGTAAATACCATAAAACGAGAGCACTGGCTTGCCGAATTGAAGCCTGCGGACTCCGATCGAGCGGAATTGGTACACTGGATTCAGCGCAATACAACTTCCAACGATATGTTTGCGATTCCTCCCGCCATGGCTAACTTTCGGATTTGGGAGGAGCGGCCCATTCTTGTGGATTTGAAGAATGTTCCTTATCGGGCTCTGGAACTTCAGGAATGGTCCACCCGAATCGGGGCTGTTTATCAAATCAATCCACTACTCTCTTTTCAAACACCCCCAACAACTGACCCAACAATTGAACAGATCACGAGTTTCGGCCGGTTGTACAACGCTAAGTACGCCGTTCTGCGCGAGTCCTATTCTGGAGAAAACATTCTTTTCTCCAATTCATCGTACACAGTGATTGATCTCACCAAATGATTGAATAGTTGGAAGCACTTCTTTTCGGATGTGAGTCTTCAGCGGGAAATACGTAACGCATGGATCACGGAATCATCCATATTCAGCGGCTCTCCGCTGGCGTGCGAGGCGATAAACTCTGCCGCCAAAGGTGCTGAAGTCAGCCCATGGCTCCCGTGACCCGTGGAAAGATACAACCCGGCGAGTTCCGGGTGCCCGCCGACAACCGGCATACGGTCGGGGCTGGTGCAGCGTACTCCCGCGCGCCCCGCAAATTCCGCACGAGTGGGGGGCGTAACTCCGGGCGCCAACTCCGGAAGCGTGGCGGCCAAACGTTCCAACTCTTCAGGGTCGAGTTCCGTCCCCAAGTTTTGGCGATCGTATGTCGCTCCAAAAAGGTGCATCCCATCATGTTGCGGGGTCAGATAACCACTGGAACAAAGCACCACCTTGAGAGACTTCAACGACTCTTGAGGAGGAAGGTGCAACACCTGCCCCCGAACTCTGCCGAGTCGGGTGCGTTCAAAAGCTTCCAACTGCAGTGTTTGGAATCCTGCCGCTACCACCACCACGTCTGCCAAAAACTCCTCACCAGCCTCGGTTTTTACACACCAATCAGCAAACCCGTGCTGCTCCACCTGCTGAACCTTGGCGTTTGTCTTAAGCTGAACCAAGGGATGATTCGCCAACCCCCTGCAGTAATCCCGGGGGGAGAGATAACCCAGGAGTGGAAAGTGAATCGCCTTGCTCTCCGGAGTGGCAATACCCGCCACCTCGGCAAGTTCAGTTGGCTCCAGAACACGGAAAAACTCGGGCGGTAGCTTCAATCGTTCAGCAACTTCCACAATTTTGCTGATCTGCGGGTGATTGGCAAGTCGCACCACACCGCAGGGGTTCCAGCGGACAGAATGACCCTCCGCTTCCAGCAGCATCGCCCGCTGCCGGGAGTAGAGTACCGCCTGAAGAGAAAGCGTCATTCGAGCGGTGGGCTGCACCGTAAGGGCGGGCATCAACACACCCACAACATTCCCGGATGCCCCTTGGGCGAGTTCAGCTTCCGATTCCAAAAGGATCACCTCCCAACCCCGTTCAGCAAAGCTCCGTGCCGTGCTGCACCCCGAAATCCCTCCACCGATTACCGCCACGGAGCCCACTCTTCGGCGTCGCCCCAGGCTCGGTTCTGTTCCGGCGCCTCCGAAAACTCCGGTGCTCATTTGCTTTTTGTACGCGAATCCCTTCACCTTTTGCACATGGAAACCCACAGCTTCCAGTCCCCGGCGCACGTGCCCAGCGCTGGTGTACGTGCCGAACGTTGCACCGGGAGCGGAGTGTTCCGCTACTAATCGCGCCATTTGGGCATTCCAAAGCGATTCATTTTTTGAGGGGGCAAAACCATCCAAAAACCAGCAATCCGCTTTGTATGGGAACTTTTCCAGAAACGCTTCCGCAGGCCCAAAAACAAGGGTGAGCGTGATGGTTGGCGAAAAATGCAGGCGGTGAATTCCCCTCACGGCGGGGGGGTAGAGCAGCAAAAGTCGTTCAGCCTGTTTCGCCAGCGAGGGCCAGGCGGCGAGAGCCCGTTGCAAATCTTCCTTCTGAAAAGGAGCCACCTCATGGCTGATCAAATGCAACCGGTGATCGCTCCGCTTCACGGTCTCTTCCCACAGTTGAACAGCGGCCAGGATGTTCATGCCCGTACCGAAGCCGAGCTCCGCCACCACAAACTCCGTAGCGGCCAACTCCGCATCATTCAGGGCGGCCCACCGTTGATTGAGTTTGTTACAACCCAGAAAAACATACCGGGTTTCTTCCAGCCCGTCTTCCTTGTGAAAAAAGATGTCATCGAACGTGGTGGAAAAGGGCGCGCCGTTCTCCAACCATTGAACTTGGGCATAGGCCAAACCGGGGGCTTCGGCATCGGAAACAGGGACTGGAGTCAAATCCGAGTCCGTGTTTTTTGAAAAACTTTCACTCATTCCCAATACCATTCCAATTCTTGGCTTGTCATCCCCCAAGGAGACGTCTTTATCTTTCGCACTTCCGTGAACAACCAGATTTCACTGCATGGTTTTTGAGACGCAGCCCATGGCCAAAGAGACCCAAGAAAACAACCGACCCCTTAGCCGACTCAAGCGTATTCGGCAGCGGTTCAAGCGCACCAATCAGCGTCAGTCCGCCGTGGCTCAAATCAAACGTAAACCCATTCAGGATTGGATCAGCGGAAAAACCTTTTCCTATGTCCACGGTAACAACCTCGTGTACAACTGCTGCTGGGAAGATCCCCGGCTTGACCGCGTGGCCTTGGAAATCACCCCACAGGATACTATCCTCGTGATTACCAGCGCCGGATGCAACGCCTTGGACTACGCCCTTCTCGGCCCGGCAAAAGTCAACGCCGTGGACATGAATCGCCGCCAAAACGCCCTCCTCGACCTCAAGATTGCAGCCATCAAAGAACTCGAGTTCGACGACTTTTTCCGCATGTTTGGCGATGGTCGCCTCCCTGAGTTTCAAACCCTGC
>JANRMB010000331.1:0-10180 GCA_033761985.1 Candidatus Sumerlaeia bacterium | reverse complement strand
GCACGGGAGTTTGAAATCCGGTTGCTGAATGCCATCAATTCAAGCTTTGGAAAAGCCTCCGTCCCCCTTCGACTGTTGTATGTTTTGGTGATCTGGATTTATCAGCTCAGTCAAATCAAAACAAAAGTCGCTGTTAATGGTCAGTTGGTGGAGCAGCCATATTCGATCTCCAAAGTAATCGATGAAATGGGGCAAAAAGCCTACTACAAGTACACGGTGGCGAATCACTCGTTTCACCGATTTCCGGATAATCTCACGGAGGACTTTCATAGCGAGGACGTCTTCCGTTCCGCATTGTTGCACGAGGGTTATTTGGAGCATTTTCTGGGATATGTTTTCTGGAAGCAGACGTGGAATCAATCTGCTCACCTACCCACTATGCCCACCGATGTTTTGGAACAATTGGAGGCGCAATTAAACGAACCCCTGTCCCCCAGGGATCAGTACTTTCTGGATCGCTGGTTGAATTCCTCTGTCACCGAATATTGGCGGGAAACCCCGACGATCAAAGATCGTTTGGGGCGCTTCAAGGATTATGATATGCCCGAAACGCACACACCACCGTATGTGCCGTATTCGTACTTCCATCAACTCCCCGAGGAGATTGGTCGGAATCTGAAGGATAAACTGACGGCCCACTGGATCACCACGAACTCAAAAGATTGGGAAATCCGGCACCGGGATTCCCAACGCAATCAACGGTTGGTGGAACGGTTGCGGAAACTCCCCCAAAGAACAGAACGTCAGGACTGGGTAATGACTCGCGCCCTGGTGGAAGAGTGCGATCTAAGGGAGCACACGATTCAACTCCTTTCCGATTTTTTGGCTCGGTACCCCAAGCACCCGGCGGCGAATCTCTCTATTGGGCATTACCTTTTGGAGCCCGAACTCATTGGCTACGGTGAGTACTACCTGTACCGCGCTGCGGAACATGCCAGCCGCCCTGGTGTGAATGCCCTGTTTGAATTGTATCGCTACCACAAAGATCGCGACCACACGGAGAGAATGGAGGAGATCTCCGAGGCCTATTCAGAACTCCAAAAACGTGTCCCCAAAGATTCCGTTCTGGAGACGTTTCAATACAGCGATCTTCTTTCGCCGCACGATTTGGAGCCGGAAGAGTTGGAAGTCATTTCCGAAGGTTTGGTGGAGCTTGGCGGCGTAAAGGGATGTTGGCTTGCCAAGCGGGGGATTCCGGATTTCCCACACTATATCTGTTATGTGGCTGTGGTGAGAATAAAGGCTTCGGGAATCAGCTTCGATCAGCAACGCCAAATTCGGGAATGGAAGGAAAAGCTTTCGCCTATCTTTCGTGAACCCACCTGCATAATCATCGAGTTCTCGCAATTCCCATCGGATCACTCAAAAGCCCGGAAAAAGATTCGGCAATTTCCGAACTCGGTTGTTTTCGTCAAGGGTACAAAGGCCAAAAGTTCATCAAAAAAAAGCTAAGTCTCATCCGGAGAAGCACAATCCTGCTTCATTCCCTGTTGCCAGCCTTGACCCCACGGGTATGGTATGACCCGTTGAACCCTGCACGAAAACCCAGAGGATGCCATGACCGGCGAAAAACGGAAAAAGAAGAAAATTGAACTTGGCGAAGCCATTCATGCTTTGGGCTTGGTTTCTTTTGAGCAGACGTTCAGTCGGCGGTATGAAATTCAGGGGATTCTCGGCGCCGGGGGCATGGGATACGTTTTCAAGGGAAAACACAAAACGCTCAAACGCGTGGAGGCCATCAAGGTTCCCAAACCGGAATTGCTGGATGACCCCACCTTGATGGCGCGCTTCAAAGAGGAAGCCTCCACCCTGGCCCGCCTGAGCCACAAAAACATCGTTCATGTGCATACCGTGGAGATTGAGGAAGACCCCACGAAACTCACCTACATCTCCATGGAGTTTGTGGCGGGGGAACGACTTGATGATTTCCTGGTAAACCATGGGGACACTCTTCTGGTGAAGGACATGGTTTCGATCTTCCGAAATGTGGCCGAAGCGATCGATTACTTTCACAAGGAAAACGTGATTCACCGGGATATCAAACCGGAGAACATCCTGATTGAGAATGAAACCATCATCCCCAAGATGGTGGATTTTGGTTTGGCGAGAACAGAGGATCGCGATATCAACATCACCATGGAGGGTGTCTCGGCCGGCTACACTCTGGCCTATGCCTCTCCCGAACAAGTCTCGAATGAACCCGTTGGCCCGCCCACGGATATCTATTCCTTCGCCGTAACCCTATACCGCTGCCTGTGCCGGGAATACCCCTACAACTTTACCTCGAATATGGGTTCGGTGATTCGCGCTCACTTGATGCAGCAACCTGTCCCCATTCAGCATCGGAATTCCCTGCTCCCCTCGGAGTTGAACGAGGCTCTTTTTCCCGGATTGGCGAAACAACCGAAAGATCGACCCGTTACGGCGATGCAAATCGTACTGGGTGTGGAGGAAGCCCTCCGCCCATTCCTTCACCAAAAGATTTCCGACTTCTATGAGTCCACCGGGAAGCGGAATTTCCAAGCCTATATACCGCCCGCGGACTCCGACCCCACCATCCCAACTCGGATGCCGGAAGATAAACAGCGTGTATCGCAGTCCGACTCCACCATCTCCAAGCTCTCGGGGGGGACAGAGATCGTTGAGAAGAAGGCTATCGACTCCGAAGATTCCAAATCCTCGCCGGTAACCATTTCGCCCACTCTCCCCCCCGGTACCATCCTTGTACCTTCTCCGCCCGCAACACCCGTCAGCCGGCCCGTGGAAACTCCGCGGATTGAGCCGGAAAAACCCAAAGAAACGAAGCCCCCAGTAAAACCAAAACGCCGGGGCTTTACCACATTTTTGAATACCTTCCTTGTGCTGTTGATCGTCGTGATTTCCATCTTCGCCGGAGCGGTTTTTGTGGATTTCGCCCAGCCCGGTGGAGCCTCGTGGTCCAAGCCAATTCTCGCCTTTATTCAAAACTCCCCCGCACCCACACCAACGCCTGCTCCTCCAAGGCCTGTGGTGGAATGCACACCAACTTTGACGAATCCCACAGACCAACTCACGCTTCCCTCGTTTGAGGGGACACTGGTGTTGAGCATCACCGCGCAGGATAACTGCCGGTGGGAAATGAAAGTTAACCTGGAAAGCAAAGACGCCCAACCCTGGGTGGGGTTGTTCCTCAAGGGGACACAGCCCTACGGTAGAGAAAGCATTTCCGGCGTGGCGACAAAGGAGTTGGTGATTATTGCGCTGGCGAATTCCGCTTCCCAACCCCGAACCGCAACCCTGATTTTGAGTAACGATGAAGGAGTGGAATCCACCCGGCTGAAGCTGGTTCAGGAAGGCGCCGCTGTGACGCCGGATTCCCCTGTTGCGGAGACGGAAGCTCCCGTATCCGGCGAGACCACGGAACAATCAAACGCTCAGGAGTCCACCACTCCCGTTGCTGAGCCCGTGCAACCCTCTGTGGCGGCATCGGTGAAAAAGCTTTCCGCTCAGGAGGCTCAGGAAAAACTTTCTCTGGCGTGGAAGGAATTGCAACCCGTCAGCATGGGAACTTCGGGTACTCCGTTGGGGGCACTTCCCTGGGCGTTGCCAACTTCCCAGAATGCCGAACGCCTTCTTCAAGAAGTGATCAGCGGCGGCTCCACAGAAGAGTCTATCGCTGCCCGTGTGGCGCTTGCCACGAACCATCTCCGCACCAGAAAGAAAAGCGCCGAAGTGGTGGCGCGTGACCTGCAACCCTTCGACTCTCCGGCTGCTCAATGGATCGCCAACTTGAATCCCGAAAAGCATGGTTTCCTGCTGAACTCCAAGGGAAACATGGATTTCGCAACTCTGGGGACACGTTTGGCTTCCCAGTATGGATATTCCTCACTGATGATTCGTGAGGTGAAAGACGCGGACTTCACTGCTTATGGGTGGTTCACGTTGCTTGCCTTTGTGGATGCAGAACCGGGAAGTGGAAAAACTGGGGAACTCAAACGCCGCCCCGCACTGATTCGAGTCTCCCAACTTTCCACCGCTCAACCGACTCTGGAGATGTTTCTTCTATCCCTATCGGAAAAAGATAAGCGCGGTCGGGCCGTGGAACTCCAGCCCATGTCCCTCCTTCATTTGCATAATAGCTTCTACCTGTTGGGGACGGATTCCGGGCTCTATGGCGTCACGGCTCAGGAACAGGCCCCCAATACCATTTCAAGCAACTCGGTGACGCGTCTCGGAAGAGCCTACGACCCCGAGCGGTTGAGCAACGACCGTGTGGTGGATTTGGCCCGTTATGGATTGGTGAATGTGGCAGTGGCGCTTCAACGAAATGGCGATGCCAGCAAAGGCGAGTACAAACTGTTTGAATTCCCATGGGACTCGGCAACAAAAGGGGGTGCTTTCCCGGTGCTGAATCAAAAGGGCGGTGAGGCACTCGGCCCGTTCAACATCACCTCGCTCCATATTTCCCAGGAGTCGGAAATTTCCCTTTACCATGCCCTGGGTACGGAGGGGACCTCCAAAGAACTGCAACTCTTGGCCGGGCGTTATAGCAAAATCCTTCCGCTCAAACTCAAGGCCACGCCGCTGCGATTCGCGCCCAACCGAGGATTGAAAGCCACCGACTTCGGAACCCTGAAATCACTGGCCACTAATTCCTGGGGAAGCTGCTATCTGCTGGGAACCAAAAACCGTGTCTTCAACACCTATTCCCATGAAGCGGAAGTGGGATTATTTGGGAAGGATGCCAAGCAGAGCACACCGGGAATTCGTGCCGAACAGATCTACTCCGATCCCGATGGGAATCTGCTTCTGGTGGGAACCGACGCCTTGGAAGTCTGGCGCTACGATCTCCCGGAGAGAATTCGCCGGTAAAATGGGATAAAAAACATTTTTGTTGTAAAGCGACCAATGTGTTTGCAGATGATGAAATACTTTTATGCAGCACAAGTTATTCGGGTATTGCAAAAGGGTCGCTGATAACGCATTCCGGAGGAATGCCCGTAGGCTTATTAGCCCGGCATCGCGGCGTAAGCCCGATGCCGGGTTTCAGTGCGATCAACAATCGGCACGCCGGAGGCACGCCAAAATTCCATGAAGTTGTTGCATTTCGGCGTCCCTCCGGGGTGCCTTTTTTTCTAGGATAATCGGTACCCGGCATCGACCCGTCGGGCACGATGCCGGGCTATTCAACCTTCGGAAATTCCTCCGGAATTTATTCCGAATAAACTTCAACTTGCAGGACGAGAAGCGTTTGTCCGAGGTCAATACGCGTGAGGCGAATACTTCGTAAACATCACAACAGGCTTCCGTTGTTGACCCGCCCTCTGGGCTTTGGTCTTCTTCAACTTAGCATCGATTTTGTTTTGGAGCGCGCCCTATGAGCCAGCCCCCCACAAGCCAGAAGTACCGTCTTGAGACCCTTGCCATCCATGCGGGAGCCAATCCCGATCCCTCCACGGGGTCGTGCTCCATTCCCGTTCACCGCACCTCGGCGTATCAATTCCGGAACACGGAACACGCGGCAAACCTCTTCGCGCTGAAAGAACTCGGCAACATCTACACCCGGTTGATGAACCCCACCACCGCGCTTTTGGAAGAACGGTGCGCTGCTCTGGAAGGGGGCGCCGCCGCCTTGGGAGTCGCTTCCGGAACCACCGCCATCCACTACTCCATCATCAACATCTGCAAGGCCGGGGATGAAATCGTTTCCGCCAATGATCTCTACGGTGGAACCATGACGATGTTCCACGATATTCACCCGCAGTTCAACATCGGCACCACGTTCGTTGATCCCCAAAATCCCGAGAATTTTGCCAAGGCCATCACCCCGAAAACCCGGGCCATCTTCGTGGAAACCTGTGGCAATCCGGCCCTCAACGTCCCCGATTTTGCCGCCATCGCCGATATCGCCAACGCCCACAACCTCCCCCTCGTGGTGGACAACACCTTCGCCACCCCCGCGCTCTGCCGCCCCATTGAACACGGCGCCACGGTGGTGTGCGATTCCCTCACCAAATGGATGGGGGGCCACGGCGCCGGCATCGGTGGTGTGGTGGTGGACTCCGGGAAGTTCAACTGGAAGGATCCCAAGTTCGCCCTCTACAACGAACCCGATGGCTCCTACCACGGTTTGCGCTACGCCCACGATCTCGGTGGGTTGAGCCCCCTTGCCTTTATCCTGCGCATGCGCCTCGTCCCCCTGCGCAACCTGGGGGCGTGCATCTCGCCCGATAACTCCTGGATGTTTATGCAGGGCATGGAAACCCTCTCGCTCCGCATGGAGCGGCACTGCAGCAACACCGCCGCCGTGGCCAAACACCTGAAGAGCCACCCCCTGGTGAAATGGGTCAAGTGGCCGGGCTTTGAAGATCACCCCACCCACGCCAACGCCAAGAAGTACCTCGGCGGGCAATACGGCGGAATGGTCGTGTTCGGCATCAGCGGTGGAGTGGAAGCCGGACGCCGGTTTATCGAGTCACTCAAGATGTTCCGCCATGTGGCGAACGTCGGCGATGCCAAGAGCCTCGCCATTCACCCCGCCACCACAACCCACAGCCAACTGGATGCGGAAAGCCAACTGCGCGGGGGCATCACCCCCGAACTGATCCGCCTCTCCATCGGGCTGGAGCACATTGACGACATTCTGGAAGACGTGGATCAGGCGCTGCATGCAGCAGCGGGTGGGGTTGCGGTTTGATTTCACGAGAGCATTGCAAAGGAATCCTATCAGCTTACGTTTGTAAAGAATCTGGTAGTTTTGGAATATGTAACTTATACGCTAAAATATCATCTGGTTTTAGTTTATATGTTTCTGCAACAAATTGCAGACCCAATAATTCAATTTTCTTTTCTGCAGTGCCCAGCTCAAGAGACCAGCGTTTTTCCATAAATTCCAAAAGGTATATGCCACGTCTAAGAATTGCCAGTGGTGTCCAATCAGGTTCCATAGAAACCTGGATTTCTGACAAACATCCATATTTATAACCAACTTGGCGTTCAGCATCACCCAGCTTTTCTGGAAATGACCTATTGCTAAGAGATGCATTTTTCGGTTGACTAACAGGCAGTAAATTGCCTAACGAATTCTTTAAAATATTACGTTGTTGAACTGAAAAACAGTTAAATCTTTCTTTCCAATATGTATTATCAGCTTTTTGAGGATATATATGCTCAACAGATTTGTGATCGTAATCATAATCTTCTCGCTCGTCATCTTCCTGCCAATCAAGTAGATGGCGAGAAGTTTTAGATTTCAATCGAAGATGTTGCTCGTATTCATACATAAAATAGCGAATTCTGCCCCAATGATAGTAACCGGACTTCCCGATTTTTCTAATTGCTTCAAGAAATTCAGATGAATCTATTGTTTTCAGTATTGTATTCGATAATTCTTCTTTAAGTTCTTCGGGTGAAATGCTATCTCCTAGTAATTTCGAGACGAGCTCATCAGCTTGCCATGTATAATACACGTCAGGGTGAAACATAATTACAAATCCCAATCTCTCTAATTCACGAAGTACCATAATTCGCTTGTTCTTATTTTTAATCTTATACTGAACTACTATGGTAAGTTGAAAAATCTTGTTATTGGAGAGTCTGTTTAATTGATTTAGTAATGTAGATTCTTCAATTGTAGTGTTTTCTTTATTTGGATTAGCTACGATTTGAAAATTTTCCGCGATATTACGAATGCTTTTTGCATAATGATATATATCATTATGGGTTAGTTTATTCTTTTTATTATCAGTTCTCTTTGTTGTAAAGTATTCCTCTAAAAGATATTCTTTATAGAAGATGTCATCATGAAAATGATAGCGCCAGTTATAGATCTTTTCTCTACCATTTTTATCATTATACTTAAGTGGAGAACTTCCAAAATAGCAAAAAAAATGTGAACTCAAAAATTTGTCGTCATCAAATTGTTTTGATTGAATCTTACCAAGGCTATGGTAAACAGATTTCCAATTTTCATTTATTGCCCTTCGAAGTTTTTCTCGTTCAGATTCTTCTATATTAAACTTTGTCGAAAGATATATCAATCGATTCTTTAGGAGTTCAAGATGAGAAAGCAATTTGCCTCGATGATTAATCGTTTCGAAAGTAACAAAAACATCAAGTTGTGGTTCAATATAAAATATATTAAATAGTAAATTCTGCGTAATATTAGTAAATAAATCTTCTAGCTGCTTGTGATTTAGAATTGATACTCGTTCACTTAGATATTTTTTTGCTTGAAAAAGATTGCGAGTATAAATCGTATCTTCCAACACTACGTGATTGTCCGATGGAGCTCCAAATATGTGAGTTTTGAGAAATTCGTCACTGGGATTATCTTTCTCGTAGCCAAAAATGTAGGAGCGTGATATACCCTCATCTTTTGATTCAAAAATATACTTTTTTTGAATTTCTTCTTTGGTCGTGTAATTAAGCTTTGTTTTATCATCGACACAATCAAGAATGGCTTGAATAAGAATTATTGCTGTCGTCAACCTTTGTTGCCCATCAACAACATATAGAGGATTATATTTTTTGGATGATATTATCCAAATGTCGTCAATCCATTTACTGTAATCATCTGCCTTTTGGAGAGTCAAAACACCCGTGTAATGACTTTTACCATCAGGAAGCTGTTCGAGATCGTTCCAGAAGTCCTTTAGTTGCCTTAATCCCCAAGCGTATCCGCGCTGATAGTCTGGGATTCGGAGCAGAGTTTCAGAGAATATTTTTGATAATGATTTGAGTTCGGATTGCATTCGATAAATTGCTCGACTATTTCGATTTTGTTTCACTCGCTGATAATTAATTTCTAGTCTCAAGTCTCTAATATTTGGTCAATCATTTTCTCTCGAAGAATTGCAGAAAAAATAGACCTGAGTTTTGTATGTTTTTTTCCTGTCTCCCATTTGACATAAATTCCGATGGTCAAAGGGTTAGCACTTTCAACTGCTACATCCGGAAGAACTTTTGCCGTGCGGGCAAAATCCAGATTATCCCGCCGATCCGATTCAAAGATCGGCGTATCCCCAAGGAGCCCCTTGAATTCTGTGTTCGCCATGAAATTTATCCCTGCTAGCTTGATTAATTGATGCGTAATCAAGTCTGATCAACGCCGCAAGGATTGAATGGGGGATTATCACCGTGGTGTTGCTTTTCTGAAAACCCCAGTCCGAACACTTCTCGAAATACACGCATCCCCAGATACGCCAATACTCACTCCTCAAAAATAGAACCTCCCTCACCCACTAATTGGTGTCACTTTTGCCTTGGCCCATGTGTGTAGCCGAACGATTGCTTCCCACAAACAATTTTTAGTCCCCTTTGTTGAATCGCTTTCCCTATGACTCTGGATGCCACCGGCTCAAAAGCTTCAAAAGTTGTCCCCAAACCGGAACTCAAGCAGACGCAGTTCCTCCCGATTGCGCATCCCGGGAAGCCGTTTGTTCTGGAAAACGGAGCCAAGATTCCCGAGGCACGGCTCGCCTTCCAAACTTGGGGAACACTCAACGCCGAGCGCTCCAACGCGATTCTTGTTTTTCACGCCCTCACGGGGAGCCACCATGCCGCCGGCCTGGATGAGCACGGCCCCGCCAACGGCTTCTGGGTGAACAGCGTCCGCGAAGGGTGGTGGAACGATTTCTTCGGACCCGGCAAGGCGCTCGATCCCACCAAGTACTTCATCCTCTGCGCCAACTACCTCGGCGGATGCTACGGCAGTACCGGCCCCTCGGACATCAACCCCGAAACCGGGAAACCCTACGGTCGGGCGTTCCCCTACCCCTCCGTTTCCGACATTGTGGATTCCCAGCTTCACCTGTTGGAACACTTCGGAATCGGTCGCCTCTTCGCCGTCATAGGGGGCTCCGTGGGGGGCTTCATGGCCATGGACTTCGCCATCCGCTACCCCAACCGTGTGCGCACGGTAATCCCCATCGCCAGCGGCCTGCGGGCCACCGTTCTCGCCAAAGCCATGAACTTTGAGCAAATTTTCGCCATCGCCGAGGACGCCCACTTCAAGGGGGGCGATTACTACGGCGGGGAAACCCCGTGGCGCGGCCTTGCGTTGGCCCGCATGATTTGCCACAAAACGTTCATCTCACTCAACGTGATGGAAGAACGCGCGCAGGACGTGCTCATCCAGCCCGACGACCTCCTCGCCGGGTATTTGCTGGAACACAAGATTGAATCCTACATGCTTCACCAA
>JANRMB010000330.1:0-15046 GCA_033761985.1 Candidatus Sumerlaeia bacterium | reverse complement strand
GGGGGAATGGTACCAAGCCACCACGGAGTTGTTCGATCGCGTTCTACGCCCCACCCCCACCCGTTGGCAGGAGCTTCTGCCCCGGCTCTTTCCCACCCCGGGGATGCCCTGTGCCCATGACCTCGTCGGGATTGCCCATGGCCTGATGCAGCGCCTGGAGGAAGCCCACAACCCCGAACGCGACCCCCATGGTCGGTTCCCCGCCAGCGCTTCACTCCTCAGCAAACATGGCGTGCTTCGCCTCCCTCTGGTGGATTGGATGGCCCGGTGTGTGGTGGAAAAACTCCACGAAACCACGGCACTCACCCTTCAGACTCCCCAGCACCGGGGCGCGCTGACGTTCGATGTGGATTCCTCAGGCTTCTGGCAAGCTTCCGGGCTTGGCGGAAGGCTCAAGCGTTCCGTGCTTCAACAGAAGGCCAACCCGATGGAGCTCCCCGGTTCCTTTTGGCAAACATTCCGGGATTTCCGCCACGATCCCGACCGACCCTTCACGTGGATTGCCGAGCAACTCTCCCATCGGAACGCTCGCTGCACCGTTTTTGTTCAAGCGCAAAAAGCCCATCAGATGGACGATTATCATCTTCCACGGTGCCCGGCCCTCATTCGCCAACTCCGCTCTTTTCAAGCCTGCGGCCACGAGCTGGGGCTGCATTCCAGTTACGCGGCACCCGGGCGCCCCCCCAAATTCTGGAGCGCCCAACAGCAAACCCTGAAACGGATTTTTGGGTTGGAGCAGATGCCCCATCGTTCCCATTACATCCGCCATGGTAATCTACTTGACGATGTGGAGCGTTGGAAATCCTTCTCCCTCGATTCCTCCCTCGGCTATTCCTGGGAACCGGGCTTCCGCCTCGGCACCGCCTGGCCCGTGATGCTCCCCGGTGGCGTGCTGGAAATCGCCCCCCACGCCATGGACGTTACCCTTCGCCACCACCAGCGCTACACTCCCTCAGAAGCCCGCCGCGCCCTTCAAGGACTGTATGCCGCCATGGAGCAAACCGGTGGCGTGTTCACCATCCTGTGGCACCCGCACAACCTGAACGCCCTCACTTGGGGGCCCTGGCGCGATGTGCCGTTTTTCCTGATGGACGAGCAGCCCCAAACGCCGTGGGAAACCCTTACGGCGCTACGGCAGTGGTTTCTGCAACAGTGGACGCCTGATGCGCGTTGAAGACTTCCAGGGAAAGCTCGGCCACGGCTTCCTTCCCCTTTTCAGGGTCCTTTAGCCCTTCCGTCAAATACACCACCACATAGGGCGAGGGCTGCGCATACACAATCGCGGCATCGTGCCGATGACCGGTGATGGAACCGGTTTTGTGACCCACCGCCACGGATTTCGGCAGCAGCTTGGGAATCATATCCATGTAATGTTGGGCTAAAAGAATACGAACCATTTCCACGGTGGATTGGCGATTTCCCGCCCGGCCTTGGTGAATCGCCGTCAGCAATTCCACCAGATCGTTCGCCGTAATCCGGTTGGAGAGACCCTTCTCAAACGCCTTGGTATCCTCCACGCCGCGCAGAACTACTCCGTCCTTGGCGCCGAGTTCGCGCATCGTTGCCGTAATATTCTCTGCTCCGGTCAACTCAATCAGCATGTTCGTGCACACGTTGTCGGAGTAGATCATCATCTCCTCCACCAAGCGGAGAATCGTCACCTTTTCGCCCACTTGAATCTTCACGTTCTCCTCCAATTTTACCTCGTAGGGGGAGCCATCCACGATGCTGGAGAAAGCATTTTTGAAGGGTACTTCATCCGTTACGGAGAACTTCCCCTGCTCGGCTTGGCGAAACACTTCAATCATCACCGGGATTTTCATGGTGCTGGCGGCGTGGAACAACCGATCGCCGTTGTGGGAGAGTGTTTGCTCCGGTTGGGAAAGATCCCGATAGGCAAATCCGATGGTGGCGGGAAGCGCGGCTTCCTGTTGTTGGATGCTGGTGGTAAACTGATTCTTCATGGTGTTGAGTTGCTCTGGGGTACGGAGTTTGGAGGGCACAGCGGCGTAGCTGGGAATAAAGGACTGATTGCGCGGAAAAGTGGTTGGTGTTCGGCAGGCGAAAACCAACGAGGCGAATAGAAGTAACGCCACAGCGCGGGGCATCGAGTTCAGCATAACGGGAACCTTGGGCGATGGATGATGATCCTTTGGAAGGCTCCAAAAGAATGTTGGAATCCACAAGACCAAACATCACTCACATTCACAAGGATGAAGAGAATGGAAATCAATCGGCACGCCAGGCCCTACCCGGCATGGAGGAGACCTTGGCCAGACTGGAGCCCACGCTCCTCTACATTTCTTCTAAAAAACAGAAACTCCCCCGGTGGTGCCGGGGGAGCCTGAAACCCTTTTCAGGGAGCGGTTGATTAGTTCTGAACTTGGTTCAGGATGTAGAGGCGAGTCGCCTCGGTTTCGTTCACGGGGCTGGTGAGGTTGTCGGAGTTCATTTCCACTGCGAAGCGAACGTCGCCGGATTCGTTGGCGCGAGCCACGATTGTCCAGGAAACTTGAGCACCGGGGGCAAGGGAAGCCACAGGAGCGAAGGTTACCGTGGAGCCGGAGATGGTTCCGGTGGAAGCGCCGCCAACTTCGAGAGCGCTCATGCGGTCGAGCTTGGCCACGATTGCGATGTTCGTGTCTTCAGCAGAACCTTGGTTGGTTACGGTGATGGTGTAGGTGGTGCTGTCGCCCACTTTCACGGGGTCGGGTCCGTCGATCACTTCGAGGAGCAGAGCGGGGATACCCACGATTTCCACTTGTGCGGAATCAGAAGCGGGGTCGGCGCATTCTGCGTTCACAGAAGCGGTGTTCACTTGAACGCCTTTGTCCACTGCGGTGAAGGTTGCAGTTAGAGTGCGGTTGGCGTTGGGAACGAGTGTTCCAAGGTTCCAAGTGATCAGGTTGCCAGCAACCACGCCACCGTCGGAAGCGCGTTCGAAGCGGAGGCCGGCGGGGATGGTGTCGGTAACGATGGTGTTGCGTGCATCGCCGGTGCCGGTGTTGGCCACGGTGATGGTGGAGGTAACAGCCGCGCCAACGAAGTCCGTGGGTCCGGTTGTGGTCTTGTCGATGGTGAGAACGGGCTGAACCACTTGAGTGGTAACAGCGTTGCTGGAAGCGGAGAGGCCTTCAGCAGCGGCTTCGGCGTTGTTGGTGAAGGTGCCTACGCGCTCAGCTTCAGCATTGATTTGGAAGCTGCGGGATTCGCCAGCGGCCAAGTTGCCCACGGGGATGGAAACATTGGTTTGGCCATCGGTGGTTTTCACGCCAGCGGGAAGAGCGTCGGTGATGTTCACGTTTTCAGCCACGCCGGAACCGGAGTTGGTCACGGTGACGGTGTAGGTCAAAGGATCGCACAAGAAGATTTGATCGGGGCCGGTTTTGGTGATTTGAAGAGCAGGCTGAACAACGTCGGCGGTGTAGCAAACAAACGCGGTGTATTCAGCGGTGGCGCAAAGGGTGAAGGAACCAGTGGAGGTGGCTTCGCCGTTTACGGTGATGACTTTGGATTCACCGGGGGCAAGGGTGCCGAGTTCGAAACGGGTGGCGGCTTTGCCGTCAACGGTTTGAGTGGGGGCGCCGCTTACAGAGGAGTCGGTGATGCGGAAAGCGGGGGAGGTTTCTTCCACCACAGCCACGCCACGGAGTTCGAAGTCCGTCAAGTTGGTGGCTTTGATTTCATAGGAAGTGGATTGACCGGCGTTCAGAAGAGCGGGACCCATTTTGGAGAGAAGAAGCACGCTGGTGCTGTCTTGTCCGGTTGGGTAAGCAAGCTCCGCATAGGTGTAGCCAGCGGGAACGTTGGGGAGGGCACGCTTGTTGACAACGGGCTCTGGTGCCGGAGCAGGGGCAGGAGCGGGTGCAGGGGCGGGGGTGTACTCCACTTTTTTCTTGCTGGAGCAGGCGATGAGGGGGAACGCGAGGGCGGCAACAGCCATGTACCCAACAGTCGCGCGAATGACTTGCTTGTTCATAGAGAGAACTCCGAGAAAATTGTTTTTCTGTAAGTTTGAACGAATACACGTTGAGTTGTTCAATTGGCGCAAGAGCAAAAGCGGGTTACCGCCTGCCATGGCAAGAGAAATCAACCATTTGTTTCCGCCCACTTGATGAAACAGGATCGCACAGTTTACCGCAACGTCAACGCATGATCTTCAACTTTATCCAAAATGTTTCACAATAAAGCGGTTTTTACTCCATTTATCCCGAACTTTTCTCCACTTTTCTAGCAAACTCACCCCCTTCACCCCCTATTTTTTCCCCCGCAAGCAAAAGCAGTTGCGGCCCAATCTCCTCAATCCTTTAACTAACACACTCCTCACTTTACCTGATATAATCTCAACCATGGAACAAATACTTACCTTTCTTCCCGGGCTTTTTGTGCTGTTTGTTTTCAGCATCGGCGCCTGGTTGATGATCACCAAAAAGCTCCCCTCGCTTCTCACCCTCCCGTTGGTTGCCCTCATCGTTTTGGTGGCGATGGTTATCTACGGTAACTGGGGCTATTACACCGGTGATTTGGATCAGCCCCGCATCACCTACAAAATCATCATGGTGAATGTGATTGGCGACGGTGTGAAGTCGCTCCACGGCTCCATGATTCTCGCCTTTCTGGGCGGCATTCTTTCCTTCATGATGCAGAAATCCGGCGTAGCGGAACAGATGATCAAAAACGGGGCGGAACTCATCGGCGATAATCCCCTCGGCGTCGGCATTTTTTGTATGACGCTTGTGGGCCTGATGTTCACCACCATTGGCGGCCTTGGTGCCGTGATCATGGTGAGCATCGTCCTGTTGCCGCTGATGGCCACGGTGGGGATTCCGCCGCTGGTGGCCGGCGGTATTATGGTCATCGGCATTTCCCTCGGCGGTACGCTGAACGCCGGTAACTGGGTGCTTTTTGTGGACGGCCTTAAGGTTCCGTTCGAAACCGTGAAGAGCTTTGCAATCATCGTGTTTATCTTCGTCTACGCCATGGGGGTGTGCTTCATCTCCATTGAAATGTGGCGACTCGGCGCGTTGCGGTCGCTCGCCAAAATGCTGACGATCGTGGCCACCACAATCGCCGTGGCCCTTGGTTTGGTCTGGTTGATTTGGATCATGCGCGTGGGGGGCGAAGCCGCCGATCCGAATGCTCCGGCACCGGCGTGGCTCACGGCGCTCCGCGTCATCGTTGGCGTTGGCTTGGCCGGCGTCATCGGAATTATCCTCAACGATATCCGCAGCCGCATCCGCCGCTGGCGGCACCAAATCGTTACCATCAAGTGGTATGCGTATTTGATCCCCGTGATTCCGCTGCTGTTGATTATGCTCTACGGGATGGATTCCAACGCGGCGTTCGTCTTCGGAATTCTCTACGCCATGCTCGCCACGGCGCGCCCCGGAAGCATCAGCTTCACCATCCAATCCATGATTCAGGGCGCCTCGGCGGTAATGCCGGCGATCATTCTATTCATGGGAATTGGTCTGATCATCAACGTCTTCAAAGGCCCTTCCAACTGGAACGCGGTGGAGAATGGGGCATGGCCCACGATTCAGGCGCTGCAGCCCTACTTCATTGGAATGCAGCCCACCCCGGTTGTGTTTGTGGTGGTCTTTAGTATCTTCGCCCCGTTTGCGCTGTATCGTGGTCCGCTGAATACCTGGGGCCTTGGATTCGGGGTGGCGAATATCCTCACCGGAACCGTTGGCTTCAGTTCTCCCATCATCATGGGGATGCTCCAGATGGTCGGCCAGATTCAGGGCATTTGCGACCCCACCAACACGTGGAACGTATGGCTGGCGAACGAACTCCGCATCGATGTGCAGCAACTCATGATTCGCACCATCCCCTACGTTTGGGTAATGGCGATTCTAGGCCTTGTAACGTGTACCTTCTTCTTCCCGGTGGACATGGTCTCTTGGAAGGCAACTCTTGAAACAGCGGTGGAGGCAGCAAAATGACCGAAGCAACCGCAACCAAACGCCGCATTAAGATTGGGATCGACGTTGGCGGAACGTTCACCCACGCCGTCGCCGTGAACCTCGAAACCATGGACCTCGTCGGCAAGTCGGTCGTTCCCACCACCCACCACGCGGAAGAAGGCGTGGCCCGGGGCGTGGTGGAGTCGATGTTCAAACTCCTGGAAGAAGCCCACATCGCCACGGATGAAGTGGTGCTCATTGCGCACAGTACCACCCAGGCCACCAACGCCCTGATTGAGGGCGACGTTGCCAAGGTGGGGATCATCGGCATGGGAACAGGCCCCGGGGCGATTCGTGCCCGGCGCGAAGCCAACCTCGGCAAGATCGAACTTTCCCCCGGAAAGTTTCTGGAAACCAGCTTCCGGTTCTTGGATACCGGCGGCGAACTCACGGAAGGCGCCATCCGCAACGCCATCGAGGAACTCCGCGCCGAAGGAGCCGAGACGATCGTCAGCTCCGAAAGTTTCGGCGTCGATGACCCCCGGCGTGAAGAGCGCGTGGCGGAAATCGCCCGCTCCATGGGGCTCCCGGCGAGCAGTTCCAGCGCCCTTTCCCAGCTTTACGGCCTCCGTGTTCGCACCCGCACCGCCGTCATTAATGCTTCCATGCTCCCCAAAATGCTGGAAACCGCCAACCGCACCGAGGAAGCCGTGCGCAAAAGCGGCATCAAAGCCCCGCTCATGGTGATGCGGAGCGATGGCGGCATTATGGATATTGAGGCCATGCGCCAACGCCCGATTTTGACGATGCTCTCCGGCCCCGCTGCCGGTGTGGCCGCCGCCCTCATGTACGAGCGCATCACCGATGGCTGTATGGTGGAAGTCGGCGGCACCACATCAGACATCTGCGTCATCAAAAACGGACGACCCATCGTCACCCACGGGGAAATTGGGGGGCACCGCCTCTTTGTGAAAACCTTGGACGTCCGCACCGTCGGGATCGCCGGGGGCTCCGTTCCCCGCGCCACCAAAAGCAAACTGGTGGAAGTTGGCCCCCGCAGTGCCCACATCGCCAAGCTCGGCTACGATGCCTTCACCCCGAACATCACCAGCGTGGAGCCGGTGCTGATTCAACCCCGTAAAGGCGACCCCTCGGATTATCTGGCGTTGCGCATCAACGGCGAGGAAAAGCCGAGCATCACGCTTACCCCCACCGGAGCGAGTAATATTCTGGGGCTTACCTCCGACTACGCCAAGGGCGACGCCGAGAGTATTGAGAAGTGCTTCGAAGCCGTGGCGAAGTGGATGGGAACCACGCCGAAGAAGCTCGCCACGCAACTTCTCGATCTTTGTGTCAAGAAAGTCGGCCCCGTGGTGAAAGCCATGCTGGTGGAACACAAACTCACCAAGAAGAAAATCACCTTTGTGGGCGGCGGCGGCGGAGCGGAAGCAATCGTTCCCTACACCGCGAAAAAGCTCGGCCTTCCTCACCGCATTGCCAAAAATACCGAGGTGATCTCCGCCATCGGTGTGGCGCTCGGCATTATTCAGGACACGGTGGAAAAAACCATCATGAACCCGAGCGAATCGGATTTGATCAACATCCGCAAGGAGGCGTTCGATTCCGTTCTGCGCATGGGGGCTGATTCCAATTCCATTCAAGTGGTGGTGGAAATCGATCGCCAAACCAAACGCGTCACCGCCACGGCGCAGGGAACTCCGGAACTCCGGACCCGTTCCCTTGGCGGTGAGCTTCCGGACAACAAAAAGCTCAAGCAAATCGCCGCCGATACCATGAGCCTTCCCGAAGCCTCCGTGCAAATCATGTCGGATGATTCCTCTTGGATTCAGGTCTTCACCGCCGAGCGCGAAAAACCCATCCTCTTCGGGTTGTTCAAAACCGTCCTCACGCCCATCGTCATCGTCGATCGTGAAGGCATCACCCGCCTTCAACTGGAGGACGCGCTCTACAATCAGGTGAAAGCCTCGGCCATGGAGGAAACACTCCAAAAGGTCATTACCGATTACACGCTCTTCGGCGATGCCGGCATGGTTCTCCCCGATGTGTACCTGATCAAGCCCGGCCAGATTGTGGATCTCACCGGATTGGTGGAAGCCTCGCAGATGGTTTCCGTGGCCCGGGTGGAAACGCAAAGCATGCTCCCCACGGATACCGTCGGGATCATCAGTATGCGGAAAACTGGCTAGTGATGCAGCTGGAGAAACACCCCCGCTACCGCCATTTAGGAGTTGCCTCAGCCCACTACGGCTGGGGCTTTTTCTTGGATTCTGCCGTGGCGGTGGGCCTTGGGTACGCCGGCGGGTGGCTTTACATCAGCCAAACCACCCCGGAATCCCCCGTGGTTCTTCAGGCGACGCTCTTCGCAATCGGGCAGTTGATTGGCCACGGTGTTCTCTGGTTTTGGTTGAATAAAACGCTGCGCCTCTTCCGAGTTCGGCGGTTCTGGGTGCATCTGGTGTTGCACCTTTGGTTTGCCGCGTTGCTGCAGGCGGGAATGTTCTGGCCCTACGCCATGCGCTGTTCGGATGGCCTTGTTGCCGGGGATTTCGGCGCGTTTGCGTGGTTCTGTTGGGCGTTTTGCGCCCCGCTGTTGGTGAAGTCTCTCGGGTTGTGGTGCACGATTCAGGAAGCTCTGGAGCCGTTGCTCCCCACGGCCACGGGTCAACTGCGCCACGCGGCAAAAGAACGCTTCCACTTTCGGGGGAATTCCTCCCGGAATGTATTGGATGCCCTGAACAGCGGCGATGCCACCACGTTGGCGCAACTCCGCCGCGGCGCTCCGGGGTTCCTCGCCAGCTATACGGTTCTCACCTTGTACAGTCACGGTGGGGAGGCGGTGCTTCACCTGAAGGATGTATTCCTTGGGGGTTGGCCGCTTTTCCACCGTGGGGAATTGCGGGCCGTGGGCTTCCCCCGCCTGCACCGCGTTTGCCTGACGCAGCAGGAAGCCGAGCGGATTCGGGGATTGTTGAATTAGAAAGGAGAACGTGCGTCTCGCACGTTGTAAAAAAATGAAACCAGCGGGCGAGGACGCCCACGCTCCTTTCTTTTCAAACAAAAAACCGCCCCGTTTCCGGAGCGGTTGAATTGCGCAAACTTGTGGTGCTAATTAGTAGCGACGAATGGAGTTGGAACCGGTGCTGGTGTTGCCCAAGGTGGGGGAACCATCGAGTTGGCTAATGGCGGCAGATTGGTTGCCTTCTGCTGCAAGAAACTCGTCGCTGTAGAGGGGAAGACGCTCACCCCAAACGCTCGGAAGCACAAACTCGGGATACATGATGGGTTCGTAGTTGCGGGGCACGGGGAAGGGGAAGGAGATGATTTCATAGAACCCGGCGAAGGTACGCATTACAGCGAAGCCAAGGCCTTTGATGGTTCCCATGATGGTGCCGGTGAAGGGCTCAGTGCGGCGCCATTCCTTGGCGATGGTTTTGGGGATTTCCACCCAGCCGAGAAGAACGTTGGAAACACCACGACCGAGTTTGTGGAACATCTTGGAGATGTCGGTGTTTTCGCGGTACACATCCTCATCCACCTGAGCGTGGGAAGCGGCAGGCATCAGCGTGAATACGCCGAGAATCAGCGCCGCCAGAATGAGATGAAGAGATTGAAGAGTACGAGACATGAAATCCTCCAGGGGTGCTTATTCCACTTCGTCGATGAAGGGGAATTCGGAACGTTGTACGGACTGATAATTATTCTTGTAAAGGTCGACAGGAAAGGTGACGGCATCGACGGTGCCAAGCCAAAAGCGTTTGCCGGTGTAATATATTCCCTGGCCAAAACCGACGACCGTTCCGGTGAAAGGGTCGGTCTTTTGGATTTCCCGATTGATTTCAATCGGTACTTCCATCCAGCAGAAAAGCACGTTGGAAACGCCGCCCCACAATTTACCCGTGATTTTGCTCGGGTAGGTGGAACCATAGAGAGGGCCGCGGGCATCAGCAACACCGGGGTTGGCTACAAGGGCGGTGAGGCACAAGGCACCCGCCAAGAGAAGTTTCTTCGGGGAAGAACAACGCATCCGTCTATTTCTCCTAAACCGGATCAAGCTCAAGGTTTATGCGAAACCTGAAGGGACGTAAGGATTGGTGCAAGCACAAATCGAGAAAAAATCACTTCGGAGCGGAAAAATGATCCATCACTTCCAGCATTCGGTTCATTTCACCCTCTGTGCCGATGGTAATCCGTATGCCATCCTCCAGCTCGGGAGTCTTGAAGTAGCGCACAAAAACATTGTTCTGGCGCAGTTGCAAAAACACCTGTTCGGCATCGGGGCGGCGGGCAAACACAAAGTTCCCATGGGATTCCTCCACCGCAAAACCACGGCGAATCAACTCCTGGCGGATGCGTTCGCGTGTTTTCACCACCTTGGCAATCACCGAGGCGGTGTACTCGTGGTCCTTCCAACTCGCTAATGCCGCCACTTGGCTTGCCACGTTTACGTTATAGGAGTCCTTGATGCGGTATAATACGTCGATAATCTGCGGGTGCCCCACCAGGAACCCCACACGCATCCCCGCCAAGCTGTGGGATTTGGAGAAGGTTCGGCTCACCACCACGTTTTGAATGCCTTCATGTACAAGCGGAAGCGCCGTCTCCCCGCCGTAGGCGATGTAGGCTTCATCCACCACCACAAGGGTTCCGGGGCGTTGAAGGGCAAACTCCCGAATATAGGAAAGCTGCGTGGATTTGCCGATGGGGGGGTTGGGGTTGGTGATGAAAAAGAGCTGGTCGTCCTGGGGGGCGCTGAGCAGGGCTTCCTCCTGGGTTTTGCCTTCCTCCATCCAGCGGATGGGGCGTTCCCATGCGCCGATCTGTTCCACAAAAACGGGATAGAGGGAATACGTTGGCCAAAGATAGCCCACGTTTTCCTCGCGATCCACATAGCCCAACATCACGAGTTTCAACAGTTCATCGGAGCCGTTGCCGAGAAGAACCTGCTCGGGCTCCACATTTAAATCCTGAGCAATTTCCGCCCGCAGGGTTGTCGCCACCGGCTGGGGATAGCAGCGCACGTTTTTTTCGCCCAAGCCGCGCAACGCCTCCAGCACCCGGGGGGAGGGGGGGTACGGATTTTCGTTGGTGTTCAGCTTCACCAAGTCCAGCCCTTGTGGTTGCTCCCCGGGGGTATAGGCTTTCATGCGCAGAACTTCGGCGCGGGCGAGTGGGCGTTTCAAGCGAAGGGACAACGGATTTTCCTCCGAGCTTTCCAAAACGGGAGAGTTGTTTGCGGTACTCATGGCGTTACTCATGGGAATGGTGAGGGGTCAGCCCTTGCTTTCGGGAGTGGATGGTGTGGTGAGTCTCAGCCGGATGGACTCGGCGTGTGAGGGAAGGCCTTCAAAGTCCGCAAGAAGCGCGGCATCGGCCCCGGTGGATTTCAAGCCTTTGGGAGAACACTCGATGAGTTGCGTCATCTTCAAAAAGTCCTGCACGGAAAGGGGGGAGAACCGCCGCGCGGCGCCGCCGGTGGGGAGAACGTGGTTCGGCCCCGCGATGTAATCGCCGATGGCCTCCACCGAATGCAGACCGATGAAGATGCTCCCGGCGTGGCGCACCTGTTTGGCAAACGCGGCGGCATCAGCCATCAGGAGTTCCAGGTGTTCGGGGGCTTTGCGGTTGATGATTTCCAAGGCTTGTTCGGGCTTGGACACGGTGATGATGGCGCCGTGGTTGGGGATGGATTGCTCAAGGATTTCCCGCCGGGGCGAGGCTTTCACTTGGCGTTCCACTTCCTTTTGAAGGGCTTTGGCATCCTTGCGGCCCACCAGTACACAAATGGCCTGGGCCACGGGGTCGTGCTCGGCTTGGGCCAACAGATCGGCGGCAATCCAGGGGAGCGGTGCGGACTCATCGGCCACCACCAGCACTTCGCTCGGGCCGGCAATCATGTCGATCTTCACCCGGCCGTACACAAGCTTCTTGGCGGCGGCCACGTAGCGGTTTCCCGGGCCCACGATGATATCCACCGGGCGGATGGTTTCCGTGCCGTAGGCGAGCGCCGCCACCGCCTGCGCGCCTCCGACTTGGTACACCTCGGTGATGCCCATCAGGTGCAGGGCTCCAAGGGTTGCAGCGTTGGAACCCCGGGCGTCGTTCCCGGGGGGTGTAACGGCCACGATGCGCTCCACGCCCGCCACTTGGGCGGGAACGGCGTTCATCAGTACGGAACTCGGGTAACTGGCAATACCGCCGGGAACGTAAAGCCCGGCGCTTTCCAACGCGCTCCAGCGCTGGGAAAGCTTGAACCCGGCGGTATCGCGGAGCGTCCAGCTTTTGCGGCGCTGCTCTTTGTGGAAGGTGATGAGGCGTTTCTTGGCGTGCTGAAGAGCCTTCTTGAGGTCGGCGGGGAGCGACTTCCAAGCGGAGGCAAGGCGCTCGGGATCGAGCCGCATTGTGGAAGGAGTCAACTCCACTGCGTCGAAACGGCGCGTGTAGTCGAGCAGGGCGGCGTCCCCTTTTGTCGCAACTTCACGGAGAATTTCCTGGACGTTTTGAAGCGTCTGGAAGTCTTCCGCAGGGGAATGCTCCAGGCGTTTCCACAGGGAATCCGACTCTTTGGGGTAGGCAAATACGGGGATCATACAAGAAAGGTTGTGCGTTAGATTTGCGTTAGATGGGGCATTTCTCGTGCCCAACACAAGTGAAAGTTAGGGATGCGAATGATTCCTAACAAAGGATTTTCCGGGCTTTTATTGAATTCGGAGATTTATTGGCGGTAACCACCAATTTTTCCTTTGCTCTCGGGAAAATCAGTTGTTGGCTCAACTGCATCACCCCCTCAAAAATTGGACTTTTCATGGCCACTCCCTGGAAGAAAAAACTGAGTTGGGCGCTCTACGACTTCGGGAATTCCGCCTACGCCACCACCGTGATGGCGGCACTGTTTCCCCAACTCTACGGGAAGTTTTGGGGCGAGGGGATCCCCGGCGAACGCACCACGCTGGAACTCGTCTGGGCCGGGGGATTGGCGAGCTTCGGCATCGCCCTTCTGGGGCCGTTGTTGGGGGGAATCGCCGACCGCACCGGGCGCAAGAAGCTCTTTCTGGGGGCTTTTGCCGCAATTGCCATCGCCTGCACCGTGATGCTCGCCTTTGCCCCGCAGGCGCCTCGGTGGTATGCCCTCGGGGCGTTTTTGTTGAGCCTCTTCTGCTTCACCGGGGCGAACGTCTTCTACGATTCGCTGCTGGTGGACGTTGCCGAGGAATCCGAACTCGATACGGTTTCCAGTCTGGGGTTTGCCCTCGGGTATTGCGGCGGAGGATTGCTGTTTCTGGGGAATTTGCTGATCATCACCAACCCCGGTTGGGTGGGATTGGATTCCGCCTTGGAGGCCTCGCGTTGGAGCATCCTGAGTGTGGCGCTTTGGTGGACGGTGTTTGCCTTGCCGCTGTTTTTCGTGGTCAAGGAACGCGCCCCGGAACATCGGCTTTCCATGGGTCAGGCGGCCCGGGGAGGCTTTCAGGCGGTGATGAAAACGCTCGGCAAAATCCGCCAATCCCCGCTGATTCTCACGTTTCTGCTCACCTATTTTTTCTACATCGATGGCGTGAACAGCGTCATGCGCATCGCCGTCAAGTTCGGAAGCGATTTGGGGTTCGGCTCCGGCGTGCTGATGGGAGCGCTACTGTTGGTGCAGTTGGTGGGGTTTCTTTCCACGCTGGGCTTTGGGTATGCCGCGGCCCGGATTGGGGCGGTGCGGATTCTTCAAGCGTGCGTGGTGGGGTATATGGGGCTTTGTTTCTTCACCCTTTGGATCAGCACCCCGGCGGGGATTTTTGTTTTTGCCGGGGGCATCGGGTTGTTTCAGGGGGCGCTGCAATCGCTCAGTCGGAGCGTCTTCGCGGGGTTGGTTCCGGCGGCGGAAGCGGGGGAATTCTTCGGTGTGTACAACCTGTTGGGGAAGTTTTCCAGTTTCATGGGGCCGATTCTGATCACCGGTTGCACGGTGGCGCTTCAACAGGCCGGCGTGGATTCCGCCGTGATTCAGCGGGTGGTGCTGCTGGCGTTGTTGCCGCTGTTTCTGGTCGGTGGGTTGGGGTTGTGGCGGTTTGAACGATTGAGACGCGGGTGACGCTGTTTCTGCTGGAAGGGTATGGAGAGAAATAGCGCTTGACCCGTCATAGACGACTGGTCGTTTATTATCCCCACTATGGGCCGAAACAAAAACCTGCAAACACACCAAAACCTCCTCGAAGCCGGAGTCGCCGCCTTCCTTCAAAACGGATACCACGGCACGGGGCTCAAGGAAGTCCTCGATTCCGTCGATGTCCCCAAGGGTTCCTTCTACGCCTATTTTGAAAGCAAGGAAGAGTTCGCCGAAGCCGCCATCGATTTCTACACCGATTGTTTTCTTCAGGAAATGAGCGACATCACCGCCGCCCATTCGAGTCCCCTCCTGGGATTGCGAGCGTTTTTTGCCAAGCTCGTGGCGGATTTTGAACGGCGCGAATACCGCGGTGGTTGCCTGATTGCCAATCTTGCGGGCGAGTTGGAGGGAAGCACGGTTTGCCACAACGCGCTGAAACGCGGCTACCAGCGTTGGCTGGAACAAATGGCCGCACTCTTCCGTAAGGGTCAGGAACTCGGGGAATTCCGAGCGGATGTGCCGCCGGGAGAATTGGCCAACCTGCTGATGGACTCCTGGGAGGGTGCCGTACTCCGCATGAAGGTGGAGCATTCCACCTCCCCGTTGAACCGTTGCCTGAGTTCCCTGTTGGAGGGGTATTGCCGAGGATAATTTTTTGCCTAAATTATAGACGAATGGTCGTCTAAAAGATTCTGGAGCCTTCATGAACCATTCCCCATCAACACTGGAAAAACTACGCAAAGAACTTCTCGATTCGGTGGATCGCTATTTTCAGGCGCTGTACGAGGGCGATGTCTCAGAACTCCGGCAAAGCTTTCACCCCAGAGCCCGCTATGCCACCGTGGTTGAAGGGGCTCCTTTGATTCTGGATTTGGAGGAGTATTTGGCCGTGGTGGCGAAGCGGCAATCCCCCCGGGAGCGGGGAGACGACCGCCGATACGTTGTTTCCCAATCCCAGTTGGCGGGTTCCACGGCTGCGTTGGTGGCGTTGCAGAGTTGTATGCTTGGAAAGGAGTTCACCGAT
>JANRMB010000329.1:0-3062 GCA_033761985.1 Candidatus Sumerlaeia bacterium | reverse complement strand
GCCACTTATCCTCAACTGGATGCACTCAACATCATGGGGCTGACTTCTCCCCAAAGTGCCATTCTTTCAGCCACAATTTTTAACGCGCTCATCATCATCGCCCTTATCCCACTGGCCCTCAAAGGCGTTCAATACCGTGCCGTGGAGGCTTCCGTTCTGCTTAGGGATAATATCCTCATTTATGGACTTGGAGGCCTGATTACTCCTTTTATTGTAATCAAACTCATAGATATGATTGTCACTCTACTTGGTCTTTCCTAAAGAGAATTCATCATGATTTTCACAGTCAACCCCGTCATTCGCCCCACGATTGTTCTCCTCACCATCTTCACGATAGTTACCGGAGTCATTTATCCGCTAGCTGTCTGGTTATTCGGACAAAGTCTCTTTCCACACCAAGCAAATGGGAGTCTTCTCAAATTAGATGATCGTGTTATTGGGAGCGAGCTCATCGCTCAACCCTTCCATACTCCGGAGTGGTTTTGGCCCCGTCCTTCTGCGGTGGGTTACGATGCCTCCTCCTCCGGTGGGAGCAATCTCGCGCCCACCAATCCGGCACTGCTGGAGGCCGTAGGCACAAGAGTTTCGGCCTTGAACACTTCCGATTCAACCACAAGCCCTTCGCTGATTCCGGTGGACCTCGTCACTTCTGCTGCGAGCGGCCTTGATCCCCATCTTTCGCCAGCCGCAACATTTTATCAGGTCCCCCGAATCGCAAAAGCCAGAAACATCGAACCCTCCCTTCTTCAGAAGTTAATTCATGACAATACAGAACCTCGAACCTTTGGACTTTTGGGCGAGCCCCGCGTGAATGTTTTGCTACTCAATATTAAACTCCAAAAACTATCGCACAAGGAATGACCGATAGTGAGTGATAACCGCCCCGATCCAGATGCTCTGCTTTCCCGGCTCGCAAACGAGTCGGGAAACTCCCAGCGCGGGCGCCTGAAAGTTTTTTTTGGAGCCAATGCCGGTGTAGGGAAAACCTATGCCATGCTGGAGGCTGCTCAGGCCTTGCTTCGGGAAGGAAACCAACCACTTGTCGGTATTGTGGAAACTCACGGGCGTACCTATACCTCCGCTCTGTTGAAGGGATTGGAAAATCTTCCCCGAAGAACTTACGAGCACCGTGGCATCACTCTCCAAGAATTTGATCTTGATGCAGCTTTGGAGCGAAAACCGAAACTTTTGCTTCTGGATGAATTAGCTCACTCAAACGCCCCCGGTAGTCGCCATGAAAAACGCTGGCAGGATGTTGATGAGCTACTCACCGCAGGTATTGATGTTTACACCACGTTGAACGTTCAGCATTTGGAATCACTCAACGATGTTGTGGAGCAGATTACAGGGGTAAAGGTTCGAGAAACAGTTCCCGATCACCTCCTCGAACAGGCTGATGAAATCATCCTTCTCGATCTTCCTGCCCAAGAGTTGCTTCAGCGCCTGAAGGAAGGGAAGGTTTATACCGGGGCTCAAGCCAATCGAGCGGTGGAAAACTTTTTCAAAACGGGTAATCTCCTCGCCCTGCGGGAACTCGCGTTGCGGTTTGTGGCAAAGCGCGTTAATGTTGCGGTACAAGTACATCGTGACGCCCAATCTGTAAGGAAAACTTGGGCCACACAAGAACGCCTACTAGTTGCAGTCGGCCCGAGCCCTTCTTCCGCCAAGCTTGTTCGAGCCACAAAGCGCCTCGCCACAAATCTCGGAGCCGAATGGATTGCGGCCAGTGTCACCACTCCTCAAAGTCATTCCAGTCCATCTGCCCGTGAACGAGTTGCAGAAAATCAACGGCTGGCACAATCTCTGGGCGCAGAGGTTGTCTCCATCTCTGGAAATAGTGTGGCTCAGGCAATCCTTGATTACGCCCGAAATCGTAATGTCACCAAAATTATTGCAGGCAAACCCATTCATTCCCGATGGCATGAATTGCTTCGCCCCTCACCCGTCGATCGTCTTATTCGGGAAAGTGGTGACATCGACATCTACATCATCAGAGGCGAGGGGGACAGTGATCCCCCAAGGCGTTCGCGAACCACCTATCCTACCACCGCAAAACCCTACTATGCCGCCTTTACATTTATCGCTGCCAGCAGTGCCGTTGCGTTGCTGATTTATCCTTACTTCACTTTACCCGATTTGGTAATGATCTATCTTTTGGGAATCACAACCACTGCTCTTTATGGTTCTTGGGGAGCCACATTATTTGCCACGTTTCTCGGAGTCATGGCATTTAACATTCTATTTGTCCCCCCACGATTTACGATGAGCGTGGAGTCTCCCCAGTACCTGCTCACATTCACCATGATGTCGATTGTTGCATTGGTGATCAGTTCGCTCACTCTACGCCTTCGGCGCCAATTCACTCTTTCGCGTGAGAATGAACAACGGACAGTCATTCTTCATCGCCTTAGCCGAAGACTGGCCGCACTACGCGGGTTGGATTCCATCCTTCAGGCCACACTGGAAGAAGTTGCCGAAGCCTTCCATACAGAAGTAATTGCATTCATCCCGGGAGAGGAAGGGCGCGCGACCTTTTTTTCAGGTCATCCTGTTTCCATACCACCCGGCGAAAAAGAGACCGCCGTGGCACAATGGGTACTCAGCAATTCCCGCCCCGCAGGATCGGGGACAGGTACTTTGGAATCGTCACTTCTCACGCATCTTCCCATTCGTGTGGCCGAAGGCGAGCCACTAGCCGTACTTGCTCTCATGCCATCGAAAAAATCTCCGGTACTTCAACCCGATCAAATGGAACTGCTCAGTTCACTTTGTGCCCAAACAGCTTTGGCTCTGGAAGTTGATCGATTGGAACAACGTCGGCGTCAGGCACAAACTGAAGTGGAGACAGAACGTTTGCGCAGTTCCGTTCTCAGCACCGTATCCCATGATCTGCGCACGCCAATAGCCTCCATCCAAGGCTCTGCTGAAACGCTTTTGGATGGTGAAAACAGAATCCCAAAAGAAACCCGTTTGGAACTACTCCGCACGATAACCGAGGAAACGCACCGCATGAGTGGTCTCATCGGAAATCTTCTGGAAATGACGCGTCTGGAAGGGGGCGG
>JANRMB010000328.1:0-5300 GCA_033761985.1 Candidatus Sumerlaeia bacterium | reverse complement strand
TATCCCTCGGGCTGTAGCTCCATCAGGTCGGGATACGCTTTGGCATGTTCCTCAAGAGAGTGACACTCCAACTGAAGACGGGAATCCTCCAGAAACTGATCTCCCAAACGATAGCTTTGGAAGGCGAGCGCACCACCAGCGTGTTCTTCCTCTGCGCAGCCATACAGGTTGGCCGCATAGCTGAGTTGAGTCTTCACTTCTTTTTTACAGTAACCGTAATAGTTATCGGCGATGAGGGTGACAATCACCCCCTCCTCTGTACGGCAGGTGATTTTGAACGCGCTTCCGTCGTTGTAAAGCTCTGCGGGAGATTCCCAGCACATACCATCGGCCTTTTGGCGATCTGTGGCGACACTGATGTGGGGGAGCCCGACGTCTTTCTTCGTGACTTTACAGAGATGCGGCGCTAGAATCACACAACCTGTATGCCCGCTCCAGTGTTCCACATCCAGTGCTGAGTCATTTTCCGGAAGCGAGGGGTCGCCGCCATTTCCGAAGATTTGCTCCACGAAGTCGAGATTACTTACCAAGCAACCGGGAGCAAAGAAACGTACTTCCATGCGCTTTTGGGAAGTAATCCCCGGTACCTCAGGAACCACTCGGGGGCGCAGTAGGAGCGAGACAAATGTTTCCGCCTGCTCCTTTGAGTTGGCAAGGTAGGGGAGACGCAGATCCTCCAATGGGGGGCGTAAAGCTGCTTGTAACAAACGCAGGAACGTCAGCTTGGGAACCGCTTTTTTGTCCTCGGGGATGGGAAGGCCCCCTTCCGTCACGTGGAAAACACCTGCTGTGGTGCGGCGGTCTGCACGGGGGTTGTTCAAAATCCCGTTCCGCAACCGGAAGCTCTTCAGATAAGCGTTTTCATACTCATGGCCATCAAACGGGAGGGAAACCTCCCGCGCCATCCCGGGGTAATCCAGTTCCAGAGAGTTCGTGGGGAGTTGGGGTATCTGGCCGTCCACGGCCACGTCGCTCAAATGGCGATTCAGATAAGATTGAATCCGCTGATCCACCGGGGGCATGTGGCCGAGGAGAAGGCGGGATTTTTCCTGAAAGTTTCGGATGAATCCATCCATCAATTCCAGAAGGGCGGAGTTTTCCTCGCCTCCGCGGCAAGGCAAACCAAGAGCCTGCAACTTCATATCGATGTAACGGCTCAATTGCTTGCGGGGGTTGGGTTTCCCGGGGGTGGTGGAATCGGAAAAGGGGCTCATGATCGGAAACTCCGGAAGGGGGTTTGGGATACCAAAGGAGTCTTCGCCCTCTGGCGCGGGAACTCTCTCCGGAGGAGGGATGCCGTGGAAAGGAAAATCGGCTAATCAGTGTACGATTTATACTATTTGATGGATAAAAGAAACTACACTGGCTCAAATGAAAGACAACATATTGGGAATTGAGCGCTTAGGGCTTCGCCACAGGTGCAAAACCCCACTCGCGGCGGTACCACTGATACAGGTGCTTTAAGTAGCCGATGGTGAGCCGAACCGGGTTGAACGTAATTGGGAGCAACCCCGCCTTTTCAAACCCCTTGGCACGCAGTTGCTTCCACTCGGCGCCGATCAATTGAATCTCCTTCAGGCTTTCCGGTCCCACGCCCATTTCCTTGGCGGCCACCAAAGCGGGAATTTCTTCCTGAGTGTAGCCCAACCCATCCGCCATGACACGATCCACCGCCACAAAATCCGGACTTGCGAGCATCCAACCCCAGGCAAATGGCGTCCCATTCGTGGGCCCCATGCCTTGCATTGCCACGCCGCCATCGATGATATTCAACGCGGGATTCAGCGTGCGGGCGTTATCCACCAGCATCCGACCAAACGTGAGCTTGTCGTTCTTCACCTGACAGTGCATCAACGCTTTCCGGCGGCCCGGAATGCACCCGAAGAGGTTCTTCGTGGCCCCGGTCATGACCATCTGGCAATGGGCTTTGGCCTTGGCGATGTTGATCAACACATCCGCTTTGTGAACTTCTCCCGATTGGTGGAGCGTGGTGAAGCGACCATTCTCCAACCCCTGCGTGATACGATCCACTTCGGTAAACTCAATGACTTCTACCGGAAGGCCTTTGATGAGGGGCATCAAACCGGTGTGTTCGGCGACGCTTTTTGCCGTTCCAAAGCCCGGGGAATCCCCGACGAGAATCTTGGTGGCTCCCGCCTCCAAGCAAATCTTCGCCATTTCCGCCAATACCACGGGATGCGTCACTCCGCCCCCCATGGGGTCCAAAACCTTGACGTAATTGGGTTTGAGGAACACCACATCCCCCTGCTTGACGAACGCCTGAATTCCCCCGAGCGGGGTAAGGAGGGCGTTCAACCCCTCCCGAACCTTTTGGGGGTCGTAGGTGGGGCAACGAAAAGCTGAGACAAGAGCGGTCATGGGTGGTGCACTCCGTGAAGATATTGCAGAAGTGGGTGCAATTTTCGGGACAAAATCAATCAGGAAAAGCGCCGGGATTCACAAGGATGAACAGGATAAACAGGATGAAAAGGATGGAGTCCCGGATGATTAACAAACACCGTCGATCTTTACGCCTATTCGACCCCTGCCGGGGTCGGGGGGAGTAGCGGACGCGATCACCCCCCGTTGAAACGGGGGGCTAGGATTGTAAAGCCCCTGCCGGGGCTGTTTTGGACATCATGATTCTGTTGTAATCCTATCGCACCCTCCTCGTTGAAAAGGAGGGCGAGGATTGGAAAGGCCTTTCCTGAGTACATTTTGAACATCATGATTCTGATGAATTCTCCTCGCGTTCCTATTCTGAAACGGGGGAGCAGGATTGCAAAGCCACTACCGGGGCAATTTCCCCTGCCGGGGCGACTGTTGCCAACCTCTCCAAAACTGTTACCCATGTCGTGAGACTATTCACTCTGAAAACGGGGAAGAATCTGCTGAATCAGACGGAAATCGTTTGGTGGCCTGCTGGTGGTAAGGGGGTGACCTTCTAGTGACCTGCTGGTGGCCTTTGGTGGGCCTGCTATGGGAGCTTTAACCATCGGAGAGAGAGGACGTTCTGAAATCGCTGATCTTGCTGCGGCTGCTGATCCGTGTGGTTATCTTCCTCCTTCTTCCAAAACTCACCGCATCGGCGAAACGCCGTTCTCTCTCGTTGACAGTCCAAGCCTCACTCCGGCAGGTTTCCGCCCCGTTCGACAGGGGATGACCACCCGTTTATTCGTTCGTTTGATTTGCCTCTTGGGCTATGATTTCCCGTGGAGGCTTTCTGTATATTTTTCCGGAAGGAATAGTGTTTCATGGCTGAGGTTTGGCCGTTCGCGGGTACGCGGTTTCTTTGTGAAGAGAATAAGCTGAATTTGGCTGATGTGATTTGTCCTCCCTACGACGAAATCGACGCTGAATCTCAGGAAAAGCTCTATCAGCAGTCGGATTACAACATGGTTCGCTTGGTGAAAGGGCGCTGCACTCCCAGCGATGACGACCTGAACACTCAGTTTACCCGAGCCAGAGAGTGCTACCGCGATTGGAAGGCCCGCAACATTCTCGGCGATGAACAGCGCAAGTGCCTGTATGTGTATGAGCAGGAGTTCAAAGGCCCCGATGGCAATACCGTGAAGCGTCTGGGGTATTTTGCCCTTGTGAAGCTGCAGGATTTCCGGAGCGGAAAAACTCGGAGCTTTGAACACACCTACGACTCCCTGAAGTTGGATCGCCTGAAGTTGCTTCGTAACACGCTGATCAATGATTCGCCGTTGTACGTTCTCTACAAAGATCAGGAGCAGCAAGTGGGCGCCGTTCTTCAGGAAATGATCGGCAAAAAAGGGCCGAATCAGGAGTTTACCACGGCCGATGGCATCACGCACCGCCTCTGGATGGTCCACAAGAAGGACCCCATTCTTCAGATTCACGAACTCATGAAGAGCAAGTTGTTGTTCATCGCCCACGGTCATCACCGCTATGAAACGGCCTTGAAGTACCGGGATGAACAGCGCAGCGCCACGGGACGCCGGGATGGGCGCCAGCCGTACGACTATTCCCTGATGTTCCTCCAGCGCGCCGAGGACGATACCCTCTTCACCGAGCCGATTCACCGTTTGCTTGCCCGTGAATTGGCGATGGAATCCGATCTGGAAGAAATGATGGACGAGGTGGGCGAACACTTTGATCTCACGCCATTCAAGGTGGATATGCACGATTTGGACAAGGCAGAGAAGGCGATTCTCAAGCAGTTGAAGCCGGCCAAAGGGCAAAAAGTGCGCATGGTGATGACGCTTCCCAATGGTAGTTCCTGGGCGCTCGGCATGAAAAAAGATGCCGAGTTGAACGACATGATCGACGAAGAGTTGATGAGTGATGAGTTGAAGAGCATGGATGTGATTCTGCTCCATCAATACATCATTCCCCGTGGTTGGATCGGGAATCCGGAAGTGGAACTCGGTGAGGACGATATCCTGTACACGCGCCAGATTCAGGAAGGTCTCGATATGCTGGCCCGTCGGAAGTCCTGCGTCGGGTTCTTCATGAATCCCATCACCAAGGAAGAAGCGTTGCGCGTGGCGGAAAACGGAGAGTTGTTGCCGCACCGCAGCGTGAACTTCTTCCCCAAGATCCCGAGTGGACTTGTTCTGCGCGATCTCAACGTCGGGTTTGGTTGATTTTCCTTCCACCCGGAATCGGTTTCCGGGAGCATCCGGTGGAAAGAACGAAACGGATGGTCTCCCGCCCATGTCTTGGATTCACGTAGAAGCAGAAGCGCTAAAGCCGCAACTTCTGGTGTGGCGGAGGCATTTGCACCAAAATCCGGAGTTGAGCTTTCAAGAGCGGGAGACCGCTGAGTTTATTGCCGCGCAACTGCGGGAGTTGGGGATTCCTCACGTCCAAACCCGGATTGGCGGAAAACACGGGGTCTGCGCCACGATTGGGGCTTCGGTGGATGCTCCAGCTGTGGTGCTGCGGGCGGATATTGATGCCCTTCCGATTCAGGAAAAGTCCTCATGTTCCACCCTCTCCCTCACGCCGGGTATCGCGCATTTATGCGGGCATGATGCCCACACGACGATGCTTCTCGGGGCGGCGTTGTTGTTGCAGAAACATCGCGAACTGCTTCCACAGCCGGTGCGGTTGTTCTTTCAGCACGCGGAGGAGCAATCTCCCGGTGGGGCGGTGGATTTCATTCAGGCGGGGTTGATGGAAGGCGCGGGGAGTGTGTTTGGTTTGCACGTGGACCCTCGGATGCACACGGGGCAGATAGGGATTTCCCCCGGGCGGTTGATGGCTGGCGCGAGTAGTTTTGACATGACAATTTCCGGGGTAGGTGGGCATGCGGCGTTTCCCCATCTCAC
>JANRMB010000327.1:0-7752 GCA_033761985.1 Candidatus Sumerlaeia bacterium | reverse complement strand
GTCTTCCTTGGCGCCCTCGGTAAAGCGCTGACGAAGGAAGGACTCGTTGCTGGTATTTTCAAGGATTCGACGGACGAGATACGCCATGCCGGGTACGAGTTCACCACAGGGGGTATAAATCCGTACGGGCATTTTGGCCGCCAAAAGAGCATCCTTGATCGGGCCGGCCATTCCGTAAAGAACTTGGAACTCGAACCGCTCTGTGGGGACACGGTAGTGCTTTTTGAGAGCGAGGGCGTGTGCAATGGAGCGCACGTTATGACTTGCCACAGCAACCCGCACAACGTCGGTGTTCTGCATCAAAATGCGAAGGCATTTTTCATACATCGCATCGGTCAAGCGTTTCTGGGTAATCACGGGGACAGGCCAGTTTTTCATGCGGGCCCAAATCTGCTCGCTATCCCAGTAGGCACCCTTGACGAGGCGAATCGTCATTTGCTGGTTGCGCTTGCGCAGTTCCGACAGGAACCAGGTAAGGCAATCATCGGCATCCTTCAGGTACGCTTGGTGAACGATTCCCAAGTAGGGGAAGCCACGGAATTCCTCTTCATCAAACAAATCCAGAATGATGCGGAAGGTGAGATCGCGGTATTCGAACTTCTCCATATCCACATTCAGAAACACCTGATGCTTGAGGGCTGCGCGAAGAAGGGGACGGAGACGTTCCCGAACGCGCTCGCTGGTTCCATGGGGATCCATCACCTCGAACTTGGAAGTTTGCGAAGAAAGCTTGATGGAGATGTTCACCCGAGGACCGGAGGCTTTGTTCGCTTTTGCTGGAGAGGGCCCCAAAAGTTTGCCAAAGCGTTGAACCATTTCCATATAACGTTGAAAATAGTGATCCGCTTGTTTTTCGCTGACAACAAATTCACCAAGCAAATCGAGGGAGAACATAAAGCCCTCTGACTCCATGCGGCGAATTTTTGGAGCCACGGTTTCGGGGGTATTCCCAGCGATAAACTGGCTTCCCATCTGTTTGATACCGAAGCTGCTCGCCCAACGGATGAGCGCTTTGGTGCTGCTCCGCTCCCGGCCAATTTGCCGTGCAAGAGTGCTCAAAGTGGTTTGCGGTTTTCCGGAGGAAAGATCGGGGTGGGTGAGGTACTCTTCCAAGTGGCGGGTCAGACTCGCCCCTCGGCAAACGGCAGGATACACATCCACAAACCGCAGCATCCGGTAACGGAGATCCTCGTCCTTCATCATGAGTTGCATGATGAAATCGTTTGCACGTTGAATGGAGAGCACATTGGGTTTGTGCTTTTCCACAGCGGCGAAGAGTTTTTTCCCAAAAGCAACGGTATCCGCTTCCAGAGCAGATTCCAGCGCGGCGTCCACCACCACGGGGGGCCGTACTTCCTGCTCCAGCGCAATGGCCACAGCATGTTGGTGGCTCTCGGCGTGTTTGGATTCCAGTACGGTCATGGTTTGGTACATCCTTTCGGAAGAATTGGGGACGGAGGGGAACCCCGATCAACGGGGACAGGTGATTAGAACTTCGGTAAAGGAATGGCTGCAGAACTCGCGTAGGGGTTCGAGGCTCGCTTTTGACCGATGTTCAGGGAATTGATTTTATCGACGAGAAGCTTGAGGAAAAGACCAACGTCTGTCACCACGCCGATGGACTCCAAGGAACCACGATCGGCAAGCTTGCTAACGACCGCCGGGTTGATATCCACGCAGATCATCCGGACCCCGGCAGGGCACATGTTCCCCGTGCCGATGGAGTGCAGCATGCTGGAAAGCATCAGCACCATGTCGCAGTTTTGTACGTGGCGGGCATATTGGCGCTGGGCCTCAACCAAGTCCATCACGGTATCGGGAAGGGGGCCATCATCACGAATGGAACCCGCGAGCACGTAGGGGATCTCATGCTCCACAAGAGCCTTCATGATGCCACTCTTGATGAAGCCGGCTTTGACCGCGTTGGGAATGCTTCCGTAACGACGGATGCTGTTAATGGTGCGCAAATGGTGACGGTGACCACCTTCCACTACGGAGCCACGGGTCATATCCACTCCGAGGGAAGTTCCGTAGAGATCACGTTCCATATCGTGAACAGCGATGGCATTGCCACCAAGTAAGGCCTGTACATAACCCATGCGGATAAGCTCACAAAGGGCATCGGTACCGCCGGTATGAACCACAACAGGGCCCGCCACGATCACGATGCGCCCACCGCGTGATTTAATACGCGTCATTTCCCAAGCAGTTTGTTCAATCACGGTTTCCACACGGCGTTCGCTGGAAACACCGGAACTCATGAAGGAGAATTCCTCCTTCTCACCGTGATCCTTCTGCTTATGATGCACCACGCCCTCTGTCCCCACAACGATGCGGTCTCCTTTGCGAACATCGCGCATCAAGGTTACATAGGCACGCGTTTTTCCGGCTTCCTCCACCACGCGGATGCAACCATCCATACGGCGATTTTCAAGGGAAACTTCACGATCGTTTACCATCACTCCGGTCGTGTAAATCGTTGTGCAATAGAAGTGGTCCGGAGCAACGCCGTCCATATCTGCTTCCACGAGTTGAGCATTTCGATCACCGCAATCGCTATGGGCTCCACAATCTACCAGAGACTCGGAAATGCGCTCCAGAGCATCCTTTGTGGGAGCCACGATTTTCAGCTTCGCATAGGTTTCATCCTGGGGGTGCTTGCCGGGGCGGAGCTCAAGGGTTTCAAAACTACCGCCATGCTCCACAATACGGTCGAACGCTTTGTTCAGTAATCCGTGGTCGATCAGATGCCCGGTGAATTCCATGACTTTTTCCGGGAATTGAAGATCGGATAAATCCTCGTGGCGACTAATCGTATCATCAAGACGAAGAACCAAACAGCGGTTGGAACCACCGGCTTTATGGAATTCGCTCATGGGAGTTTTGATCACGCGGTAACCATGGCGGTTAAGCTTTTGCTCCAATTCTTCCGTACAGTTGTGGATGAAGATCTGCCCATCGGCAGCTTCGGTACAATTGCACACAAACGAAAGACCATCAGCACTGGTGACAGGGATGCGATATTTGGCTTCAATGTTTTCCTCGATCACCTGAAGCGAGGCGCGGTCGAACGCCGGAGCATAGTACATCACGTGTCCCCCACTGAGGGGAGCAAAACAAGTATCGAGGTGATAGAAACGCTCATCGATCAGGCGCAGAGAAAGCACGGGATGATTGATGAGCGAGGCCACCAAACGGTGCGCATCAAGGCTGGTGCGGAAACCGTATCCCAACCATACGAGATCGCGGAAACCATCCACAAGGGCATCACCGGCGCCTTCAAACATCAGGTCTTGAGGGAGCGTGACCGTTTCAAAGCCAGCCTTGCGGAACCAGGCATCAAAATACTTGGTTTCAGGCTGACGCTCGGGGTGGCGGAAGTTGGAGTTGATGGCAACACCATCCAGCACAAAACCCCCGTTGGCTGCAAACACCATATCGGGGACGTCCTCCTCTTGGGAGAGAACCGTGACGTCGGCAATTTTACGCAACTGATTGTAATAATTGTGCCACTGTTCGCGGGCAATATCCGCACTGGCTTTGTTGATATTTCCGTTCATCCACGGATTGATTTCGTAGGCAACCTTGTAATGATCGGGCTGCACCATGAGGAGTTTTCGGGAGGAAGAGTACATTCAGACACCGTTGATTGGCGATTTTTCTTTGTTTCAGAAACAAACGCTCAAAAGGAATATGGCATAAGGACGGGATTTTTCAAAGCTAAAGCTTTTCGGAACCCCAAAAATTTTCTTTGTGGTAAGAGAGTGTTAGAGATTAGTGGGAAACTGACTGAAAAACAAAATGCCCGTTGGGGGATTTGTTCGATTGTTCCTCTGTCCCCTGGGCAGGCTCGGGAAGCTGTTGGAAACCCTTTGAAAGGAAGAGATCAAACTCTGAGGTAATCCGAACATTGGGCTGGGAACCGGCACCCACGAATTTGGTGACTTCCACCACCAATTCCACCAACGCCTCGCAATCAGAGATGGAAACCATCTCCGCATCCACCCGGCCCGTCTCGGTATTCATGTTGTGATAGTTTCGAACGGGGCTGCAAATCCCCCCCACACGCAATCCAGCCAAGCTGATCGGTGTGGCCTCGCAAGTGCCGCGATCCATGAGCGCACGGCGGGCGGAAACATTCGCCCCCTGAGCGGCGCTCCAAAGAAGGTTGGCCATCTCGCCATCAAAGATGGTGGATTGATCACCCACGCGAATAATGGCTCCGCAATCGAGGCGATTTTCCGGTGTTTCCCCACTGATTTCCACGGAGACAAAGAGGCTGTGCAGATCGAGCATCCGTCGGGATTGCTCGTCGTTCAATAAACAGAGGGTGCCGCAAAATCCAGCTTCCTCTGCGCGGGTGAATAACATCGTCACATCCACGGGAGCATCCATTTCCGCAAGACGGGAAAGCGCTTCCACCATGGTGGCACAGCCCATCAGGTCGTCACACACGCGCCCATGATATGCTGTTTGAGATTCAAAATACACAGGAACATCCCACATGGCGAGCGTGGCGCCGGAAGGATTGTCCACCGTTTCAATTTTTACGATCCGATTGTCGGTCTCGAGGCTCACCGGAGTGGCGGATAGAATACGACCCGGGATCCCACGGTCATCACGGTCGCGGTAAAGCCGCACGGCACCATGCACAAAATATTCATCGCGGACCCGACCTTCAAAAAGCGCCTCGCTGATGAAGGTACCCGCATTGGTACGATAATACTCCGGACCGGAGAGTGGAAAAACGAATCCCGGGTGATCAGTATGGGCCACGAAAACCAGAGGCAAACCGCGTGTTTTGCCTCGGGTGAGCCGTGCGTGGCGGTTTCCGAATTTATCGATTGCCACACGCACCCCAGGGATACGGGCAAGAAGTTCATCAAGCGCCTCATTCACCCAGTGTTCGCGAAAGGGTGCCGTGGGGACGGACACAAGATGCTGGAATCGCCGGGAGAGATCGCTCGTTTTCAACGCAAAAATCCTTATGGAAATTTTTCCCCGGAGAGGGCGAGGAAAAAGCCCCCTCCTCCTTTGTTATTTCATTTATTTACTGCAGTGTACCTTCAGGTTGCTTCTGAGTACGAACAATATCACCACCGGAAACGGAACCATTTGTTGGATCGTAGGGAACAAGAACACTTGGATTCCCAGGAAGTCCAGAGGGGGCAAAATCGCGCGTACGGTTTGGGCCAAAAGAAGCCATGGCCCAAAGACCTTCAATTGGCTGCGCAGCTTGAAGTGCAGTCACAACACCAGCGGATCGACGAGGCTCGATATCACCATTGTGATTGTAATAGTAACGCTGACCAGCGTTCGGATCATACCCCTCTGGTTCTGTACCAAAACCGCTGTAGGTAATGATCAATCCTGGTGTGTTTACACTTGGTATTTGGAAGTCGCCAACATTTGGACCGAGAAATGGATCAGTAATTCCAGCAGAAGTAATGTATGCGATAGGCGTACTAAGACGAGTCGGAATTACACGAAGAACCAAAGTGTCGCCATTCGAGAAAGGCGTGGGAGGATACTTGTTGTTATCAACATAATAACTTTCAAGAGCAGTTGTTACAGTACGAAGATCGGCTTTTACACGGCTCACCTTGGAGCGGGTTTGCGCTTCAAGGAAGTTGGGGACGGCGATAGCAGCCAGAATGGCAATGATGGCAACCACGATGAGCAGTTCGATCAACGTGAACGCGGCTTTGGGGGAAGTGGGGTGAGAATCGAGTTTCATTTCGAGTCGTCCTTTTTGATGGATTGAGTCCCCAGTTCAGCACAAACACCCCAAAAATCAAAGAAAATTTTTTTCCTACCCTAAAAAATATTTTGGTTATTCCCCGAAAAACGCTGAATTTAGCGGTTTCCACACAAATTCATGCAGAAATTTATTTTTTTCTTCATCTTCCACAAAAAAATCCTTTGCATAATCACTGCGGTTTGTTCATAGGGTCAAAAATCCTACACAAATTCAAGGGAGCAAGATCCCATGAACTTCAAACAGCTCGAAGCCCTCATCTACGTTGTCCGCAACGGCACGTTCAAAAAAGCCGCTGAATCGCTCTACTTCGATTCCCCGGTGGAAGAATACACAACTCCCGAATCCATCCAATACCGAATCAAGCAGTTGGAACAGGATTTGGGTGTATCGCTTTACCAGAAAAATCGGGGCAGCGCCCGTGTTCAACTCACCCGGGAAGGACAAATCTTCCTCAAGGAAGCCGTGGATGTTTACCAGCGGATGCTTGAGTGGAAGGGGATTTTTCTGGAAAACCACGACCGTACCCTGACGTTTGCCACCACTCAGGCGGTTCTTATCCACCGCCTTCTCGATCCGTTGAAAAAGTTTCGGGAATTGCACCCAAAAACCACCGTCTGTGCCCTCAACAGTACCGATCACGAGGAACTTGAACGGTCGATGCTGGAAGGAAAACTGGACTTTGCCTTCGCCACACGCCCCCCGGATTCGCCCAGCCTGGAGTATGTTCTCTGGAAGCGCAGTCGGTACGTTTTGGTGACACCCAAGAATCACCGACTGGCCACTCGCCCGGCTGTTGCACTCAGCGAGCTTACCGAAGAACCGCTGGTGGCGCTTACTCCCGACGCCCGTGGGGACAGGGACACAATTGGGAACGAGTTTAACCGCATCGGCTGCAAAAAACCCAACATCGTGATGGAAGCCAGCAACTCGGAAATCATCACCGCCTATGTGGAAGCAGGGGTCGGCGTGGCAATCATTTCTGAAACGAATATGCTCAACCAACGGCGTGATGTGAAGTCCATCCCCATCACGGATTTGAAGAACAAATCGGAGATCGGCCTGCTCACTCGGCGTGCGCAATACATCTCCTGGTCCACCCGAGAATTCCTGAACCTCGTGGATCCACTCTTCAGCCAATGGCTGGAGGAACGCGAGGCCCGTGGTGCGGAAAACGAAGAAGTGGAAGAAGAACTTCCTCCCCCCACTGCACGCGAAAAAATGAAGTCCACCATGAAACGAACCGTTCAATCCTAAGTTCGCCCATATCCCAATCCATACGAGGAAAAACGAGATGAAAATGATGTTGAAGTATCCCCTGGTTTTGTTGGTGGCCGCGGCTCTTTCGGGCTGCGCCGCCAAGACGGAACGCGGCTCGCTGTTGATTATTGGTGGCGCTTTGGAAGATGATAACAAAGAGGTTTATGGTACCCTATTCGAAGAAGTGGGGACAGAGGGGAACCTCGGGATTCTTCCGACTGCCAGCGGTGTTCCGGAAGAAACCGGTCCGGAAGCGTTGACCTTCTTCCAATCCGCCAGCACAGGCGCTGATGTGGTACTGATTGATGTGCCTTTCACCAAACCAGAAAACGCTCAAAATCCTGTGATTTCCGCACAAATCGCCCAACAAAATGGGATCTATTTCCTGGGTGGTGATCAATCCCGTATTTTGAATGCGTTCCGCCCTGAGGGGACGGAGACACTTGGATACAAGGCTCTAAAACAAGTGCTCGCCAACGATGGTATCATCGCCGGAAGCAGCGCTGGTGCCGCCATGATGAGCGATCCCATGATTATTTGGGGATTAAGCGAAGAAGCACTTGTGGTAGGGAATCCAAATGTACCCGATCGTGGCGTGGGGACTGCTCCCGGTATGGGTTTCTTTCCCTACGGTTTGACCGATCAGCACTTTGAATACCGGGGGCGTTTGGGGCGGTTGATTGCCGCTTTGGAACTCACCAACCAACCCTTTGGATACGGTATTTCGGAGAACC
>JANRMB010000326.1:0-6405 GCA_033761985.1 Candidatus Sumerlaeia bacterium | reverse complement strand
TTCGAATTTGCTCACATTGCTCCCATGGGGACGCTCGATATTCGCCATCCTCTCTACGAACCTCTGACACATCGGTTTGAACTTGAGCAGGATGAAACTCTTTCCTTGGAGCTTCGTTCCAAACCTTCCATCACGCTGCAACTCACTGCCGATTCTGAACTCCTCGTCACCGGTAACGCTCATCTGTTGCAACTCAACACTCGACTCCTCGGCGAGGGACAGAGTCATCCGTTTGGAGAAATCATCAACACCTTGCATGAGTCTGGTGCCACGGAATACCGATTCGTCCCCGCGCAGGAGGGCGACTTCATCGTAGCTTATGGCTCCGGTGATTCATGGGCGGTATCTTCTGTTATTCCTTGGCGTCTGGGTTCTGCAGAATCAACCATCAATCTCTCTGTCCCCCAACGCTCCACCGTGCGAGTTACTTCTTCGGCTATTACCCAAGAAAACAGTGCGGAGTGGTCGTTGGAACTTGTCAACACCACCATACCCGAACATGTTGCCAAATTGGATTATTCCAATCCCCGCTGGAGTTCCGGCTCCTTGGAGTTTACCTCCGTCCCCCATGGGTGGTATTACCTCACGGCATTTCATCCGGAGTTCGGTGCTCGCACTGTGGCAAATATCAACGTGGATTCCCCCAGTGAAAATCTGACGCTGGAGATGGAAGCAGCCCGATACGATATCGAGGGGCTTCTTCTTGATTCCGATTCCAAACCTTTAGCCTCTGCTACATTGGAGTTGTATTCCGGAGAAACCGGTACTCCGTTGGATTCCACTACCTCTTCGGCTACGGGGTCCTTTGAGTTTCTCCTGCTCAACCGCGAATCCGCCTATCAACTGGTTGTTACTCTACCCGGTCGCCGCGAGGTCATCAATCTTTCTCCCTGGAATGATCCCGCCCCACTGCGCTCCGTGGTGTATGAACTCCCCCGCGAGTGTTTGTATCTTGTCGCTCCACCACCCGGCGCTGCTGCTGCCGGTGTACCTTATTTTCTTCAACATGAGACCCAATCTCACCAACACACGCTATTTGCTGAAGACTTCGCCAAACCCATCGCCTTGAGGGAAGGAACGTATCTTCTGTCTCGAGGAGAGGAGCGCGCGGGAACCCTCAAGGTCCCCCCTTGCACCGGCCGGAAGGATGCACCCATCGGCATCACCCCAAACTGGATTCCATAACACTTGCCCACCCGGACTCTTCTCGGCAAAACGCTTTTCATATCTTGCTGAAGAGTCGTGTTCATGGATTCCGCATCCACACTAGAAACCCCTGTGCAGCCCAACTGGCTTCCCCGCCGATTGATTATTTGGGGTGTTGGGCTTCTCGGTGGCTCTGTGGCAATGGCAAGCCGCGCAGCCGGTTTCCAAGGGGCGATTGTGGGTGTGGGACGTAACTCGGCAACCCTCGAGTCCGCCTGCAAAGCCGGAATAATCACCGAGTACGTCGCCACAAAGGAATTGGTTCCCGAAGTGGATTGGCAATCCGGCGATTTGTTGCTGTTGTGTCAACCTGTTGCAGCCATCGTGGAATGTCTTCCCCGGTTGTTGAATCAATTGCCAGAAGGTGTTCTGGTTTCAGACGTAGGCTCCACCAAGCGCACCATCGTGGCGGCGGCGGAATCGGCTGTAACCTCCCGGGCTGTTTTTGTCGGAAGTCATCCCATGGCCGGTTCCGAGAAAACCGGGTTTCAACACGCCAGCGCCAAGCTCTTCCACAACGCCACAACCTTGGTTTGCCCCACCAACCAAACCAATCCCCAAGCCGTGGCGAAAATTTCCGCATTCTGGGAAGCCATGGGTTCCCGCGTGATCTGGATGCACCCTGAACGCCACGATGAACTCATCGCCCTCATCAGCCACGTTCCTCACATGGCCGCCACAGCCCTTGTAACATTAGTTCAGCAACGCCGAAATGACCCCGCCATGATCCGCCTGCTTTGCGGAAACGGCTTCCGCGATACCACCCGCATTGCTCAAGGGAGCCCGGAAGTTTGGGCTCAAATCAGCCGGGAAAACGCCGAACCCATCGCCCACGGATTGGAAGAGCTTGCCGGTATCCTCAACACTCTCGCCACATCCATTCGCACAGGAGATTTCCCCCGCCTTCAAACCACGTTGGAAGCCGCCGGAAATCTTCGCCGTCTTCTCGACCGCGAACCCTCCGGCGGCTCCTAAACCCTCTTTACTTCGCTTCCTCGCTTACGCCCACCCGTTCCACGGTAAACCCTTTCGAACGAAGCAACCCCACAACACCAAGCTCCCGAGGCAAGTGCAGCGCACCGATGGCGAAGAAGTACGTCCGCCCGGGATTGGCCGTCATCATTTCCGCCATCTTCTTCGACATCTCGGCATCCCGACTCAGCAACAATCGATCGTACATTTTGTATCCAAAGGGGTCATCCAGATCCATGTGTTCCGAGAGCATCCCCACGATGTTCTTCGTATCTCCGGAAAGATACGCATCCACCACCCCCGCTGAGGGCTTCAATCCCTTGGCCTTGGCCTTCTCAATGGCGTCGAGTGTTTGCTTCAAAAATGCAACTTGTTCTTCCACGGGAAGGTCATCGAAGACTGCAATCTGGGATTCGGGAGTTTCCAACGCTCCAGCCTCTTTACCAAGGCGTTTGGCGTCGTTGAAGATTTTTTGGTCCAGCAGTTCTTTTCCGCTGCTAATTTCCTCCAACAAGTCCAGTTGCCCCAACTGAGCGGCAATTACCCAGACCTTCATCTGCTGAAACATCGCCAAGCTGTAGTGATAATCCGCCAAAATGGCCTCGACTCGCTTTTCCGTGTCCGCATCCAGATGATCCGTCACTTTTTGATCCCAGGGGAGCATGATCTTGGAAACCAACCCCAACTGGCCCATCAGGTTGGCCGGATTCATAATATCCATGGGGATTTCGGTGTACACGGCATCAGCGGAATCGAACGCCTTTTGCACCTCGGGGTGAAGCGTGGTCACGCGCGTATCGGGAATGTGAATTGTTCCAAACAAATAGCTCGGTTTTTCCAAACCCGCTCCGGTGACCTTCCAGAGAAAGGGCGCCTGAATACCCTCCTCCAGGGTGACAACAACATACTTGGAGGCGGGCTTCGTTTCCGCGCTCGAATCCGACTGCTTGGCCGATGTGTCGGGAGTCGTCTCTTCCGACTCCAAATCCTTGTTGGAAAACTGTACCGCACCTGAACTGGCGGTCAGAGGGTTCTCCAACGCTGAAAACAAGGAGAAAAGCACCATCGATAGTAGCAGCACAATCACGCTGCCAATCAACGCCTCCTGACGCCGGAGTTTGCCCATGGAACGCTGTAATTGTGGTGGAAGTGTATTCATCAAAACCCGGTTATCTCCCTGGTATGTGCTGGTGTGGTACAAAACAATTTCATCATCGGAAATCCTTCGAAAAGCGCCCCAAGAGTTTTTCCTCGCCCGCAGGGAACATTCTGAAGCATACACGGGAAATCTTTACTGACTTCAAACACATCAGCAACTCCATTCGAGGCATCCCGTGGCCATTCCTCTTTCTGACAGACGATACAAAATCGACTCCTCCGGTATCCGCAAGGTATTCGATCTTGCCGCCAAACTCAAGAATCCCTGCAACCTTAGCATTGGGCTTCCAGACTATGACATTCCCGAGGACATCAAGGTTCACGCCATCGAGGCCATCCGCGCCGGAAAAAATCGCTATACCCAAACTGCGGGTATTCCAGCACTACGCGAGAAAGTTCTTCAGCGTTACAAGACTCAGGGTCTTGAATTTGACGATTTAATCATCACCTCCGGAACCAGTGGTGGTCTGGTGCTCACCTTCCTCGCTCTCCTTAACCCGGGCGATCAGGTGCTTTTTGCCGATCCCTACTTTGTGATGTATAAGGCACTTTTGGAATTCATCGGCGCTGTTCCGCGACTTGTTGACACATACCCCGATTTCCGTCTGCGCCGCGAAGCCCTCGAAGCCGCCTATACACCCGCCTGCCGCATGATCATCATCAACTCCCCCAACAACCCCACGGGCGTTGTCTACACCGAGGAGGAACTCCGCATGGTGGCGGAATTCGCCGAGGAGAAAAACCTCACCGTCCTCACGGATGAAATCTACGAGGACTTCTCCTACGACGCCCCATTCCTTTCCCCTGCGCGGTTCACCAACCCCGAACGCACCGTTCTTATCGGCGGAATGTCCAAGAACCTCGCCATGACCGGATGGCGGCTCGGCTGGGTTGCAGCTCCCAAGCACGTGGTGGCCGCCCTTTCCGATATTCAACAGTATACCTTTGTTTGTGCGCCATCCTTCGCTCAGATTGCCGCGTTGGAAGGCATCGACTACCCCTTCGAGGCGATTCGTCAGGATTACGGTGGCCGCCGCGATTTGATCACCAATGGCCTTCGCGCACTGGGTCTTAACGTCGAGCGCCCCGGTGGAGCCTTCTACATTTTCCCCGAAGCCCCCGGCCTTGATGGTCAAGCGTTTTGCAACAAATGCATCGAGCACGAACTCCTCCTCGTCCCCGGAAATGTCTTCAGCACCCGGAACACCCACTTCCGCATCAGCTTTGCCGCAAGCCGTGAAAACCTCCAGCGCGGACTTCACCTCCTCGCCGAGGCACTCAAACACTAAAGTATTCCCGAACCTCAGCCCGGGTTTTGGGAATTGCTTCCATCCCGGGCTTTCGCCTCTGCTTCTTTGCGCCGCATCATCTCCTGATCCACTGGGTCCGCTTCCGGTGATCCCCACGCCTGCCCCGCAAAAAATCCGACCAAAAACACCAGCAGGATGGAAATGATGTGGAGCACCCACCACATTCCCCCCAAAAACTGCCAAGTTTCCGGAAGATTTGCCGTATGAACTGGATCCATTCCTAACCTCTTTTGTGCAGCGATTGGTACAATTGATAATACTGATTCACCATCGCCTCAACGGTGAAGTGTTCGGCCACATGGCGAAGACCCGCGCTTCGGAATTTTTCCTGAAGCTGTTTGTCTCCCATCAACCTGTGAAGCCCCTTCGCCAATGCCTCAGGATTTTGGGGCGGCACCAGCAGTCCGTTTTCCTCATGCTGAATCACATCGGGAATCCCCCCGGCTTCTGTGGCCACACAGGGAAGCCCGAAAGCCAAAGCATCCAATAGCGATGTGCAGAGCCCTTCCAATTTGCTCGGGATGCAAAAAACATCAAACGCTGAAAGCAGATCCCCCACCCCGGTTTGCCAACCGGTGAGCACCACAACATCTTCCAACCCTAACTCGCGTCGCAGCGCTTCCATCCGGGGGCGTTCCTCGCCTTCTCCCACGAACACCACCCGGAGCGCCCGGGGAGAAACCAACTTCTGTAATAATGCGGCGGCATGAATCAGATTTAGCGGATCCTTATGGTCCACATAAGCCCCCACCGTTCCCACCACAACCCCATCCTCGGGGCATCCCCATGCTGTTCGCCATTCCTGGCGTGCCTTTTCTGAAAACTTAAACCGCCCCGGGTCGATGCCGCTGGGGATCACCTGAACGTTTTCCCGGGGTGCCCCTGCATTCCGGAGAATTTCCGCAATCGCCGAACTAATCGCCACATACCGAGTAAAGGAATTGGAATACTTCCCAAAGCTTAGCAAACCCGTCTTCGGCTGAAAATCCACTCGCCGCGTTACCACAAACGCAGGTCGACTCGATTTCCCCATGAGCATCAACGCCCCATGCCCTAACCCATGAGCCCGGCCTGCGTGGGCATGAACGATATGTGGTTGAAAATCCTGGATCACTCGCCGAACGGCCAATACCCCGAAAAGGCTTTTCTTCCACGGAAACAATCGAATTCCAGTGGCCTTCAGTCGTTCTTCCAACTCACCACCTGAGCGCACCAAGGCGCCCTGCTCCACGTCGGAAAAACGTTCCATCAAGCCCTGAATCAAATTCAGAACCTGCTGCTCGCCGCCACGAAAACCGGCTTCAGTGTTAAGGTGTAGAAGGCGCATAGGGCTCTTTTGGTTCGAGTTCTTGCGCAGAATCAAGGCGCATGCTACAATTCAATACCGGGAAAACTTAGGTAATGAAGGTAACATGGTCAATAGGGTCAACAACGTCAACAGGGTCAATTTTGACGATGTTGAGCCAACTGACCTTATTGAGTTAGATTCTAAACAATGATTCCCCAGAGGGGGTTGCGTTTAGAGGCGATTAAAACCTCAACTCCCTAAGCCACCTTAAGCCACGCCTACCAGTTCACCGCAAGCGTCTTCAATTCGCGCGCGAAGCGCCACCATCAGTTGTTTGGTTACGCGGCCGACTTTGCCGGAGCCAATCGGTTGATTATCCAGCAGTGTGGCAGGCATTACTTCCATTGTGGTGGAACTGATAAATGCTTCGTCGGCTTTGCGGAATTGTTCCAGAGTCACGGCTTCCTCAAT
>JANRMB010000325.1:0-17422 GCA_033761985.1 Candidatus Sumerlaeia bacterium | reverse complement strand
GCAACCGAACTGGCGCTGACCGGGGGTGAGGATTATGAATTATTGTTTACTTCTCCCCTGGCGGGGGATGAATTGGCTCAGCATTTGAGTCGTTTGGGGATCACCGTTCCCTGTACAGCGATTGGACAGCTGACCGCGACTCCGGGAATGCACATTACGACTCTGGATGGTCGGACAATCCTTCCGGAATCCTTTGCCACGTACCGGCATTTCTAGATTTCCGATGGGTTCAGGCACCCGGTTTTTTCAGGAGAGAGATTATTGTGATGCACATGGAACGGATGATAGTGTTGCAGTCCGATGTGGACGATGAGACGCCGGAGAACTTGGCGGAGTTTCAACGGTTGGCGCTGAAGCAAGGCGCGAATGACTGCGTGCTGACGCCTTTAGTCATGAAAAAGGGACGGCCGGGAGTACGGGTGGAAATTCTTACCCGGAAGGAAAGTCTTCCGTTCTTTCAGGAGTTGTTGATTCGGCAGACCACCACGATTGGTTTCAGGGTTCTGGAGGTGGAGCGTTACTCCTTGGAACGCCGGGAGGTACGGGTGGAGATGGAAGGGTGCGGGATTCGATGCAAAGCGGTATACTACGAGGGGCAACTGCTGCGATTCAAACCGGAGCATGAGGATTGCTTGGAAGCAGCACGGGCGTTGGATGTTCCCCTTTGCAGCATCAAGGAGAGGGCGAAGGAGGAAGCAGCAAAACTTCTGAACTCCTAACAAGCGGAATTTTGCGGCATCTTTAATGACAAGTATCACCGATGAATTCCTAGCCAATCTCCCCACCAACCCCGGCGTCTATATCATGAAGGACGCCCGGGATACGGTTATCTACGTGGGGAAAGCCAAAAGCCTGCGTTCCCGGGTGCGGAGTTACTTCCGGGAAGGGGGCGATGGGCGGTATACGGTTTCCTTTTTGGTGAATCGCGTGGCCGCGATTGAAACGATTCTCACGGAGAATGAAAAAGAAGCCCTGCTTCTGGAAAACACCCTCATCAAAAAGCACAAGCCGCGCTATAATGTTCGGCTACGCGATGATAAGACTTACCTTTCCCTGCGGTTTGATTTGGGCCACAAATGGCCGCGACTCCACCCCACCAGGAGGCGTAATCTCACCGACAAAGCCCAGTATTTTGGGCCCTACAGCAGTGGAGCCTCCATGAAGGAGACGATCCGGTTTCTCCAGCGATTGTTTCCGATCCGCTCCTGCAGCGACCACGAATTGGAGTCGCGGGTGCGGCCGTGCATCCTTCACCAAATTGAGCGTTGCTGTGCACCTTGCGCCAAACCGGTGGACCCCGCGGAGTATAGGCAATACGTCGATCAAACCCTGCTGTTTCTAAAGGGGAAGCAGGACGAAGTGATCCGCATTTTGGAAAAGCGGATGCTGGAATACAGCGAGTTGATGCTCTTTGAAAAAGCGGCGTTGGTGCGCGATCAGATTCAGAAGCTGCGGCAAACCGTGGAAGTACAAAACACCCACAGTCACCGAAGCTTCAACCGCGACGTGGTCGGGATGTGCCGCGAAGGGGGAAAAATCGGCTTCATGGTGCTGAGTTATGTGCGCGGGAAACTCGATGGCAATAGCACCTACACAGTTCGGGACACAGACTTATCCGATGGCGAAGTCCTCGAAGGATTTCTGTCCCAATTCTACGATACCACACGCCCGGTTCCCCTGGATATTCTGATCCCCGCCGAGGTGGATAACCGGGAACTGCTGGAAGAATTGCTGGCGGCGCAGCGAGACGGCGGCGGAGTGCACCTGCGGGTTCCTCAGCGGGGCGAAAAGAAACGCCTGATGGAGTTGGCCCAGAAGAACGCCCGCGCCGTGCTGGAACGGGCGCTGGCGGGGCAGAAGACAATCGAGGAAACACTGGAATCCCTGCAGGGAGCGCTGGGGTTGCCACGGATTCCGCGCCACATCGAGTGCTTCGACATCTCCAACTTTCAAGGGGCCTTCTCCGTGGGCTCCATGGTCTGCTTCAAAAACGCCGAACCCTTCAAGGCGGGATACAAACGCTTCCGCATCAAGAATGTGGAGGGGCAGAACGACTTCGCCATGATGAACGAGGTTCTCACTCGGCAATACAAACGCGTTCAGGAGGGGGAGATTGAAGCTCCCGACCTAATTGTAATCGATGGGGGGATTGCCCAATTGAATGTGGCGGTGGAGGTGCTTGCAAGCCTGGGGTTGTTGGAGAAAATCCCGGTGGTGGGGATGGCGAAGTCTCGCCGGAAGGGGGCGGCTCATTCCCCGCATGAGGAGAAAACAGTCACGGAAGAACGGATTTTTCTCCCGGGAAGGAAGAATCCGGTGACATTCCGTCGGGCTGATGCCGCGCTCAGGCTGTTGGTGCAAATCCGTGATGAAACCCACCGGTTTGGGGTAAAGTACCACCGGCTGCTGCGGGAGAAGAATGCCCTGAAAACCGGGTTGGAAGAGGTGGCTGGGTTGGGGGAAAAGCGCCTGAACGTTTTGCTGGAACACTTCGGTTCGCTGAGGAATGTACAGGAGGCAAGTTGGGAGGAAATGAGGGAAGTCAAATCGCTCCCGGAGAAAGTGTTGCGGAGTGTGTATGAACTGTTGCACCCGGAAGAATTGGAAGATTTGGCCGAGGAGGAAGAGGGCGAGGAAACCGAAGGAGAGATAATCGAGTTAAATTGAGTTTGGCGGGGATTTTGTGCTTGCATTCGACCCGTTTCATTCGTCTTATTCCGTCCCCTGCCGGGGAGTACGTTGTGCTCTCCATCTTTTCCGTATTTGATTTGGGAGTTTATCATGGCCAAAAAAGGCAACCGCGTTCAGGTGATTCTGGAATGCACCGAGCAAAAAAACACTGAAGTACCGGGAACTTCCCGTTACGTGACCACCAAAAACCGTAAGACCACAACCCAGCGTTTGGAACTGAAAAAGTACAACGCCAACTTGAAGAAGCATACTCTTCACCGCGAAATCAAGTAAGGCTCTTTGCTGTTGATGCCGGGCGCCGCACCGATGTTCAGAGGTTTCTCCCTGCTTCTGGCATTGGTGTGGTGCTTTTGCGTTTTTAGCGGGTGCGCGCAGGAGAGGGGATTTCGTCAGGAATCCCAAGTTGTGGAATCGGCACCGATTTTGGTCTGCTTCCAACCCTCCCTGGCGTTTTTCTCCCGGGAGCTGTTGGTTGGAACACCGGTAATGGTGGAGTTGGCGGTGTCCTCGCCGGCCTCCATGGCGGAACTGGGAACGGTCTATTACCTTCAATTCAGCAAGGAAACACAAGAGAACGCCGGTGAAGCATGGCTCAAGAAGCTTCGCGACAACCCGGAGGCAGGCGTCTTGGTGGAAGCCGGTCTTCCGCTGGAAATGCTCCTCGAGTCCAGTCCAGCCAAAGAGTTCGTGGGGCTTTTGGCTGATCGCCTCGGGAGTACGTTTCCCGAGTACTCCTCAACAATTCAATCAAACGGAACATTGATACAAGCCGGCTTGGAAAAGCAGTGGCGAGCAACCCGGGTGGGGAATCTTTCTCCCGAACTCTTGAACCGAATCGAGTTGGGTGTGGATCGCGAAGCGGCTGCAGAGTTTCTTCGGTCTGCCGGATTTCCGAATGTCTCCGTGGTTGCCTCCCCGGAACAAATGCCTGAGGCCACCGGAAAGCTGCGTGTTTATGTGCAATCCGGGGTGACGGCGTTGAGCGAGGCTTCGCTGCAGTATTTGATCGAGAAGAATGTTCGGCTGGTGCGCTTCAACGGCGACGATCGAGTGTATGGATCGCTGGAGGAGTTATTCGCCGAACACGAGCGGTTGTGTGAGTTGGTTCAGATTACGGCGCTTTCGGCGTCGCAATAATCACTGCAAAAAACGTCTATTTACTTTTTGCTTTGTGGTTTGCTCGGCAGCGGTCGCTGCAATAGATCACCTGATCCCAACTGCGTTCCCATTTTTTTCTCCACGTGAAGGGAAGCCCACAAACAGGGCAGGTTTTGGTGGGAAGGTTTTGCTTGGAGATGGTTTTATTCTGGGCGTTTTTCATGGAAGTTTGAAGAGGATTCCCGCAACTGGTGAACAATGGGCCAATCCGCTTCGAGCCAATCGAGTGCCAGCGCCTCTTCCGGAGTCACCCAGCGGAATTCCTGTCCTTCCCGGGCGTGGAGCGTTCCGCTGGCGAGTTCACATTCCAGAAACAGCAGCAGCAGGGAATCTGTTCGGTCGGGATAACTGAAGGTCAGCGCCTCGCGGAGAAATCGGGGTTCGATTTCAATACCGAGCTCCTCGCGGAGTTCGCGGATGAGCGCCTGCGGGGGGCTTTCGCCGTGTTCCACTTTGCCACCGGGGAATTCCCATTTCCCGGCTCCCCACTTCCCCGGAGGGCGTTGGCAGGCGAGGTAGGCACCATCGTGGCGGCGGAGAATGCCCGCCACCACAACTCGGAATAAATGATCGCCTGCCATGGGTGAGGACTACAGTTCCATCACCAACGTCATGATGACGGGGAATTGGTCGTTCCGATTTTTGATGTGATTCCGCAGCGCGCGTTTGACGGTGGATTGGGCCGTTTGCACATCGGTGCGGTCGTTGGTGCTCATCTGCTCAAAGGCTTGCAGCACCACGTTTTTGAGTTCTTCTTCGAACCCTTCTCCTCCGGTGAAACCACGCACAAGGAGTTCAGGTCCGCTAAGAAGTTCACCGGTTTCGTGATCGATCCCAATGACCACCACCAGCATCCCATCTTGGGAGAGGTAGTGTCGGTCGCGGATGATGACCTCATCCACGTCGCCGATTCCTTTGCCATCCACGAGCACCCGCCCGTGGGGGATTTGGCCGATTACACGAGCGACGCCTTTGCGGAGTTCCAAGCAATCGCCATTTTCCAAAAGAAGAGTTTCCTCGGGGGCAAGTCCCTGTTCCTGGGCGAGTTTACAGTGATCCCGCAGGTGGCGGTACTCGCCGTGCAGGGGAACGAAGAACTTCGGATCCGTCAGGTTGATCATGTGCTTCATGTCATCGCGGTAGCCGTGACCCGAGACGTGAATCAAGGCGTTGCGCTCGCTGACGACTTTGGCACCCAAGCGGGCGAGTTGGTTCATCATGCGGTAGATGGGGCGCTCGTTGCCGGGAATCATCCGAGCGGAGAAGACCACGAGGTCGCCTTCCTGAACGCGGAAGTCGCGGTGGGTATTGTTCGAGATTTTGGAAAGGCTCGACATCGGCTCGCCCTGGCTTCCGGTACAGAGGATCACGAGATCCTTGCGTTTGACGTTCGCCACTTCGCGCGGGTGGGAGTAATACTCGCACGGGATGGTGATGGCGCCGAGCTTGTTGGCGATGCGGATATTGCGTTCCATGTTGAGGCCCATGGAGACGACTTTTTTCCCGTTGCGGGCGGCGATGTTCAGCACCGTTTGAATCCGGTGCAGACTGCTGGCGAAGGTGGAGATGATCATCGCGCCGGTGGCTTCGCGCATCAGGCGTTCGATCCCCGGAACGACTTCCATTTCCGAAGGGCACGAGCCGGTGCGCCCCACGTTGGTGGAATCGCTCATGAGAAGAAGAACACCTTCCTCCGATTCCGCATAGCTGGCGAACGCATAGTGATCGAACGCCACGCCGTCTGGCGGATGGGGATCAATCTTGAAGTCGCCGGTATGGATGATCACGCCGACGGGAGTTTTGATGGCGAACCCCACGGTATCGATCATGGAGTGGGTGACCGAGATGGGCTCAAGAACGAACTGCTCCCCCACTTTGAACGGTTCGCGCGGGTAGATTTTGATGAAGTTGGGATTTACGCGATGTTCCTTGAGTTTTTCGCGGACGATTTCCACGGTCAGCTCGGTGCCGTAAACGGGGACATTCGGAAACTTGGGGAGCACGTAGGGAAGCGCACCGATGTGGTCTTCGTGGGCGTGCGTGAGAACGATCCCCTTGAGGCGCTCTTTGGCTCCTTCGAGGAAGGTGATGTCCGGGATCACCGAGTCCACACCGAGCATCTCTTCGTCGGGCATCATTTGGCCGCAATCGATCAGCATGAACTCGCCGTTGCATTCAAAAAGCTGGCAGTTCATCCCGATTTCACCAAGCCCACCCAGGGACATGAGGTGGACTTTTTCGTTCGATGATTTCAGATCATTGAACGTGATGGTACGTTTTTGAGACATTGATTTCCAATTCTGGTAAGATGGATAAGTATTATCAAAAGAGTGTTCAGCCCTGCAACCGGTTTGATTGCTCCAAGTCCGCCACCGAGAAATCAAAGGGAAGCAATTCCCGGAGAATGAACCGGCGATACTCCCCGGTATTGGTGGCGCAGAAGATCTCCATCTGCGGATTGAACTCCAGCAGGAACTGCCGGCAACGCCCGCAGGGGGGAATCGGCTTTTCCGAAATGGAGCTAACCGCAATAGCCACAGGCTTTCCACCCCCTTCGGAGACACACTTGCTCATGGCAGTAACCTCCGCGCAAATGGTGAGGCCATAGCTGGCGTTTTCCACATTGCACCCGGTGAAGATGCGCCCCGAATCGGTGATCAGCGCGGCCCCCACGGCAAAATGGGAGTAGGGACTATGGGAATACGTACGGGCCGCCAGAGCCTGTTCCACCAGTTTTTGAATCTGTTCTGTGTTGAGTGGCATGATTGATGACGCCGTAATTGGAATGGATGGGGGGATTGTTCGCCATCCGGATAAGGAGTTCCACCCTTCGAATGGCATTCCAAAAGGTCAAACAGTATTCTGCTTGCTCACAGAAGATCACGGTGGCTGGATTCAGTTATCCCATGAGGCCGGTTATTGGAATGGATAAGACAACTCTCGATCCACAAGACGACGAATACAAACTCGCCGCCACGGACCGTTTGGACGACGAAAAGTCGGGCGTGAAGCGGGTCATTGGAACCTACCGCGTGGAAAGAGTCCTCGGTCAGGGGGGCATGGGGAAGGTTTATCTCGGAATGGATGAATCCCTGGAGCGCCGCGTCGCCATCAAGGTCATCGGCGAAAACCTGAGTATTTCAGAAGAAGCCCAGAAACGCCTCAACACCGAAGCCCGTGCCGCAGCCCGGCTCAATCACTCGAACATCGTGCAGGTGTACGCCTTCGGTAAGGAAGAAAAGTCGGGACTTACCTATATTGCCTTTGAATTTGTGGACGGACGCGATCTCGACAATATCATCAAAAAGGAAGGCCCCATCCCCTGCGAACGCGCTCTGGGGCTCATTCGCCAAGCCGCCCTCGGCCTCCGTTTCGCCTTCTCCCAGAACATCATCCACCGGGATATCAAACCCGCCAACCTCATGGTCACCAAGGATGAAACCCTCAAGATTGCCGACTTCGGGTTGGCGAAGGAACTCGACAAAGACCACATGAAAACCAGCATGAACGCCATCATCGGCTCCCCAGCGTTCATGTCTCCCGAGCAAGGCTCGGGTCGCACGCTGGACTTTCGGTCGGACATCTACTCCCTCGGTGCCACGTTGTTTTGTGCTCTCACCGCCCGCATTCCGTTCAAAGGGGAATCCGCCGTCAGCGTCATCCTGATGCATGCCACGGAACCCCTCCCCGAACCCCCGGAGATTTCGCAATTGATGGACGGCAGGGTGATGGCCCTCATCCGCAAAATGATGGCGAAGAAACCCGAGGATCGGCACCAGTCCTATGATGAACTCATCGCCGAAATCGATGCGCTCCTCTCCCCTACTCGCGGCGCAGCAAGTGCTGCAGCGGTGGTTCCCAAAGGGCGAAGCAAAGGGAGAGCGTTGGTGGCGCTGGGCATTGGCGGGTTGATACTCAGTGTTGGGGCGGTTGCCATGATCCTTGGTTCCGGAAGAGGGCGCGCCAAGGCAATCCCCCCCTCAGAACCGAATCTTTCCAGCAAGTACGCCCAGGAAGTGGTCAGCGCGGAAACTTCAGCGGCATCCACCCAAACACCCCTCCCCGTGCAACCCACCCCAGCGCCCACCGCCCCACCACGGGCAGAACCGGTGCAGAATCCCGCCCCGGCCAATCGCTCCCTCAATTCCTTGACGGTGGAGGAACTGCAAAAGGTGCGGGCGATTTCCGGATTGCTACGGGATATCGCCACGAACGTCTATCCTGACATATCCTCCCGGCTACCGATTACCCTCTTCCCCAACGACCCCGCCCGTACAGTGACCATCACCATGATGGGGCCCCAAGGCTCTCAAGCCATCTACAACGGGGAAACCACCCAGGGGCCGGCTCCCCACCTACTGCCGAACGACTACAAAGCAGAGTTGGCCCGCATTTATGGGGAATTCACCCCCCAGCTTACACCGCTCAAACGCGCCCAGTTGGACTTTTTCCGCTACATGCACGGCGACCCCACCGTCCCCATGGAACGGGTGCTGGAAAACCTCCCGGGGAACGAGGACCGGCAACAGTATTTGGACTGGATGAAATTCCGCGACGTGTGGTCGAGCATCGTGGCACAGGAACTCAACAACCTCGCCCAACCGAACAACGGTCAACCACGCAACAATCCCCGCCCCGGCGGAGACCGCCCGGTTCGGAACCTGATTCGAGACCGGATAGCGAACCCGTAAAAGGGTAGTGGATCAGGATGGAAGTGCTCCGCCGCGGTCCCGCTGCCCGGGAGGTTGCGTCGTACCGGTTTTCCCACTCATGTGTCACCGTGGTGGTTGTCCCCTGTCCCCCGGGGTTGCGCCGTCAAGGGAGACGGTGCGATCCGGACGCGTTTGGTTTCCGTTGGCATCGTGATTGAAGGTGTCGCGCTCGGTGGCGAGAGAGGCGAGAAGACGCTCTACGCGGTCGATTTCGTGGGAGCCATCAGCACGGGGGACACTCGTAAGAGGGTTCTGGCCGGTACGTGCGGTGCGGTCGCCACCGGGAGTTAGTGTGATAAGCAATCAACTTATGCAAAGGCAATACATGGAGGGTTATGAATAAGCATCAATCAGAATATCGCAATTTAGTTTTACTAGCATACCTAATAAGTCAGAATAGATAAAATAAGACATCATGCATCCATTAAGAATCATGTAGATAGATACCCTGATGTATGATTTATCAACTTTTTTAAATTCTAATAGAGAATCCATATTCTCCCTTAAGAATTCACAAAATTCATCAAAGACTGCTGGAAGATACTCTGACTTACTAATAAATTGGTATTCTATGTAATTCCATTCATACAGGTCGTTTTTTCTTTTTGAAAACTGTTCGCCTTTTAGTTTTATTTCAAAAGGCTTAGGCATACTCTCAAGCAATTTAAAGCATTCATCAGAATAATCGTATAAAGCTAATTCTACTCTTAAATATCTTTCTTCCTTTTCCATATTTACTCCTGTATGAAATCTGATATATGCCCCAAAGAATCACCTAATCTATTATCATTACCAATGGGATATAACTCTCCAGTATTACAATCCATGTAAAGATCAGGGTTTTTTCTACCACCTCCTTGACCCAATCTTCGCTTTGCTTCGTGTATAGCATCCCCAACTTGCTTCCTATTCCATGCTTTACCCAAGGCTCTAGCCATCATATTTTCGTCTTTTGTCATATGCTTACCAAGTTCTCTTATGAGTTTTCCGGCAGCGCTTGCTCCTCCACCAATATCATCAGCTCTCGAAAAAAAACGCTGAAATAATACCAAACCAGCAAATCCAACTGAAGCTTCAGCAACGGGAGCCACACCTGCAGTACCAACCTCCTGCAATACACCGACAGTTACATCATGTGCAACTTCACCGGTTGTATTAGTGGCAACAACCGCAGCGTTTGCAAAATCTATATAATCACCACGGGTTGGATTACCTCCCGTTGTTTCTCGGGGCGTGGTTAGTTCCTCTCGTAGGGGTCCGCCAGTAGGATCAGGTATATTACCGTTTCCTATTTTTTCTAAAGTAGCAGGGCCAATATTTCCATTCAACGCCTCACTTTTAGGAATTGTATCGCTTCCACTATCATATACTATATTAGGACATGTCCACCACAACCCCCACGGGTCCACATACGTCCACGGGTTATTCCCAACATACGCATAGCCATTCCCGAGATTGATGCTATCGCCCCAGATGCCGATCGGGTCGCGGGTGATGAAGCGCCCGGTACTGGGGTCGAACCATCGGAACCGGTAGTCGTAGAGTTGCAGACCCGGCTCCCAGCGGCGACCGGTGAAGGCGTAGGGGTTGCCGTAGAAGGACGAATCACGTTGCTGGCCCAGTTCGGGAGACGTGGGGTCGGTGTTTTCAAAGAGCGGAGCGCCGTAGTCGGAGTACCGGACGCGTTCAACGATTTCTCCATCATCGGCACGCTGCAGCGCAACAACAGAGTGCTGATCATCGGTCAAAAAGTGGAAGTGCTGGGCCGCTCCCCCGCTGCCCGGGAGGTTGCGACGCCGCATTTGCAGACGGTCGTCCAGGTACGTGGGGCCGAAGAGGTACTCGGCGAGGATTTCGTTGTTGGAGGGGGATGCGGTCTCGGGGTTTGCACCGCGCTCCTCGATAATCCGACCGCCGTCGTAGAGGAAACGGATCAGCTCACCGGTCTGGACGTTGCGGCGGGCAATGCGCCGACCAAATGCGTCGTACCGGTTTTCCCATTCCTGTGTTACCGCTCCCCCGGGGACGAGGGTGCGGGCGCGGGTGAGTTGATTTCGGTAGTCGTAGGTGAGAACCGTCTCCAGTGTCCCCGTGGTGGTGCCGTCGAGGGAGACGGTGCGATCCAGACGCGTTTGGTTTCCGTTGGCATCGTGAGTGAAGGTGTCGCGCTCAGTGGCGAGAGAGGCGAGAAGACGCTCCACGCGGTCGATTTCGTGGGAGCCATCAGCACGAGGGACACTCGTAACTGGATTCTGGCCGGTACGTGCGGTGCGGTCGCCACCGGGAGTTAGGGTGTAGGCCTCGGGGACAGAGGGAGTCCCCTGTGTCCCCACTCCATAAGAGACCATGCGATTGAGCCCATCATACCCCATCGATTGCGTGAGGGGTAAGGCTTCCGGGCGTGCGACGGTGCGGCTGGTTTTGTTCCCGACGGCATCGAAACTCACGCTGACTCGGCTGAGTTCCTGCCCTGTGGTAGTTGCCCAGGACTTGGCTGCGGGGAATCGGGTGTCGGGTTGATGGGTGAACTGCCCCAAGAGATTGGGGAGATTATGATGATGGAGAGTGCGGGCCACTTCGCGAAGCCCAGCGCCTTCGAATTCAAAAGTGGCCACGGTGGCGGGAGTTGCGCCCTCGGTAAGGGCACGAACGCGATCGAGAAGATCGTGGGACTGCTGAATTTGGAGACCACCGGGGTAAACGATGCCGGACTCATTACCGAAGGCATCGTGGGTGTAGGAGACGGTGTAGGCGAGGCTCGGAGCGGTGTCGCGGTGTTCCTGGGTTTCGGCGAGAAGCTGGCCAAAGCTGGAGAACGTGCGGCGAACTTCTGAATCGGGGTCGGTGGCGCGGAGCATACGACCCATGGCATCATAGGCGAATGTCTCGGTGACGGGTTGGCCCACAGGGAGAGTGATGGTGCGCTGCGTAAGGCGCCCCATCACATCATAGGCGTTGGTAAACGTATGCCCGTTGGGATCGTGCAGGGCTTGGATTTGGTTGTGATTGGTAAAGGCGGATACGGAATAGACACCGCCATCGGGGTAGGTGACGCTACGGGTTCGGTTGAGATTATCGTAATTACTCTGAATAAATTATCTTGTCTTCAAAAACGGGCATGTTGATATGGGACACTCCCGATGAGCGCCGACGATGTTCAAACTCTATGTATACAGTTTGCTCTATTCCTGATGAGTTAGTGTATGTGCTTGAAATAGATTCCGCTGTTTTGCCTAGATTTGAAACCTCTGTGATTAATGATTTAGCTGAGTCGTATATTTTGATTTTGGAGATGAATCCCTGATCATAATTTGTGAATTCTGGAGAAATATTTTTTCCTAGAGGAACTTTTGCTTTCACGACATAGTAATACGGAATAAGTTCACCCTCTGCGGGAAGTGGTAAGGGGTCAATCGGAATATTTACTACTGGATCAGGACCAAAGGAGGCCTCGGTATGAGGTGATTTGAAGATCCATGTTGAGCAAAAAGCAACTGAACCTTCTATTTTTATAGGATGATCCCAATCTGCGGTGAATGCACTTGCGGGAGGATTATCTGTATAGGAAAGTATCCGACCAATTGATGCGGGGCTGGATCGAAGATCAGTAATGCTGATTTTCACAAGAGATCGTTCAGTACTCGAGGGATTAGTGTACGTTATTTCATTAATTGAGGTTTTTGTAAGTGGTGAATAGGCAGAAGAGCTAAAAACCCTCGACGATTGATTGCAGATTAAGTTATTTCCATTATCATCCAAAAGTTCCACATAATTTTTCGGAACACTCCCACCGAGGAGAAAACCTCCACCAGATGTTGATTGTTGTTCAGTTGGGTATGAGGAAAAAAACGAGAATATGAAAGATTCTGATGGTTCTAAATAATAACTAAAATACTTTGTATGATGCTTATCCGAGGCAAGCTGAGCATAACACTCACTTGATTGCTCCAAATAACCAATTGTTGAAAAGCGATTTCGCTCTGAGGCAAAGTTTTGTATAATCTCTCCAGACTTTAATAAATACGAGATATTCTTGTCATCTGATGTAGCGAGAGGAATTCTATTCCATGAATGATGTTCAATAAATAACTCACCGGTACCTGAAATACGAATAACGTCGGTTTCTAAATCTTCATCTTCAATTCGAAGGAATGTATCAGATGATTCTCGAAGTAAAGTCCCGTTTTTTGAGTACAAAGATATCAGGTGGTTGTTTTATTTGTCAACTGCATCGGATACAAATCATTTTCGAAACGAGACCTGGACAAATACATGACGTTCATCAATTGCCCATTCACTGATTCTTGTGTTGCCGGAATTAGTACAGGATGGGGAAGCGTTGCATGCTCGGTGTATAACCCCGTTGTGGCGCTTCCATTTTCGTGAACTATTTGATAGGGATTTGCAAAGGCAGTACCGGGGTGAGTTTGACTACTAGAAATTGTAAATTGCCAATGTTGAGAAGTAACAGCCGATTTAGTATTGAAATAGATAGGCCCGGACTCAACTGTTGGTAAAGAGATTTTACTGTAGTTTGAATCAATCGAGTGACAGGAAAGCAGACTGTTGTCTTGATCATAGAATGAGACTGTCAAAGTCTCGGTTGATAATCTGTCTGGATAGGAAGTGAAAAGCGAATAGTCAACATTCGCTTCTGGTTCAAAGGAAAACCAATAGCCTACTTTATTTAGGTCAGAACCGCAGGCGGCGGGTACACTTGGGAATTCGGAGGATAGTATGCTATCCTGAAAGGGCCATCCGAAGTCAGTGTAAGAATTCTCATAATTGTCAACGTAAATCCTTTCTCGTTCAGATATATTAACAGAATATTCTTTTGATGAAGCAGATAATATGCCATGTGGACCACCATAGTTTTTAATGTCAAATATCATTTCGCCGTTGCTTATTATATTAAGATCAGGAGAAAGAGTTTTTTCAGGAACGAATGACAAAGATGAAAGAATTAATTTACTTCGTAGATTAATAATGGAGCTGGTCAAATCAGAATACATAATCCGATACATGTAATGCTGACCGTGAATTTGAGTCAAAATATAAAGTACATATTCTTCTTCTTTATAATCTGCAACGAAACCTATTATTGATGATGAATTGTAAGGATATTGGTCATTTTGTGGCATATCCTGAACGTAATGCAATTTAGTCCATATTGTATTAGAACTCTCAAGATCATCCACTTGGATTTTATAGAATCTCAAATTATCGTAAGAACTCAATTCGTCGTGAGTGAATTCTACAATTTTGACTACATGCCTACCCGAGGCGAGACTAGAATTGCTTGCTCTAACTCCTGAGGAATAAATTATAACCGAAATAAAAAAAAGAATTAAAGCCGGCATATCTATGTTCATTGAGATTACATTTCTTTTCATATTAGAAACCTTTCAGCTTAGAGAGTTAGTCAATACAAGTATTAACAGGGCTATAAATATCAATTTTTGGATAAAATAACAATTCAATTTCAGTTGTTGAACAAGACACATCATTGCCAGTTCTTTCGATTAGGTACATACCACTTATGTATGTTGTACGCCCTGAAATAAGAACAGAAGAGGGAGGCCTTAATAATATAGATTTTTGTAGTGATAGATTATGATACTTCAATTGGGCGGTATTCTGAAAATCTATTGTTTTTGAAAATTTTGTGCCATAAGAAGGATCATAAATGGTTTTCTCGTATAAATTAATTGAATGAAAATTAAACTCATATTTATTTGGTTTACTTCCTGCACGATCCTTGCCCTGCCCGTAAAGATCTTTATCAACAGAAAAATTAAACCATGCGTAATTAGAAAGATATAAATTTTCAATAAATTGATTGTGGAAACTAATTTGTGGCGTTACGCCATAAATGATTGAATCTGAAATCGATAAAGTCGCATTAAGAGTGACAGTATTGTTACATGTAATACTTGTGGTTAGTAATGGGGAGCCAGTCAAATAGCGATAACTAGAGATTGTTGCCGGTAGCACACCAGCATAATGACTGGGCACCGAAATTCCTTGATGCCTTGTAACTTGCTCAAGTAGCTGATTCCAAGCCGTGCACTGAGAATCCTTTTCTTTCAATAGTTGAATGTAATCGTAATTTGTTCCTGTTCCGGAAATGGATTGATCCTGATAGTCCCCCATACAATAACCAGACTTACGATCCCTTACTACGCTTACACATAAGTCTTCAAATTCCTTGAAAATAGAGTCAACAATTTGCTTTTTAATTTGATCGCTATCATTCAGGTTTGCATCAACAGGTATTCCTGATGCGTTGCGGACACCAATGTCCATGACCGTATGGTACACAGTAGGACTTATTCGATCACGGGCTATGTACATTTCGTTCGTGGAATTACCTGCGGCTTTGAAACCTTCGCCAGAATCTACTTCAAACTGGATTTTGAGATTCTCTATATAGAGAATTTTATTAGGAAGTGGTTGTTGAGCAACTAGTGTAAATTCACTTGAGGGATCGAACGTGACTTCTTGGAAGTCAATTCGGTTTCCATCAATATCCGCATACGCTTTTATTACGACAGTAGAATGGGATGGAACAACGCTGGAACAGAGAGTTCCCTTCAATGACATAACACTACCCTGTTTATACCCTACCGTTGAAGGTGCAAAACCATCGCGAATTCTATCCATACTAAATTCAGGAACCCCCGGAGCTACATAATCAGGATATCCTTTCGAGCCATCATCTCCGGGGTCGGCATTTATTTCAATTTTCTCTGCACCTTCGAATTTCACAGTTTCAATGCTATACTCAGATTCAATTGAATCTAAGCCTAACCATTCCGATTCTCTGAATTCGATTACTTTTGTGCTTAGTATCCTATTGTCATTGATTTCTTCCCAATCCTCAAAAGCCACAGTTGCTACGATTTCGTAGTTACATCCGATACTTCTTCCTGTAGAATTAGTATTACCATTTAGGTATACAAGCCCATCCCATTCTACTGATATCTTATTTGTTGGTGTTGAAACGATTGTAATCTCAGTAGGATCGTTGTACAGCCTGAAATAATCCGGGTTGCTTCGATCAACTATTTTAATTGAATTATCATCGAGGCTATCCATCTTGAACTCGACTTCAGAAAATTCTAGTCCAACCTCCACGGGATTGCTTACTGAAGCAATTCGAGGATGAATCCATTTTTTGACGTCTACGAGATACAATGTTCCTTCGAGCGCTACACTTTGGAAATTACTGGGGAAATCCGGTGAATGAAGATAGCCCTGCCAGCTACTATCATATTCTAAAATATTACGGTAGTAACCTCTAAATTTATCTTCATAGAGTTTTCTAAGTTCGGCGGAGTCGAATTGAAAACTGTAGTTCAAGCTACTTTGCGATAAATTCAATCGTGTCTCTTTCAATTTATCTATTTGATACCAAGGTCCATAACACTCCACCGTGCGAATTGGGTTATTAGGCGTACAATTATAGGCGCCAATTTTTGTTTCATAGAAAACCATGTTATCTTTAGGTCTTACTTCTATTGACGGTATGTGCAATCCTCTCTCAACTTTTTCTATAATTCTTGTTTGTTCGTCGTACCTAAGAGTTGATAGAAACACATATTGATTGGTCAATGTGTTTTTGATGAATACTTTATCATCGAATTGAGTGAAATGAGGTGATTCGGTGGTAATCATCACTCGATTAGGATTCGCATCAACTGCCAACTGATAGCATTGATCATATAATCTGAAGTAAAGAGGGAAATTTCCAGCCTTATAGGTTTTCAAATCGTCCCAACGCCTGCCCTCATACTCGATATTTTTGAATTTATCTTCACTCTGATAGCCTTTATACTCTTTTCTAGTAAGATTAAATAGACTTACATCTCTTGTGAATGTTCCTGCTCCAAAAGAGCTACAAAAGTGAGGATCAAGACACGGAACAATTCTTTCCGCATAGAAGTTACTGAATGGTATTTCAAAAGTATCAAATCCCGCTATAATAGGAAATCCCGGTGCTGAACGATTTTTTGTTATGAATGAGTTGTAATAAAATTCGACATCACCAGGAACAGATTCACACCCTAAGAGTTTTGTTTGAAAATTTGATTTATTGAATTCCACATGAATTATAGCGTATTGCGTCACAAATGGAATAAAATCCTGATTTTCATTATCTTCTACGGCTTCTATCTTTACTTCGAGAGTTGTTTTTTTAGATGGATAGTCTAATTCAGCACCGATATCCCAGAGTAAAACTTCTTCATCACAATTGTTCAACCCAATCATCCCAGCGCTGTTAGTTCCATAGAGTTGTGACATGTTTTGCCAGCCACCAGTATTCTTTATTCTATACTCTATTTTAGCAGATAATTGTGAGCAATCGTCAACTGAATAGGTTACAATCAATGGTACCATCCCACTCGTCACCTCATCCCCCACTTCCAATCTCACTTCGGGCATGACGGGGAAGAAGGGTTTGTCTTTGGCGTTGGTGGTGGTGTGGAGCGCTAGGAACAGGGTTACGAGCAAAAGGGCTCGCGTGAGCAGTGCAGTGGGTCGAAGGCCGGTCATCATGGCGTGGAAACTCCCCTCAGGAATAGAGACGAAACGTGTGTTGGGTCGGGTGGTGCGGTTGTTCAGCGGAGATTAGGGTTTGAGGGCGAGTTGGTTCGGGGTGGTTCCTGCGGGGAGGGGGAGTTGTTCGCGGTGAGCAAGTTGCCGTTGGTGGAGAACCTCCTCCAGACGCGATCCCAGTTGTCCGGTCAATTGGGGAGCCGGCATGCGGTCTTGAACCCACTCGGGGAGGTTGGGGATGTCGCTTGGGGTAACCTCAATGTCTTCAACGGTTTTGAGTCGGTAGAGCTTGCCATCGTGGA
>JANRMB010000324.1:0-27688 GCA_033761985.1 Candidatus Sumerlaeia bacterium | reverse complement strand
TGCGTGCCGGGATACGGATGATCGAGAATACCGTCGGAGTTTCCATCATGAGAACATTGAATCATGACGGCGTTTTCTTCCTTGTTGAAAACAAACGTATAGGTACCACCGGAAGGGCATGTGGAAGCCTCGGAGTCGCCGAAAAGAACTTTCGCTTCTTCAGAGTCGACAGTTTTTCCGATGAAGGGCAACTGACTGTAATCCTCGATGCTTTGATCAAAAGCATAGGTATAGGCGGCATCCTGAAGAACGAGTTGATTGAATTGGCAGGCATTTGACCGGGATGTTTCCTGAGCTTTAACAAACGCGGGAATGGCAATCCCCGTAACAATCCCGATGTAGGCAGGAAGAAAGGTACTCCCCAAACCAGCACTAGGAGTGATTTCCGGTGAAATGGTTCTCCAAATTGTCCCTTCCGGGATGTTGTGGCGCGAGGTGATGAAACCCGATTTGGTGTAATAAGGTCCAACAGCAAGCCTCATGATACCCAATCCCATGGCGAGCTGTTGTTCCTCCTCACCACCGGCGTTCCAGAGGGTTTTGAGGCTGGAGTAGGAATGATCCAAGCCTGCGTTTTGCACCACAAAGGAATGAACGGTGGAGACATCGGAGACGTAAGGAGCAAGATCAAAAGGCTTTGCTTCCTGCACCACCAAAGCCTCTTTGGTTTCCTGTATCCGCAGGAAGTAGGAACCATTCTTCAGGGTGCCACGAGTCATTGTCAGCTCAGGGAAACGTGGATCCGGATTCAGCGCCAAGGAGTAGGCCTCTGAAAAACGCTCATCAGTAATCTTTACCTCATCAAATGCAGGGGTGAGTAACTCCGCTTTGGGAGCCTGAGTGAGCACCACACCAAACTTCGGCGTTGGAGTGAAGACATACTTCCCTTCGGGAGATTTCTCGACCTGATCCCAACCTTCAAACCAGATGACGATGGGTTTGCCCAGCACATCGGAGACGGTTTGAACATCACTTCTTTCGATCTCGAGCTGAGTTAGAAAATCGTCGAAGCTTTTGGGTGATTCAGGGAGCGAATTCAGGGAAAGAAAAAGAGAGTCCAGTAGGGGGAGAACTTGCGTGGTATTCAGATTTATTACCATCACAAAATCTGCAGACCCGGGTACATAAGTCAGGAGTTCCGTATTGAACGGTTGGGTATCGTAAACGCTGAAAACACCCTGCTTATCCAAAAGAGCAACGGTACGGAATTCACTGTCCCCGTTGGGGAGTTTGGAGAGGGATTTGCCGACACCTTTGATGGAATCCAATTTGAGGGTTTGAAGAATCTCGCATCCGGACTGTTGAAAATTAAAACCGGGGGCAAAATCCTCGTTCGATTGCGCGATCGCTTCGTACCCTTTGATCACCTCAAACAACGACTTATTAATATCATAATGAACGTTGAGTTGGTAGAAACCACCCCCGGAAACAAGATAGTTGCGCAGGGTTTTGTTTACGGCGGGGATGTCCACCTTGGGTGAGTTGGGTTGTTCCTCGCAGGGTGTTTGGCCGTGGGCTATACCGGCGGAAAGCATTCCACACAGGCAGGGGGTGAGTAACTTTGCAAATCGGGGGAGCAAAAACATATCAAATCTTCCAAACATTAGTAGAACCGAATGATGTCGCCACCACTGACTGTGCCATTGGAAGGATCATACTCCAATGCCTTCAACTCTTCCAGTGTCGTAACACCTTGAAGTTTACCATCGATGACCTCCACATCGGGATACTGATCAGGGCCGATGGAATAGATCATATAGTTGGGGAATTCGGAATTTACGGCACGCTCCGCCGCAAAATTATAGTATCCGTAGTAGGTGTTTGAGTCCTCGCCAAACGGGTCCAGAGGGATTTCCCCGGGAAGATAACTCGGCGAGCCTTCATGCAGCTGAGTCCAGAGGAGGATGGCTTCTGGAGGAGTGGGCGGATAAACACTTTGGTCGATCATAAAGCTATCCAGCGCCACGGAAAGAGAACGCATTTCCGCTTTAGTACGGGAGACTTTGCTTCTTGTTTGGGCTTCCATAAAGTTTGGAACGGCAATAGCCGCTAAAACTGCAATCATCGCCGGGGAGGAGAAAGCCATGCTCATCGGTGAAACAGTAACATCCGGGCCCACGCGCTGAATCAGCAATCCTTCGGGTTTGCGGTAGCGGTATGCGTAGTGTTCCGCGAGAGGAAAGTAGAAGTTGCTGGCGTTGATCATCCCATTCTTTTGCTCATCCGGAATGGACTCGGACTCCATAATTACCGAGTAGATTTTTTGGGCAACCCGGGCATTTGTATAGCTGAAGGCCTGAAGCTCTGCTGGGTTTACCTCGGGAAGCACCAGTGATGCGGTGGGAGTAACCGGATCGCCAAATTGATGGCGGAGGAAGACACGTAAAAATCCCTGCTTATCCATGGCGAAAACGGGGCGATACTGCTCAGGGATTTCGTCATCCAGAACGGTGAAAGCCTGCGCTAAATCTGGAGAACTAAGTTCCTCAATCTTGTACTCATTCGCCAGAGAGGTCTTCAATAATTCAAAGACCTCCGGGTTGAATCGAGGCACAATCAAACCGATTTTGGGTGCGGGTGTTACTGAGGGATTCCCCTCGGCATCTTCCGAATAGACATCCCATGTCTTCATCCAAAAAATAACGGGTAACCCGGAGATTTGCAGTATCAGGGGAAGATCGATTCCATTTGCTTCGGCACTTTGTAGTTGTTGGTTGATTAACCCTTCAGCGGAAGGGCCGAGAAGCGAGACTCCCATACTCCGAACCAGTGGAAGAGCTTCCTGGGCGTTTATCTGCTGCACAAACGCGATATCTGCATCGACCGGAATTTGGGAAAGATAAACCGGATCCAGAGGTGGAGTATCCAACAGCTTGAAGTATCCTGAAAACTCCTGGATGCTAAAGAACGTTCTCCCTTCTTTCAGGCCATCAGGGCGGGTATGAAGACTCATCCCTACGCCTTGGAGTGCATTTACCCCCATGGTTTGCAACAGCGCGTTGGCACGCTGGCCTATGAATGCGGGAGGGAACGGAATTTGACTTTGGAAACTTGGCGGCAAAACCTCCAAACCATCGACCAAACCGTTGGAAAGTTGATCTGCAATCCCTTCAGAGTTAAAGTAGAAGTATAGCTCCCCATCAGGATAAATATGGGAATCAACGATCTCATGAACGGATTTGGTGCTGACTTCCTGAGCATAAAGAGCGCACCAGCACGAGGCAAACAACCCTGCAAGTGCTGCATATCGACGTATAGCCACCAGTAGTTCTCCCCTGATTAGAATGAACGATAATAGAATTTGTTGATCAGGAGAGTTTAATCGTCTTCAAGGAAGCCTCGATCATCCAACCTTGAAAAGCTTTTGCCCAAGGTTTAGATGGAGACTTGAATTTCGAGTCCCGTGGGGGAATCTGGATTAAGAATATAGAGTGTGGGATAAGGACAGGAGTTGAGGTTTTCGATGAGCAGTTCGCGGGGTCCGTCGTAATCGATGGAAAGCACGGTGCTGCGGTCGAAGCTTTTCCGAGTGTTGACCTTAATGTTTCCACCCAAGCGCTCCAAATTCTGGATGATGATCCGCTCCAACTCAGGAGTTACACCGGTGAACAGGAGTTCGTAGTCGGATTGAAGCTGAACCACCTTGGGCCAGAATTCAGAATATTTGGTGAAAAGTTGCTGCGCCACAACCTCGTTGGCGCGGTCAAGAGAAAGACCGATGGCTTCGGACTGTTCTTTTTCTGAGGAAGTCCCCTTGGCAGTGGCTTCCGCCAGAACCTCACGGGTATCAACGCGGATCAGGCGCGCTGTAACGCTGGTTTCGTAAAACCAATATTCGTCAAAGTAGAGCTTCTTCTTTTCCACCAAGTTGATTTCGGCTTCACCGGTAACGATGATTTCGATGCCGGAGCGTTGGGAACTAATAATGGCGGAATCGAGAAGGAAGGTCTCTGTGGAGACGTCGGCGGTGCTGGGAGGAGTTTGAAGTTGAGCGGCGAAGGGTTTCATTCCCAGTTCGCGGAGAGACTCGGTGAGGGATTTCAGGGCAACTCCATCAAAGTTGGTTTTCCCTTCGAGGGTTTCGGTCATAAATCCCGTGAAGACTGGTTTATAGGCGGGGGAATAAATGAATCGCTTTTCGGCGAGGTCTTTTTCCAAACGGGAAAAGTTCACAAAAACCTTGGATTTGACGATATTTTTCCCCGCAAGAAATTCCTCGGAGAGGATCTCCTGACCATCAATAAACTGGTCGGCATAGTTCCCCACATATTTGCCAAGAATTTGATCGGCCATGAGGAGTTTTTGATCCAAAAAGATACGCCCCACAGAACCCAGAATGGCCTCGGACTTGGCCTTGGCGAGAGCCAACTCGCGAGACTCGGCTTCGGTGGTGAGTTCCACCACGATGCTTTCCTCGCTCAAGGGCGTTAGCCGAAAGGCTTCGGCAGTGGAAGCCAAAAGCCCCAGACCAAAGAGCATAAGAGGGAGTACGAGCTTATTCATGGGCAAAACTCACGAGGTTGGAACGATAGTTTTCTACTTTTCAGTGATCCAATAGAGCCCAAAAGCCAAGGGGTGCAAACAGTTTTGTGATTTTCTTGGCGCACCACGGCGGCGTTACTCGGCAGCGATAAGTTTCTCAAAAAGTTTCTCATCGCTCACAAATTCACCCGGGTGGCCTTCCCAAATCACCACGCCACTGGGGTCCACCAGATAGGCGAAGGGAATGCCGCGGGGTTGGACGATTGTTTGAGGATCCACAATCCCGATGGGGAGAACGATTTGGGGGTTTCTTTTCAGAAAGGCCTCCACCACTTCAGGCTCTTCTGTGGAAAGATTGTAGAAGGAGACTTTACTCTGGTGCTTCAGGTAGAGGTCCTGAGTATGGGGCATCATCTGAATACAGGGTCCGCACCAGGTGGCCCAAAGCTCTACAAACTTATACTTCTCGGGGGTGTGTTTGGGTTCAAACTGAATCCAATTCGTCACGGTAAAGTCGGGGACTTTTTGTCCCTTCAGCTTCCCTTCACGCAACGATGATTGTTGTTTGTTCATTTGTTGGAGAGCTTTGAGATCGCCTTTTTCCACCGACCGCATAATCCGGAGAAACTCGATTTCGTATCCCTTACGGTAGCCAGTGGAGGAAAAAGCCACGTTCCCCTCTTTATCCAAGATAAAGGTGAAGGGGAGATCGATCTGCTTTTGACCAAAGATGGCGCCGAACGTGGTGTGCTGCGCATCAAAGACATAGTTGATGGAATCCGCTTGGGGGAGCTCCGCTGTGCCTAAATCAGCTTCGGCGTTCGGAGTAATCACCGTGATTGTATAGCTCCCGGCCGGAAGTTGCTTGGAAAGTTCGGCATCGATGCTTGCGACGGCTGTGCGGAAGTTTTGCTGGGAAAGCAACGTCATGTGCACCAAATGAACTTTGCCGAGGCCCTTGGTGGTAATTTCCGCAGGGATTTGGCTGGGTTGGCCGACGATATCCTGAAAGGACTGCGAAGCGTATTGGGCTGTGGCCGGGGGTTGAATCAGCAGGCAACCAATCGCTGCAATCAACGTGGAAAAGGCAATAGTACGGAAGGACATGGGAGCTTCTGGGTTCCTTTTTGGAGAGTGGAAATCGAACATGACGAAAGGATTAGCGATTTCTGGCGGTAAGTTACAAGGCGATAATCGCACCAATAAATGAAAACTGAAGAATTCAATCGTCCAAATAATCATAGGGAAATTCGACCGATGATTCCTCAAAATGTTCCCCATCCTGGTTACGCTGAAATCGGGGAAAACGGGGAAGAATCTGCTGAATCAGACGGAAATCGTTCGGTGGCCTGCTGGTGATAAGGGGGTGACCTTCTCGTGACCTGTTGGTGACCTTCTAAGGGAGCTTTGTGGGAGCTTTAAGGCTTTGGCGGAGTGGAAGCCAAATGTTGACGGTTGTCCCTCCGGACTCGCGCAGATTGAAGACAATCTTCCCCTGATGAACCTGAATGTGAGAGCGAACGATGGAGAGACCAAGGCCTGTTCCGCTCTTCTTTTCAGTGTAGAATGGCTGAAAAAGGTTGTTGAGCGCCCCTTTGGAAATTCCGATGCCGTTATCCTCCAAGCAAATTTCCACGCCCTCCACACCGTTCTCATCCTTGCAGGCACGGGTGGAGATGGAGATGAGTAGTCCGGTATCCTTCCGGGCTTCCAAGGCGTTTCGGCCGATGTTGGAAAGCACCTCTTCCAGCCGGTTGCGGTTGAATTCCACTTGGGGAAGCTTGGGATCGAGTTCCTCCTGAACCAAAATTCTTCCGGTTTCGCGGTTTTCCACCTCCAAACTCTCCGCCTCGATGCGCAGGAGAACCGCCGCGCGCTCCACCACGCGATTCAGGTCCTGCACCTCCATGTGCATTTCCTGGCGTTTGGAGAAATCGAGCAATTGGTGGATTTTGCGGTCGATGTTTTCCACCTCTTCCACAATTACTTCGAGATGATCCAGAAACTGGGTTCGGTTTGGGAAGTCAGTGGAGGAAAGCAGATGCATCCGCATCATCTGCGTGTAGCCTTTGATGGGCCCGAGGGGGTTTTTGATTTCGTGGGCAATTTGGGCGGCCATCTCCCCCACCACACTGAGGCGTTCTGCTTGGCGAAGGCGTTCGCGGGTGGCGTTAAGTTCCTCCTGCGCCTCCAACACAAGTTGGCGATACTCATAGGCTCGGCTGAACATAATACGATCGAAGATGGCCTGAACCTGGGGGAAGCTCCCCACCAAAACGAACAGTAAAATGGTGATCAGGATGGTATTTCGAACTTGGGCGGTCAGCAGAACCTCGTTGGTGAGGCTTTCGTAAAGGTTGTAGAGAAGACTTGCCAAAACAAAACCCACCAAAACGGTGATGGAAAAGTAAATCCACCGGGAGAGATAGAGGGGGCGTTTGGTCTCCACCTGGCGCACCACCACCAGAGTACTAAACTGTGAGATAACTGCCGTGGTGAAAAAGAGACTGGGGACCAGTGGATAACCAATCGAGGTGGAAAACAGGGAGAAAAGAACGATGAATATCAGCGGACAAGCCACGATGTAGATGAGGTGACGTGCCAGATTTTTCTGATACTTTACGGTACTGGTGGCGTATTGTACGGAGAGCAGGATGCTGAGGACGATAAAGTAGAGAACCCCCAGCATAAGGGGGAAGGGGCCCTCGAGCCGCCAGATCTGCGCCCAGCTACTAAAGATGACAAAATCCGTTCGGCGAAGTATCTCGAACTCGGGTTTATACAATCCCAAGGCTGCAATCCCCGAGGCGAGGACGATGGCAATCCTCACGGCGGATCGGGTGAAGGGTCTTGAGAGCGGGGTCGGGAATTCCAACGCAAAGCCAATCAGATTGGCGAGCATCAGCAGGCTAAAGAAAGCTGTTCCGCTACGGTAAACGCGGAGCCATGGAGATTCATACGCTTGAAAATTAAGGGAATACCAAGTGCAAATGGTATAGCCGGTCATGGCCAAGGCGTTGAGAAGCAGGAAAATCCGATACTCCGTCTTCCGTTCCCGAAAGACGTAGTACATGACGATGAGGTTAAGGAAAAGAACCGCAATAGAGGGAATCGTTTCCAAACCGAGTTCAGAACTCGTATTCAAGTGACGACTCCTTTCTGCGGCGTATGAACCGTCTCTGAGATTTTTCGTCCCTATGTTGGGAGAGCTTCTTGACTCGGTGTCAATACTACCCCTTATGGTTCCGCTGATACAGGCCGATTCCCGCGTATTGAATCAAAAATTAATTCTTCGGCCTTTCAAAGCGATTCCCCATTATGCCCACTCCCGAGGAAATTGAAGCCCTTCAACGCCGAATTAGTGAGTTGGAATTGACCATCCAACAAATGGAACAGGTGGGCGCTGCTTATATTCAAGACCGGGAGAATGAGCAAAGGGCTTCACAGTTGAACATCCAACTTCAGGGGGAACTTCGGCAAGCGCTCAAAAGCAACCGACGTCAGTTGGAGGAAATTGCCAAAGCCCACGCTCGCTTTCTTCCCACCAGTTACCCGATGGTAGGCGGAATTGAAGTCTCAGCCCACTGCCGCCCTTGCGCCGATGTGGGGGGAGACTTTTACGACATGTTTGAACTCGCCGATGGCCGCATCGCCATCTGCATGGCGGATGTATCGGGTCATGGAGCCATGGCCTCCATGAGCATGGCTACGTCACGGGCTCTCTTACGAACAGCTCTCTTGGAGGCCGAACCGTATCACAACCCTTCGGACATTTTGCTGAGACTCAGTTATTGGCTCGGTCACCAGTTCGACGTGGAGCAATTCGTGACGATGTGGTTGGGAATCTACGATCCGGCCACGAACATCCTCTCCGCCAGCAGTGCCGCCCACCCGGCGGCGATCTTATGGCCCCATGAAGGGGAGCCTGAGTTTGTAAAACTGGAATCAGGGTTGCCTCTGGGTTTGGCGGGGATTGCCCCACAGCCTTACCCCGAGGTGGAAGTGACTCTTCAACCGGGAGATCGGGTGTTCCTCTACACAGACGGTTGGTGCGAAACCCCCACTCGTGAAGGCAAAGTGCTGGAGGGCGAGGTGTTTTTGGATTTTCTTTCCAACGCCTACGGCCAACCCATCCTGCAAGTACCCACCGTATTGTTTATGCTCTTTGAACGCCACGCTGCGGGCTCCCGCATTCGGGACGATGTGAGTTTGCTTGTGTTCGACCGTGCCGAATAAATTCCAAGATAATCGAAGGGGGACGATTCCATGACTCAACTCAAGACACTCCAAGTGGAATGCCCGGAATGCGGTGGCATCCTGATTGTGGATGCCAAATCCGGCGCTGTGCTCGAGCACCGTAAACCCTTGCTCAATAAAGAGGAGCGAACCGGCGACCGTTTTGAGGACGCACGAAAAAAAGTGGAATCAGCTTCCGACCGTATTGCCAAAAAAGTGGCCGAGGTGGAGGAAGCCCAACGTACCAAGTTTGACCGATTGAACGCCCTTTTTTCCGAAAAGAAAAAGGAGTTGGAGGAATCCGGTGAACCAATTGAACGGCCGGAAGGTTTTGGGGACAGGGATTAATTCGGGGTTTATTATGGGAGTGTTGAGCCACACCCTTTTTTGTTAGAGAATAAAAATTTTATGCTAGTTTTCGGTTAGCACCTGAAAATCCTTCAAACTTCCAACTTGCTCCATTCCAACAAAGTGGCGCTACTCCACTCACTGCCTTACCGCGAATAAATCTGGACAGGCATATTTCCCCCACAGGACAAGTTATCCGATGCAAGCCGCTGATGTTCTCAAGCTCATCAAGGACAAGGGAATCAAGTTTGTGGACTATCGTTTCACTGACTTCCCCGGTACCCAGCAACACACCACCGTTCCCGCCAACATGGTGGATGAAGGCACTTTCGAAAACGGTCACGGTTTCGATGCCTCCTCCATTCGCGGTTGGGCGGAAATCAACAACTCTGACATGTTGATTGTACCCGATCCCAGCACTGCTCAAATTGATCCGTTCTTCGAACATCCCACTCTTTCCTTGGTGTGCGATGTTGTGGACCCAATCACCCGTGAAGCATACGGTCGCGATCCGCGTGGGGTGGCTCGCCGTGCAGAAGCCTACCTGAAATCCAGCGGACTTGGCGATACTTGCTACATCGGCCCAGAACTGGAATTCTTCCTCTTCAATGAAGCCCGCTACGACTACAAAAACAACTCTTCCATGCACGTGATTGATTCCATCGAAGCATTCTGGAATTCCGGCAAGGATGAGCGTGAAGAATACGGCCGCCCCAACCTTGGCGCCAAAATCGCCAACAAAGGCGGTTACTTCCCCGTTCCCCCCACCGACTCCCTGCATGACATCCGCAGCGAAATGGTGACCCTGATGAACGAAGCCGGCCTCAACATTGAGTGCCATCACCACGAAGTTGCCACCGCCGGCCAGTGCGAAATCGACATGAAGTTCGATTCCCTCCTCACCATGGCTGACAAAGCGATGACCTACAAGTACATCGTGAAAAACGTGGCTGCTCGCCATGGCCTTACTGCCTGCTTCATGCCCAAGCCCATCTATGGCGACAACGGTTCCGGGATGCACACTCACATCTCCATTTGGAAGGGTGGCACCAACCTCTTCGCTGGTAATGGATATGCAGGTCTTTCTGAAGCCGGCCTCTACTTCATCGGCGGCATTATGAAACACGCCCGCGCCATCATCGCCTTCTCAAACCCCACCACCAACAGCTATCGCCGCTTGGTACCCGGTTATGAGGCTCCCGTAAACATCGCCTACTCCGCACGGAACCGCTCTGCATGTATCCGTATCCCAATGCTTTCCACCAGCCCCAAAGCCAAACGCGTGGAATTCCGCTGCCCCGACCCCGCGGCTAACCCCTACTTCTCCTTCCCCGCCCTTCTGATGGCTGGTTTGGATGGTATCCAGAACAAAATTCACCCTGGTGACCCTCTGGACAAAAACATTTATGATCTCCCCGCTGAGATCGCCAAAACCGTCCCGAAAGCTCCCTACTCCTTGGACGAAGCGCTCTCCGCTTTGGAAGAGGATCACGAGTTCCTTCTCAAAGGTGGCGTGTTCACCGAAGACATCATCCAAAACCACATCGAATACAAACTCAAGAATGAGGTTGATGCAATCCGGCTTCGTCCTCACCCCTATGAGTTCATGATGTACTACGACTGCTAATTGTTGAAAAACAGCTCGGCGCCTTGGCACTTCACCGGAGTTCTTTTGGTGGGTGCCAAGGAAGTTCCTTCGCAGGAGCCGGCTGAGAGGCTGGCTCTTCTTTTTTAGAATGACACCACCCGCCGGCAGGATTTCAATTCTTATAAACCCCTTACTAAACAGGAGATATTCTGATGAACAAAATTGAAGCCATCATCAAACCCCATAAAATTGAAGACGTTCGTACCGCTCTCGAGCAGATTGGTATTATCGGCATCACCGCCTACGAGGTTCGTGGGTTCGGACGCCAAAAGGGCCATCAGGAACTCTACCGTGGTAGCGAGTACCAGGTTAGCTTTGTTCCCAAGATCAAAATTGAAATCGTGGTCCCCTCCAACAAAGTGGATGAAGTGGTAAACACTATCGTGGATACAGCGAACAGCGGCACAATCGGTGATGGCAAAGTTTTCGTCAGCTCCATTGAAAACGCCATTCGTATCCGCACCGGTGAAACCGGCGAAGACGCGTTGTAACACCTCGATTTCGGCTACTGCCGGAAGCAATTACTTTCGAACGATGGTATCCTAACCCCACATCTGCGGAAGTTGATCGTGGGGTTATTTTGTTTTCTGGTAGGCAGATTCCAACGTATTTTTGAGCAACATCGCAATCGTCATGGGGCCCACTCCACCGGGTACGGGGGTGATGGCTCCGGCGATTTGAGACACGGCATCATAGTCCACGTCTCCCACCAAACGAGAGCCTTTTCCCATAGTTGAATCCACGATTCGGTTGATGCCAACGTCAATCACCGTAGCTCCGGGTTTCACCATTTCTGCAGTAACAAAGTGCGCTCTCCCTATGGCGGCGATCAGGATATCCGCCTGCCGGGTGATGGCCGCAAGACCCTGAGTGGCAGAATGGCAAACGCAGACGGTGCAATCACCTCCGGGCCCTTTGTTGACAAGGAGCGAGGCCATGGGTTTACCCACGATGTTACTGCGACCCAGTACAACGGCGAATTTCCCTTTTGTTTCAATATTGGAGCGGATCAGCAGTTCCTGAACTCCCTTGGGGGTGCAGGGAACAAAGGTGGTTCGCCCCAATCCCAAATTCCCCACGTTGAGGGGATGAAAACCATCAACGTCTTTTTCCGGGAGGATGGAATCGATAACCGCCGATTCGTCGATGTGTTTGGGGAGGGGAAGCTGAACCAGAATCCCATCGATGAGTGGATCATTATTGAAGCTTTGAACCTCTGCGATGAGTTCCGCCTGTGAAACGGATTCGGGAAGATTGCGTTGCACGGAGTGGAAACCCGCCTCGGCACATGCTTTGGTTTTGCTCCGAACGTAGGATTCCGAAGCTGGGTTGCTTCCCACCAATATAACACCGAGCCCGGGAGCACGGTAGCCTTGGGAGAGACGTGCGAGTACCTCCAACCGGATTTCCTCACGGATGGTGGCGGCAATTTGCTTGCCGTCGATAATTTTTGCCGGGGTCATTGTGGTGTCCTTGCGTCTGATTGAGTATCGGGTGGGTGAGTGGTGAGTTTGGGAACCAAGGTGCTGCTGCCATCCAAATCGCCACCGGAGAGCCCCTGAAGGGGAAAGCGAATTTTGCAGTGAACGAAGCCCTGTTTATAGGAAAAATCCAGAACTCCATTGTTGGTGATAATCGCTTGATAGGCGATGGGAAGACCCAGACCAGTTCCCGATTCCTTGTTGGTTACGAAGGGTTCAAAGATGCGGTTGATTTGTTCTTTGTTAAGGGGTTTGGAGGTGTTTTGGATATCAATGGTGATTTGCCGGCGGCGATGGCGGCGGTCAAGGTAGGTGGAGAATCGTAGCTCGCCTTTGGGGTGGTTCTGGAGTTCCTCCAACGCGTTGATGATGAGGTTGAGGAGAGCTTGATGAATCCGGTTTTCTTCGAGAAGAATTGGAGAGAGCGAGGTGTCGAGTTGCCAAATAACTTCGGGAGCGGAGGCGGGTTCAGCGAAGTGAACTTTGTGGCGCGCAATTTCGTAGGCGTATTGCAGCAGCCTATTGATATCACATTCCACCATGGGGCCGGGTTCACTGCGGGCGAAGTCCATGATTCCCCCGACCAGTTTATCCAACCGATCACATTCCTTGCGGATGCGTTCCAAATATTGAGCGTGATTTTCTGGTGATTGGGGGGAGTTTTGGAGATCCTCCAAAACCAGTTGGGTCATGCCTTTGATGGAGCCAAGGGGGTTGCGGATTTCATGGGCGATTCCCGCGGCGAGCGTCCCCAAGGCTGCAAGGCGGTCGGCCTGCTGGATTTGATCCAAAAAGCCCTTCAAAGTGCTGAGATCACGAATATCAAACACAGCGTTTGGTGCATTCATGTCGCTGGATTCAAGGGCGGTGACGCGGATGGAGAGGTTGAGTGGTTGGTTGGAATCGCGTTGTTGCACGCTGATGGATTGAGTGGTGGTGAGGCCCTTTTGCGCATTGAGGAGGGACTCATTGATGACCTTGGAGATGTTTTCCTCATTTTTACGGCGAAAGCGTTGTTCAAAGAATTCCACAATATGGGTTCCGATGAACTGATCCGGGTTGGCTCCCGTCACTTTTTTGAGACCATTATCGGCTCCAAGGATTTTGCCGTAGCCATCAACTGTAATAACGGTACCGGCGGCGGCATCACGCATTTGGCGGTTCCGCTGCTCAAACAACGTGTGCAGATTTTCCACCATGTTGTTGAAAGCGCTCCCCAAGTTCCCCAGTTCCACGAATCGCTCCACCTCGGCACGTTCATTTAAATTTCCCTCGGCAACCTTCCTCATGGATTCAAGGAGTTCTCCCAAAGGGCGAACAATGCTCCACGCAATAAGAACCCCCACCCCACCGGCAGCCAAAGAAGCGGCGATCCCGATCCACAACGTCATATCACCGAGAGCAAATAGCTCATCGGCCACAACTTTCTCGCGGGTGTTTTCCCCGAGTTCGTTGATGTTAAATCTGAGCAAAAGGCAAACGAGAAGGGTGAATGAAAAAAGCAGCGAAGGGATGGAGATAACGAGGCGCGTCTGCGCCTGCTTCACACGCCCAATATTCCGGACATCCTTCAGACTGTCTGTTTTTTGTTGCTGAGGGATGGAGTTGGAACTGGTGGTAGTTGTATCAGATTCCGAGGAACTCATTTGGGAAGTTCCTGAATTTTTTCGGCTGCGATGGGGATGGGGGCATCCGCTTCCCCGCTAGTGGATTCCGTGGAGGTTTCTTCATCATCAGAGAGTCGGGCGAGCCGATCGAACCAATAATCGTAAAGGGAGGCGATGAGGAATGTGATGGGGATAAAGATCAGAAAACTGCCGATGCCCGAGCGATCGATCTCAGAAGTTACGCTGCTCAGAATTCCGGATTTTGTGACGACGAAAACCAAGGCCGTAATTCCCCAAACGATTACGTTGGCGAGGATATAGCCATACCACGGCATTTTGGGGTCGTTTTTTCCGAAGATCATCCTGGTGGGTTCTCCCGTTGGGGCTGGGCGGATAAGCTTAAGGATTATTCTTTGGGACGCAAGGCTTCATGGCATTCGGCGCAGGCTCGAGCCTGAGCTTGAAACGCCCGATCGATTTTTCGCCGATCCTTCGTTGGGATAGCGCGACGGAGAGCATCGTTCACGGCATGAAGTTGTTTGGCAAGGGATTGATAACGGGGATCATCTGGTGCGAGGCGTTCATGGTAGGAAGCCCTGATGAGAGGCTCCATTTGGTCTGCGGCGCGTTGGGCAATCGTGGGGTTGCGATCGTTGGAACGTTGGTGAAGTTCCTCCATGTGGAGCATCAACTGTTCAAGGTCCTCGTACTGGGGAAGATCCAAAGGCTCGGGAGTAGAGGTGGGGGCATCGTTGGTGGAAGCAGTTGTAGCCGGAGGGGTTCCTGAAGAGGCAGTGCGTTCCATTTGGTACGTTGAAGGCTGGTTGTTCACCTCTGCAGCAACATAAGAGCACTGCACTAAGCCGAATAATAAGAATGCTCTAAGTGGAAGGATGAGTTGTTTCACCAGGCAGAACCTCTGCAGAACGCGATTACGGAAGAGGGATGTGCAAGTTTTGGGTGCAAGGTGGGATTCTTCGCAATCAAAACAAATTGGGATTCGGGATTGATCTGTGGGGTTGTATTGGATACCAAACGGTTCCTTGCTCAAGGAAGAGGGAATTTTGTGTTCGGGGGCTTTTTGCTTCGTGTTCTTTAAACGTTTGGAAATCCACGGCTTCAAGAGTTTTGGCCACAAGACGACGATCGATTTTCAGGAAGGCTTCACGATTATCGTGGGGCCCAACGGTTGTGGAAAATCCAACGTGCTGGATTCCATTCGCTGGGTGCTGGGAACGCAATCGGCCAAAAGCCTGCGCGGGGAAAAAATGGGCGATGTTATTTTCCGCGGCAGCCAATCCACCAAGGCAGCAGGTTTGGCAACGGTTTCCCTGATCTGCAGCAACGAGGCAGGGTTGTTGAAAATGGAGGAATCGGAGGTGGAAATCACCCGCCGGTTGTTCACCAACGGGGAGAGCGAATACAAAATTAACAAGCGCATGGCCAGGATGCGCGATATTCAGGATTTGTTTCTGGATACCGGCTTGGGCGCCGAGGGCTATTCCATCATCGAACAGAACCAGATTGGTCAGATGGTGGCGGCAAAACCACGGGAACGGAGAGACGTGTTTGAAGAGGCGGCGGGGATCTCGCGCTACAAGCTCCGGCGGGAGGAAGCGCTTCGGAAACTGATCCGCACCTCGGAAGACTTGATCCGCTTGGAGGATTTGGTCCGCGAGGTGGAACGCCAGTGCAACACCCTGAAGAATCAGGCGCGCAAGGCGTTGCGATTCCGCAAGGCCACCAGAAGGCTTAGGCGGCTTACACAGCGGTTGTTTGTGATGCGCCACGATGAGTTGACGGTACGGGCCGAGGGGGCGAACCAGCGATTCCAGAAGGCCCAGAATGCCTTTGAGGAAGCCTCAGCGCAGTGCTCCTCTGCGGAAGCGCGCTCCGTGCAGTTTCAGGCGGAATTGGATCAGGCTCAGACCTCGTTGCAGGATTTTCAACAGGCGCAGTTTCAACTCCGTTCCAAACGCGATGCCCAAAAGCATCAGATGGAGTTGATTCAAAACCGCCTGAAAGCCACGCGGGAACGGTTGGAATCCATCGATCGGGAATGGCAAAGCCGGAAGTCGCGGTTGGCGGTTCTGGGGTCCACACTGGAATCTCTTCAGGCGGAGTTCGAGGAGGAAAAGCGTGCTCATGAGGCGGGCGCCGTGGAGTTCCACAAGGAATCCGACCGATTGGCGCAGTTGCGAAACCGAACAAGTTCCGCAACACATACCATGGCTGAAAAACAAACCCGCCTCCGCCAGTTGGAACAGCGGGAACGGGTTCTGGAAAACGACTACCGCGTGGCCACAAGTTTGGTGGAGCGTTTGGTGAGCGAACTGACGGGGACGGATTCCGCGTTGGAGCAGGTTCGCGCCCAGGCGGAATCAGCGGAAAATGCCGCAAAGGCAGCCTCGGAAAAACTGGTGGAACTGCGAACCCAACACGCGGCGTTGGTGGAAGAAGCCCGTTCTTTGAAGGAGCGGATTGATTCCGACGATTCTGCGAAAAAGGAAATGGCCCGCGATCTCGACGCCCTAAGCAAGGAAACGGGGCGTATCTCTTCCCGCCGCCACGCACTTCAGGAGTTGGAGGATAGCTTTGAGGGCTACTTCCAAGGGGTGAAGGAAGTCATGAAGGCCAACGACAAAGGCCAATTGAAGGGGATGATCGGCGTGGTGACGTCGCTCATCGAAGTCCCCAAGGAGCTGGAATTGGCGGTGGAAGTGGCTCTCGGCGGCGATATGCAGGATATTGTGACGCATACCGTGGAGCAGGCGAAACAAGCGATTCAGTTCCTGAAGGATCGCAAGCTGGGGCGGGCAACGTTTCTGCCGTTGGACAACCTGCACACAGACTTTCCGCTGGGTCACCTGAAGGGGATTTGGGGGCGTCGCGGTGTTCTCGGGCTCGGGAAGGATTTGGTGAAGTATGATCCGTTGATTGAAAACGCTGTGGCGTATTTGTTCAGTAATACAGTGTTTGTGGAAGAGCTCGACGTGGCGATTGCGCTGAGTCGGGAAGGGGTTCGAAACCGATTCGTTTCCCTCAGTGGCGACGTGGCCAACCCTCGAGGGGTACTCTCCGGCGGGAGCCATCAGTCAAGGGGGCTTCTCACGCGCCAACGGGAGATTCGCCAACTGCAGGACGAACAAACGGCTCTGGAACAACGGTTGAAGACGCTTCAGGCAAAAGTGGCGGAAACAAACGAGCGGTTGAGCGGCCTTTACGGGCGCGCCGCCGAGGTTCAAAACGAGCGTCACAAGTTGGATATCGCTATCGCCAATTCCCAGAAGGACTTCGATCAGGCGGAACGCGAACGCCGCGAACGCCGCAATCAGCTTGCCCAAGCCGATGCTCGGCGAACCCAGCAAACGGTGGATTTGCAAAAGCATCAGGAAGTGGCGGCGCGCTCTTCCGAGGGCATGCAGGAAGTGAAAACGCTTCTGGAAAACGCCCGACTGGAATTGGCTCAAACGGAATCGGAAAACAGCGCCCTGGTGGAGGAATTCCGGAACGCCAGCGAGCGTGTGGCGGTTCTTCGTGAGCAGCAAAACCGGGGAGCCCAAGCGATTCAAGTCACCGAGCGGCGTCTTCAGGAGATGCGCAACTCCCTGGTGGAGGCCGACCGGGAAAACGCGATTCGCCAGCGCGAACAAGCGGATTTGGAAGCTGTTCAGCAACAGGGGTTGGTGGATTTGGAGGAAGCTGAAAACACGCTTCAGGAGTTGTTGCAGGAGGTGGAAATTGCCGAGCGCAGGGTGGCCGCTCGTCTTCAGGAAAACGAGGTGCTCCAACAAAGCTTCCGTCAGCACCAAAACCAAACCCAGCATTTGTTCCGCAACCGGCAGGAAAAGGAAAACATTTACCGCGAGGCGGAGGTGCAGGCAGCGGAACTCAATGCCCAACTCGGTTATTTGGAACGCGAGGTGGAAGACGAGTTTGCGCTGACGATTGCCGATGTGCGCCGGGAGATGGAGGCGGAAATCGCCGTGGAACAAGCCGCGCTTCAGGGGAAACCCTCTGAGGCAGTACAACCCTCCCCTGCTGAATCAGCCTCGGAGCCCGCATCGGCCCCCGAGGCAACAGAACGGGAGGACGAGGAATCCGTGGACTTCTCTCTGCTGGAGGGGCCCGCCACCACGCCCGAGGATGAAGAGGCCGACACACCCCAGAAGCTTCGGCTGATTGTGAATGAGTTGAAGCAGAAAATTCAACGCATGGGGGCCGTGAACGAAGAGGCGATTGAGGAATACAAAACCCAGAGCGAGCGCTTTCAGTTCCTCACCACGCAGCGGAACGATGTGGTGGAAGCGAAGAAGCAGCTGGAGGAATCCATCGCCCAGATTGATGCCACTACCACGCAAATGTTCCACGATGCGTTGAATCAAATCCGCACCAACTTTCAAGTAATGTACAAGAAGCTCTTCAACGGGGGTGAAGCAGACTTGATTTTGGTGGAGGATGAAAAACATCCGGAGCCCGGCATTGATATTTACGCGCAACCTCCGGGGAAAAAAATCGGTGGCTCCATCACCCTGCTTTCCGGGGGTGAAAAGGCTCTGACGGCGATAGCGCTGATGTTCGCACTCTTTCAATACCGGCCTTCACCGATTTGTATTTTGGACGAAATTGATGCTCCGCTGGATGACGTCAACTGCGCCCGCATGTGTTCCGTGTTGAAGGAATACGCCCGCGACACGCAGTTCCTGATCATCACGCACAACAAAATCACCATGGGCTTGGCGGATACCATTTACGGTGTCACGATGCAGGAAGCAGGCGCCAGCAAAGTGGTGAGCGTGAAGTTTGAAGACGTAGACGGCTCGGGGTTGCTGGAAACAGCGAAAGGTTAAGCAACCTCAGCCATGGCGCCGCCGCGATCAAGGGTGCGGTACTGAATCGCTTCGGAGAGTTGTTCCGGGCCGATGACGTCGCGGCCATCGAGATCGGCGATGGTTCGGGCGATTTTCAAAATTCGGGCGTAAGCACGAGCAGAGAGATTCAACCCCTCCATGGCGGATTTGAGAAGGCGTCGGCTGCTCATACTCAGTTGGCAGTATTCGTCGAGTTCGCGGGTTCCCATCTGGGCGTTGCAGTGCATGTGGGGGACCGTGGAGAATCGGGCGGTTTGAATCTCCCGGGCACGTTGAACGCGCTCGCGGATTTGGACGCTACTCTCACCCGAGCGTTGTTTTTGAAGGTCTTCCACCTTTACGGCGGGAACGTGCACGTGGAGATCGATGCGATCCATCAGCGGCCCGCTGATGCGGGAGACGTACCGCTGGATGTTTTGGGGGCGGCAATAACACGGCTTGGTGGGATGCCCGGAGTAGCCGCAGGGGCAGGGATTCATGGTGGCGCAGAGCAGAAAATTGGCGGGGAAGGAAAGGGTCATCTGGGCCCGGCTGATGCACACAGTATTATCTTCCAGCGGTTGGCGAAGAACCTCCAGCACGTTACGGCTGAACTCGGGAAATTCATCAAGGAACAGCACGCCGTTGTGCGCGAGGGAGACTTCCCCGGGGCGGGGAGTGGTGCCGCCGCCGATGAGGGCCACACTGCTGGCGGTATGGTGCGGGGAGCGGAACGGGCGATGCCGCACAAGCCCCTGATTGCGGGTGAGCAATCCCGCGATGGAGTATATCTTGGTGGTTTCCATGGATTCATCGAACGTCATTCCGGGGAGAATACCGGGAAGGCGTTTGGCGAGCATCGTTTTACCGGAGCCGGGGCTTCCCACAAGGATGACGTTGTGATTGCCGGCGCAGGCGATTTCCAGGGCGCGCTTGACGCTTTCCTGCCCTCGGACGTCGGCAAAGTCCAGAGACTCCCCTTCCCCGGCTGCTTGGGAATCGGGGGCGGCATCAGGAAGCGTGGGGGAAAGAACGAGGTCGCCCTTTAGGAAGCGGATGACCTCGCGGAGGTTACTCACGGCATAAACGGGGAGGCCGGTGACGACTGCAGCTTCGCGGGCGTTCTCGGCGGGGAGAATCAGGCCCTCTGCTCCTTGTTGCCGCGCCCCCAAAGCGATGGAAAGAGCCCCGGGGATGGCCCGGATTTCCCCGCCAAGGCCCAGCTCCCCCACCGCCACAAACCGTGCTGCAGCGGCGGCGGAGAGATGACCCGTCCCCACCAGCGTGGCCAGAGCCATGGAAAGATCAAGATGAGCGCCCTCTTTTTTCAGGTCGGCGGGTGCAAGATTGATGGTGATGCGCTTTTGGCCTACTGAGACACCACAATTCCGGAGTGCGCCCTTGATGCGTTCACGGCTTTCCCGGATGGCGGTATCCCCCATGCCGACGATGATCCAATGGGTGGTATCCACAGAATTGGAGTTGATGGCATCGACTTCCACCGTGATGGGGACGGCGTCGATTCCGAGGACGGAGTAGGAGAGAAGGGATGCATGCATGAGCTTTACCTCGAATAAGCGAATGCCTAGTGAATTACCGGGCGTAATTCAAGCGAAAACTGACTTGATACGCTCTTTTTTCGCTTTTATATCACCACATATTGTGGATAGATCGTGGATGCATGGGATCGGTGTTATGTCCGTTAGTGGGAAAAGGCTTGCCGCGGGTTTCCTGACTTTCTAGTGTTCGTTAGATATTGATTTCCATCCGTAAAGGGCACAGATTTCCCCAACCCCACGGTGGGGGCTGTCTCAGGTACTCATGGCACGTTACGAACTCAAAGATTCCGATTATTCGTTCAACGCATCGCTGGATCCTTTTCTGGTTCTCAAGCGGATGGGCTTTACCGAGTCCTCCATTTATCAGGAGGGCGGAATCGTTCGGATTCACTGCCCGATTCACAAGGACTTGGTTCGCAAGTCGATGATCATCGACACCGAAGAGCGGACTTACAAATGCCAGTATTCCCAGTGCGACGCCTATGAAGGCGGGTTGTTGGTGGAATTGGTGGCGATGTTCTACGATTGCCAGATTGATGAAGTTACCAAGCATTTGTTTGGCGAGGACGACAAATCCAACGATTTGCTCTTCCGTGGTGAGATGTTCATCAACAAGGGGATGCACGAGGAAGCGCTCCCCTACTTGGAGCAGGCCGTTCAACTCGACCCCCGCAATGAAGTTACCCGTTGCAAGCTATCCGCCTTGTATCTTGAGTTGAACCGCAAGGATGATGCGTTCCGTGAGTATATGTTGGCGGCGGAATCGTTTGCGGTAAAAGGTGAGCTGGAAAAAACGCTCTCCATTTACAACATCCTGATCATTCTTCAGCCCGGTGCGGTGAAAGCCCGCAAGGAATTGGCGTATCTTTTTGCGCGGATGGGTCGCCCCGATGCCGCTGCTGAACAACTCAAATGGGTTGTGGATTTCTACATGCAATATGGCCAAGTGCGCGGTGCGTTGGAGGCGATCAACTCGATTCTGGAACTCGATCCGGAAAACGGCATGACGTATTACCTTCAGGGGATTGTACTTGCTCAAACCGGCAAGCGGGGTCCAGCAGGGCAATCGTTTGAAAAAGGCGCCACCCTGCTGATGGACGCCGGAGAAGTTTCCCGCGCCCGCATGTCCCTTGATCAAGCTCAGGAAGTGCAACCCAACAGCCCAAGCCTCCGTGTTTTGAAACAACGGTTGTCCCAGTTGGAAGCAGAAGAGGCGAAGAACGAGAAGCACCACGCTCACCATGATGATGCCTCCATGAACGATGAGGAAGCCAACTTTATGGATTGGCTTGCTGAGGTTGATGACAAGTTGGGTGTCCCCGTGGATCAGATGGATCTACCGATGGATGAACCCATCGCTGGTGTTGCAGCGGCTGGTGGAGTGACAGAGACGACGGAGATTTCTCCGGAGGATCGGCGCGTGGCTCTTTGCTTGGGCGATATGCGCAACCTGACTCCCGATCAGTTGGAGAAGATGCGTCAGCAGTTGATTTCCATGTTTACCGATGTTCGCAAAACCTATGAGGAAGGCCTGCTTTCCGAGTGGGAAATGCGGACGATCAAGGATTTCTACAAGGCCTTCTGCGTGGCGGTGGATCAGCATCGCAAGAACACTGGCAGCCTGCGTTGATGAACGAACAGCTTTCGAACCTTCGGTAGCGTGGAGTGGGTGATTCAATGCAAAACAGGTTGTTGGAAGCGGCCGTAGAAGAACGGCTCATCAGCAAAAAACAGTATCAACGAATCGCCGACGAACTCCTCGGAGACCCCAATCTGGATGTTGCCGAGGTGTTGGTGGGCCGGAGTTACATCACTCAGGATCAACTCAATACGTTGATTGTTCTGGTGGGTGGCAGCTATGAGGAGGAGATTTCGACAGGGAAGGAATCCCCGTTGGAAGTGGGCGGGGAATATTCCAGCGCAGCCCGCCGTGCAATGGAGTTATTGAATAATGAAGAGGGAGACGCCGGTTTAGACTCAGCAGAAGAGTTGGAGCGCCGCTACAAGGAAGAACTGGAGGCGAGTCGCCAGCAGCTTTCCTCTCCGGCAGCCCCACCCAGAGCCCAGGTGCCCGCTGCTCCTTCAACTACGCCACAATCCTCCCCAAACATTCCACGTGCTGCGGCTCAGCCAAGTCAGCCGCCTCTTCAATTCGCCCCCAAACCATCACCAGCAGCGGCGCCTACGGCTCCCAAAGTACCCACGGTAAGTGTGGACGAAGCTCGCGATGTGTATGGCAAAATCAAACGTTTGAAGGACTTCCTCACGTTGGCGCGGCAATGGGGGGCGAGTGATTTGCACGTGTGTGTGGAGAAACCCGTATTCGTCCGGATGAATGGAGAAATCCGGTATTTGGAAATGCCTCCGCTTTCGGCTGAGTTTGCGGAACAACTCAATTTTCAACTCCTCAACGAAGATCAGCGGGAGATTCTTTGTGAGAAGTTAAATTTGGATTACGCTCTTCAACTCGAGGGGTTGGGTCGGCATCGCTGTAACGTATTCCACCAGCGCCTCGGGTGGAATGGTGTGTACCGGATCATCCCGAACGATCTTCCCACGATTGAAGGGCTCGGGCTTCCCCAAGTTTGCAAGGATTTGACTGATCACCATCAGGGGATGGTTCTCGTAACGGGCCCAAAAGGTTCCGGAAAATCCACCACAGTGGCGGCAATGATCAACTTCGTGAACAAGCATCGCGACGACCACGTCATCACCGTGGAAGACCCCATCGAGTATGTTCACAAACCCATCAAATGCCAAATGACGATGCGCCAAATGGGGACACACTCGGCCAACTTCGGTATGGCGTTGCGTGCCGCCTTGCGGGAAGACCCCGATATTATTCTGGTGGGGGAACTCCGAAACCACGAGACGATTTCCATCGCGCTTTCCGCAGCGGAAACCGGCCACTTGGTTTTTGGGACGCTTCACACCGGAAATGCCGCCCGTACCGTAAGCCGTATTTTGGATGTGTACCCCATCAAACAGCGGGAACAAATCACCACGATGATCAGCGAAAGTATGCGCGGAATCATCAGCCAGCAACTGATCCCCAAAAAGGATAAATCCGGTTTGGCGTTGGCCTTGGAGATTCTGATTATCACCCAGGGTGTTTCCAGCATCATTAAGGAAGGCAAGTTTTTCCAACTCGTGTCCCTGATGCAATCCGGAAAGAAAGTGGGAATGTGCACGATGGACGACTCCATCGCCGCCCTCTTCCGCGATGGCGTCATCAGCGGACGTGAAGCCTACGCGCGGTCGGAAAACAAACAACTCTATGAAGCCGTCAAGGATGAGGAGTAACGTGAAGCATGCCCGCGATTGATGCACTGTTCGACATCATGCTTTCCACCGCAGCCTCCGACTTGCACTTGGCGGAGAACAATCCGCCGCGTCTCCGCCTCCACGGTAAAGTGATCGCTGCGGAAGGTTGGCAGGAACTCGGCAAAGAACAACTCCGCAACTTGTTGGCTGAAATCTGTGACGAGGAGCGGTGGAATCGCTATGAGTCCACCGGGGACTTGGACTTCGCCTATGCCTACGAATCCAAAGCGCGCTTCCGTTGCAACTATAACAAACAATACGAGGGCTACGGTGCGGTTTTCAGGACAATCCCCTCGAAGATCCTCACCTTGGAACAACTCCGTGTCCCCACGGTGTTGGAAACATTTGCCTACTACACCACGGGAATGGTTTTGGTCACAGGCCCCACGGGTTCCGGGAAGTCCACCACTCTTGCGGCGGTCATCAATCACATCAACTCGAACCTGAAGAAGCACATCCTCACCATCGAGGAGCCGATTGAATTTGTTCACCCGCCGAAGCAAAGCGCGATTGTCCAGCGGGAAGTCCACATCGATTGCTTCTCCTTCGCCGATGGCCTCGCCTCCGTGAGTCGTCAGGATGTGGATGTGGTGCTCGTGGGTGAAATGCGCGATTTGGAGACCATCAATCTTGCGGTGAGCGCCTCGGAGACCGGTGTTCTCGTGTTCGGTACTTTGCACACCAACAGCGCCATCAAAACGGTGGACAGGATTATCGACGTATTCCCAAGCGATCAGCAGCAGGCCATTCGTGCGTCGCTTGCGGTGTCCCTCAAGGCCGTTTGCGCGCAACTCTTACTGAGAACAAAAGATGGAAAGGGTCGCCGTGCGGCGAATGAAATCCTGATTCAAACGCGGGCCGTGTCCAACTACATCCGCGAAGGCAAAACCAATCAGCTTGCCCAAGTCATCATGTCCGGAAGGGCGCTGGGGATGCAACTCATGGACGATTGCATCGAGCGATTCTTTCAGGAGGGTGAGATCACCGCTGAAGAAGCCTATGCCAAGGCACTTGACAAGGAACGCTTCCGGAAGCTGATTCCCAACGCCGTGTAATCTTATTGGAATTAAGTGTTTTGAAGAAATTGCGCCCGGGAAACCGGGTGTTTTTTTTTGAGTTGACAGGACTCTTATTGTCCTAGTACTAATAGGACAATAAGACACGTCAGGAGCGCCACGTTGCGCCTATGTTGTTCCAAATCGATCTCCACAGTACCAAACCCGTTTATCAACAATTGGTGGATCAAGTAAAACAGGCCATCGCCACCAATCGCCTGCGTGCGGGGGACAGGCTTCCCCCCATCAGAGATTTGGCCGCGGAGCTTTGCATCAATCGGAATACCATCGCCAAAGTCTATTCTGAACTGGAACGCGAAGGGTTGCTTTACTCAAGGGCGGGGCAGGGAAGTTTTGTCAGCGACAAAGGAACCGAGCTTTCCAACCGTGTGCGGCGAGAACAACTCACAGAACGTATTGATGAATTGCTCACCCAGGCCCGGCTCTTTTCCTATACGCAGGAACAAATCGAAGAACTGATTCGAAAACGACTCGATCGCTATTACCGCAACACAAACGCCCCTCAGGAATCGAAGGAGTAACGTCCAATGTCCCCACAAGACTATGCCATCACCACCGATCAGCTCGGGCGTTTTTTTGGGAAACGAAAAGTTGTGGAAGGGCTCTCCCTCCATGTCCCCAAAGGAAGTATCTACGGATTTCTCGGCCTTAACGGCGCGGGGAAATCCACCACGTTGCGGATGATGATGGGGATGCTGACTCCCCATTTCGGGAGCATTCAAATCGCCGGACTCGATCCGCTTCGCCAGCGCCTTCAGGTCTGCGAGCGAGTGGGATATGTCCCCGACAAGCTTGCCGTTTACGAGTGGATGACGACTCAAGAAGTCTTATCTTTCGCCGCCTACTATCGCAAAAAGCACTGGAATTGGAAACGTGTGAAGGAACTCGTGGAGGTTTTTTCACTCCCCCTGAACGAGCGTATTCAAACGCTCTCCAAAGGCCAGCAGGCAAAAGTGAATCTGTTGTTGGCCATGGCGTTTGAACCGGAAGTGCTTCTTTTGGATGAACCCACCAACGGACTCGATCCAGTGGTTCGACGCGAATTTGTGGAAACACTTCTTTCCCAATATGTGGAAGATGGCCGAACCGTGGTGATCAGTTCGCATCTGGTGCAGGAAATCGCCGGTGTGGTGGATCATGTGGGAATCCTACGAGATGGAGCCCTCGCCTATGAAATGGGGACAGAGGAATTCCTCGGGGAGGTGGTGAAGCTTCGGGCAACTTTCTCCGATGTGATGCCCACTCCACTCAGTTCCGAACTCGTCCTCAATCAAACACAAAAGGGCCGTGAACTGGTTGTAACCTTTTTGCGCAAAAACGAGGAAGCGATTCAGAAGGAATTAGCAGCCATAAAGGCCCAGCAGGTGGAGGAACTCCCGCTCAATTTGGAGGAAGCATTCATGGAAGTGGCCGCGGGAGGAAAGAGATGACACTCAACCCATTTGCCCGCCCCCTGCGCCTTCAACTGATTTCCCGTGGTGGAATCTTCGGAAAAACTCTTCTTCAGTTTGCCCGCATCCCCCTCGGGTTGTTTGCTTTGGTGTTTGTGATTCTGCTTCTCAGGGCATGGTCGAAATCAACCTTTCCGGCCCCCTTTGACCCCGTGGAGGAACTGGATTTCTCGTTGGATCTATGGAACGGATTCACCTTGGTTACAGCATACATCATGGGCTTGGCGGTGACGGTGGAAGAAGAGGAGGAAGGAACTTCGGCTTTTCTGCTGCAACTTCCCATACGGCCAAGCAGGTTGATTCTGAATCAAATCCTCGCCAGCGTGGTGTTGTTTTTCGGCTTTATACTCCTATTCCTTCCAAGCGTTTACTGGGTGGTTGGTTTGGATATGGGGATGGGGGATTATCTTCAAAAGGCTGCTACTCGCGAAAATGTGGAAGCCTGCCTCACTGCCTTTGTCTTTGGGGGAATGATTGGTTCCTGGCTCGGATACAAAGGTATGCCGTTCGCCGCCATGACGGGATTCGCTCTGTTTGGGAGTACAATTCTGGTAAGCAGACTACTGGAATTCTCCTCCATCGAATCACCGGATTATAAGAAGTTTTTTGAATATATTTTTGGAGTGGGGAGGAACGAAACCTCTCTCCTGGGATTCACCACTATTCCCATCGCACTCGCATGCAGCTGCTTCTGGTATTGGCGAGAATATTCAAGGCAGTTGGAATCTCCCTTTGAGCGATTGGTGGAGGCGTTTCGTGGTATAGAAAACACAAAACAGCCTGTGGAGATGGTCACTCCCATTTACGCCCATCCCTGGTATTTGGAATATCAATTATTAGGGAAAATCACCATTGTTTTGCTGATCTCAATTTTATTCCTTGTTCCACCATTCGTTCATTTTGCAGACTTACGGCCCACGGAATTTCTGATGCTGGGTGGCTTTTTGGGAAATTGTCTTATTGCTACATGTTTGGGAGCGCTGAGTTGTCACCCTCTGGAACGTTACTCCATCAATACCATTCCATTCGGGCTGCCAGGAGTTGAATCACGTCGAATAGGTCGCCGGCTGTTTGGATTGGGATTATCTGCTGTCCTTCTTTCGAGTGTCATTGTGCTAATTCTCCATCTTTCATTTTGGCTTGGAGAGGATTCTCTCGTTCAAGATGGAGCGAAAAACTCATGGATTCTCCTATTGTTAATTCCAGCTTCCCTTGGTGCCTCATGGATTGGTTATCTACTCCGACTCTTTCATAAGTCATTCATGGTTGCAGTGGTTTTGGGGATTCTCACCAATACAGTGCTTCAAACAGCTTGTTTATTTGTAAATAACGGTCCGGAAGACTGGATTTTGAGGTTTTGGAGCCTGGGCGTACTTTTGGCGTTTCCCCTCTGCTGTATCTGGTTTGCCACTCAACGTACATTAGTATTGGAATGGAATGACAAGCAAAGGCTTCCGCTGGGTATACTGGTTATTCCCTGGATTTTAATTTGGATGGTGGCACTGATCACCATGCACCCCTATGAACTCGCATTTATCTTATGGTACGGATGGTGAATCATGGCAATCAAGGTGAAAACTTCTAAGACTATTAGTAGAAGCGGATTATTTTGGAGTGGGTGGGGAT
>JANRMB010000323.1:0-11591 GCA_033761985.1 Candidatus Sumerlaeia bacterium | reverse complement strand
AGTGTGGAATCGGAGAGTGTTCCCTCGAGTTCCACCACTTTGAACGGAAACCCTGTGGGGGAAGCCTGTGGATCGGTAAAGATGCACAACTCTCCGGCATGAGCCTTCTCCAACGCACGGCGCCGCAAGACTGGATCAAGTCCGGAATCGGTACAGAAAGCAAAGAGTGTCCCCACTTGAATTCCCGCTGCGCCTTGTTCCAAAGCTGATGCGAGAGCCCCTGGAATGCCCTGTCCCCCGGCAAGCCAGAAGGGGACACCCAAGGCGCGGAATTTTTCCAAATCCACACCATCGCGTTCACCGTAGATGGGTTCGCCTCGATCGGAAAGTTGCATCGGCCCACGAGGCGGCGCATTATGACCGCCAGCGATATGGCCCTCCACCACAAAGCCCTCAATGCTTCCTGTGGCGCGTTTGAGAAGCGATTGCGCCAACACGGCGGAACTTACGATAGCAATAAAATGGGGTCGCTTTAGGGCGGGAGGATTCTCCTGTGTCACCCATCGGGGATCGAAGCGCTGCACCACGCCATCAGTCGATGTGTCCCCCTCAACGGTGACTCGCAACTCGACGGCTTCTCCCCGACTCAGTTGATCCAAGATACCAGGAATCTGGATGGGTATTCCAGCGCCCATGAGAACGTAGTCCACTCCGGCGAGCATGGCGCCATAAAGCAGGGCAGGATTGGGGAGTGCAATTTTTTCCAGAAGATTCAGACCAACAACACCCTCGTGCCCCCGCTTGGCAAGCCAGACCTCCACAAACATGGAGAGCGCGATCATGGCGTAGTGATCGGAGGAGGAGTCCAACCGAAAGAGTGGCGGGAGTTTGTAGGGTTTATCGGCAGCCTTGCCGCCGGGAATATAGTACCGCAGAAGAGCTTGTTCGGCGGTATGGGGACAGGGGAACTCGGCAATCGCGGCGCGCATCATTCCATCAGGATCACCGTTTTGGAGTCGCCGTGCCATCACGTGGTCCATCCCGGTACCGGAAACAACCCCGAGCATCCCCTCTCGGGCCACGGCGTTGGCAAGTTTCCAGTGAGATACGGCGGCACCCATACCCCCTTGAATGATAACGGGATGTTTGCTGCTAAGGGGAGCCTGTATGTTGCAGGGATTTAGTTGAGTTTTCATGTTGGGTGGTACCTCGATCGGGGGCAGAGCAGGGAAAGTATGTGGCGGAGCAGTTGGGGGTTTCCCAGATGGTGACACTGGAGATTTGCACAAGCCCACAGAAGTGTTGTGCTGTGGCGGCGGCCATGCGATCGTAGCACCACTTGGCCAGATGTTCCGCAGTGGGAGCATTGCTCATCACCACCAGCCGGAAATTGTTATTCTGCAGAAAACCGCGCAACGGTTCATCTTTTTCCCAGACCATGAAAGCATGGTCCAGGGGGATGTGGAGTTCCCGCATCATCAAATTTTTGAGATCCCCAAAATCCACCACCATGGCATCATTACTCTCACCCACCGATTGAAGCACCGGGCCGGTGGCATACACCAAGATACGATAGCGATGCCCATGAACGTTGGAACAGGGCCCCTTGTGGAAGGGGATCCGATGGCCAATATCACACTGAATTTCCCGGGAGATTTCCACTCGGTCGGCCATTAGAATCGGGCGATTACTCAACAAACAGAAACCTTTCAACTAACAATGAAGAGAGGAAAAAAACTTAGGAGGGAACGTAGTGTCGACTAAACAAATCGGACTGAATCCACAGGAGCTTTGTGAACGAGCGAATCAGTTGGGTTTTCTTCGATTGCTCCAAATCGAAAGACTGAATCGTACTAATGAGTGCATCGTTGACGAAGCCGAAAAGAGCATTCACCTGAACCAAAGGAATAACAATGTGGGGATTTCCTGTTTTAGCCGTGTGGATGCGCCCCACCCAATCCAAGTATTGAAGCATTTTTCCATCGTAGGGCGAAGTGACCAATTTCACCAAATAACCGGCCAAGTGATTTTTGCGAAAAGCGATCTGCTGGTGGTCAAGCTCCAGTTCTTCAAGCGATTTTGGAACATCGCCCTCGAAGCCATGTTGGCGGGGAACAAAATGGCGTTTTGTGGCAGAAAATGCAAAAAGTTTTTCATAAACGGCATCCACCAAAACGGGGACTAATGGGGCAAGCAAGGGCGCTGCGCTGTGAATTGTCACGATGTCCTCCTCTCCAAACCCCATAAACTTGCCAAGAAATGCAACCCTGTAGGCTACATCGTTATTGAGTAATTGCTCATCAATCGTTTCGTAATGGAGTGTCATTTGATGTAATTCCTACAGGAATGGGTTCGAAGTTCTGCAATTTCAACACAGGACAACTGGATGTCAAGGTCTATTGAAGAGAACGGCGATAAGCTCTCTCCGGAATTTCCACTTTCCCCCTCAGTTGATAAACTTCAAAATCACAAAAGGAAGGATCCACATGAAAGAATTGATTACCGTCTTCGTACCATCTCGGGCAGAACTTCGCCGCTGGCTTTTGGAGCACCACACCCAAGCTGAGAGCATCTGGCTTGTGTTCCACAAGAAATCGAGTGGTCTTCCAACCCTCAGCTACGACGATATTGTGGAAGAGGTGCTGTGTTTTGGCTGGATTGATAGCCTTCCGGGTAAAGTGGATGAAACCCGTACCAAGCTCCGCCTTTCCCCCCGAAAGCCCGGGAGCGGGTGGTCGAGGATCAACAAGCAACGAATCGAAAAACTGATGTCAGCAGGGCTGATGCACCCTTCCGGACTCTTGGTCATAGAAAATGCCCGGAAAGATGGAAGCTGGGATTTGCTGAATGAGGTGGATGAATTGAAGTTGCCGGAGGATTTGGTGGAGGCGTTTACCACTCATGCGGGTTCGGCGGAAAAATTCGCTGCTTTCGCCCCTTCTTCACGGCGTGGAATTCTGGAATGGATTCAACAAGCGAAAACCCCGGAAACGCGCCTAAGAAGGGTTTCGGAGACGGCACGCTTGGCTGCTTTGGGGCTGAAGGCAAATTTCCCGGAATCGAAGGGGAAGTGAATCAATATCCCCCTCGAATTCCAGGTCTTTCGGTATGGATTACTCTGGTGATGTTGAATAGATCGCGTTACTAGCAACAGAGGTATTTTGTGTGTTGGAAGCGAAGGTGATTACACCTGTTGGTGCGATTACTGTAGCCCCTGTATCAACTCGTAGAGCCGTGCCATTTCCTGTGAAGGTATTTGCAGGATTTCTAAATAGCACAGACGAGTTATTAGCAGCTTTTAGGGCACCAAAAGTGTTGTTGGTAAAGTCGGTACCAGTTGCAAGCAAGCGACCGCCAAGATGGACTGAAACTGCGTAACTATTTGATGTACCATTGTTATTTATTACGCAATCAGACAAATATAAATCTCCACCTAAAACCTCAATTGCAGTAAGACTGCATCCTGAAAATGTAGAGTTACTTAATTTTATATGACCACCATTCGTAAGTTGAACACCATAAAACTGAGAAAGGTTTAGAAATTCTAAATTGTTTGCGAATACAGTTCCACCGTATGCAACTTGCAATCCATTTCTCCCAGTGAATTTAGAATCATTCACAACTGCAAAACCATAGACCTGAAGCCCTATGGAATTTGATTGATCATTTGAAAATTGGCAATTCTCAAAAACAACTTTTCCATTCTTATCAACATAAACAGAACGACCCACGTAATCATCAAAAGTAATTCCTGATACCCGTAAAGTACCACCTAAATCCGTAACCCTTAGAGCAAGAGTTTCAGTTATTATTGTTGGTGATGTTTCTGAAGCCCCGGAGAACACGACTGCAGAAGGATTCACAGTGTTTCCAATAATAGACAATCCAGCATCGGGACCACTGATCATATAATTTGCAATAGTCAAGGACTCATAATACACACCATCTGCGAGCTGGATTGTAACGTTCTTGCGAATGGAGGCAGGAACCGTACTGAGAGCTGATTCCAACGTCTTTTTTGGGCGGTTCTGACGGATACCAGAGAAGCGATCATTTCCTGTGACGGGATTTACATAAATAACTTGATTCCTTGAAGCCTCCTGACCATAACTTCTTGGATTGGTTATACGCTGATCAGGCTGAAGTTGCTCAAAAGCATCACCGCTATTTGTACGAACCCAAACCCGAAGGAAATACTTTCCTTCTTGATTCCATACAGAGGGCTCTATTTCAGACATATTCGGAATGATGGCATCACCAATAAGGGAGGTGAAATTTCCATTGTTTACATTCAATTGAACAGGGGTCCCTGTAACAGTTGGAGCAAAAGAAGCATTCGGGTCATTTGACCAGACAATTTCCTCCTCGTCCTGGTTTTCCACAACCAGTGCAAAAAGAAATTCTGCCGATCCATTGTACAGATTTGAGTTTCTCAGTAATCTCCCCTGATAAGAGAGGGTTGGCTCCTCAGCATTCAGCGTTCCTTGAGAAAAAAACAGGATCGATGACAACAGCAATACACCGGCTTTTGACAAACCATGTTTGGCGAAATTCATTTTTATGTACTCCAAAAAAATTAATAGTCGAAAAGATGCCAATCTTCAATTGAAGACGGCTGGCAAGAGGAATCAACACAAACTTCTTGTGTGGCTAATCCCGATAAAACAACAAATGAAGCACCAACCTGCTCGTTTTCAGATAAACCATCAACTATAACACTTTGTAGTGTAAACGTTGCTGAAGAGGATTCGGTTGCCCCCTCAGATAGGTAACCATCCACCACAGTGATTTGAGAACTCACCGCAGAGGATAAAAACACAAACGATGCAGATAAATAAGCAATTTTTTTGAACATAATCTTCTCCCTTCGCCCTTTGATTCAAAAATCACCACAAGGCGTCAATCCATTTATTGGTGGAAAACAAATTTATTAGGGGAATCGCCCGTCAAAAAACGTGCAGCCTTTGGTGGGCATTCTTCGAAGCCCAAAACAAACTCCACAAGTCACCCTAAAACGCCCCGCGACCATAAATCACCGCCGGAACGGTGCGGATGAGAATCTCCAGATCCAGCAGGATGGATTGGTTGCTGATGTAATAAAAGTCGTACTGCATGTTGAGGTGGAGCGGGAGATTCTTACGACCAATCACTTGCCACAAGCCGGTGATACCAGGCTTTACGTCCAATCGGCGCTTTTCCCACTCCTGATATTGTTCCACAATAAAGGGCATCTCGGGGCGGGGGCCGACCATGCTCATGTCGCCCCGGAGAACGTTCCAAAGCTGCGGAAGTTCATCGAGACTCGTTTTACGGAGCCAAGCTCCCGCTCGGGTAACGCGGGGGTCCTCAGTGCTGGTGGGGGCCACCTCGTATTGTTTCGCCTGGGTGCTCATGGTGCGGTACTTGTAAATGGTAAACAACCGACCATCACGCCCTACTCGTTGCTGGGTAAAGAACACCGGGCCGGGGGAATCGCGGCGAATCCAGAGTGAAATCCACCAGTGAAAGAAGAGAAGCCAAACAAAGCACCCAAATCCTGCCACCGCGAGATCAAGCAGGCGCTTGGCGGCGGCATGTGGTCGAGGCAGATGTCCGTCCCTCAAGGTGATAACCGGGAAGGCATTAATCTCATCGACTTTAGCGCGGGAGGCAATCACTCCGAACAAATCGGAAACAAGCTGAATGCGGAGGCCGGGGTTGCGGCCGAGGTTGATGAGATTGAGTTGCTCGTGTTGGCTGAGCTGGGGAATCGCCACAAAGAGTTCCTCAATCCCATTTTGGCGAACAAGATCGGCGGTTTCCTGCGCACTTCCCAGAAGCCGATCCGAGGGAATAGCGCCTCCGGGTTCCTCTGGATGAGAAATAAATCCCAACAACTCGAATCCAATTTCGGGGTGATGGCGAAGATTCTCCTCCACCTGCGAGGCAAGCTCACCCGTCCCCACGATGGCTGCGCGAACCAATCCCTGTCCCCGTTTATAGGCGGCAGATTTAATTGCTCGGAATGTTTGACGACTGAGCACCAGCCACAAGAAGGAGAACACCGTGGCGAAGAGAATCACCAGCCGCCCCAATTCGAATTCCCGCACAAAATAACCGACCACCATCATGTAGAGGGCGTAGTGATACCCCACCTTCAGAAGAGCCCCCCAACTCGCAAGAGACGAAAGCCTGCGGCGAGTGCGATACAATCCAAAAAGCCCGGCGTTGATGACCCCCACGGCGACGATCACCGGCATGATCTTCCAATAGGGATCAATCTCGTTGAGGGGGCCAAGCAGGGGCTCCATCAACGCCCGAAGCTTGTAGGCCAGAGTCCAACACAAAGCAAATCCCACCACATCGGCAGCCACCAACAACAGGGAGGGGAGATGGGATTTCCAAAAAGACTGGTTCAAAAGAAAAGCCCCGAGACACCAGGAATCTCGTTGGTATCAACAGAGAGGGCTGAAGAGGCAAGGCAAAGGAACTTTTAGGTTGGGCTGATGCCAGGGAAGGAAGTTATTCCTCGTAGTCGCTTTTCCAGCTTTCACGCTTCAGGGCGTGACCGGAAACCAGCGTTCGCAATTGAATATCCACCATGCGCAACCGGCGAAGTATGTTGGTTTGCTCCAGAAGGGACTGGCGTGTGTAGGGATCGCGCACCACTTGGGAAGCCACCACATCGGCGATGATCCCCGGATGAAGATGCGAGTTCTGTAGATTGCGTAGGCGGGTCTTCAAGTCCTCGGAGCGCTCCGCCAATTGTTCGGCGTGTTGAAGAAGAGACTCGCGGGCTTCATTGATGGCGACGCGATCATCCTGGTGAAGGTCATCCACAAGGACGTTCGCCTGAACCATGCGATACGGGGTGTTGGAGTGGACTTCCTTGACAACTTTGAGGCGGCAAATGCCTTCCAAGAGAATAAAGAATCGCTGATCGGGGAGTTCCTCGTAATCCACAATCCGGGCTTGGGTCAGCACATTATGAATTCTCGGGGGATTGGCATCGAGAGCATCGGCGGACTGGCGAATGTTGGCTGTCCCCATGTGCTGATCACCAGAAAGGACGTCGCGAACAAGTTCCACATAGCGGGGTTCAAAAATATGGAGCGGCAAATGGGTGTGGGGATAAAGAACCAGGCCGGGTAGTGGAAAAATGGGAAGGGTTACGCTGCTCACCTTGATCGGACTCCTTTCACAGGATGAAGAAACCGTGATAGATTCTCGGTTACACGATTCAAGAATGCAAGTCTTCAGCCAGAAAAAGAAGTTCAGATTGTAGGACTTACAATGTATTTTAGGTGAAATGGAGTGTATTTCAATTGGGTAATTTCACAGGAGCATAAAACAACGTAATGAATGAGTTTGGATTTTGATTGCTCCCAAAATCTGGTCAATTTATCTCACGAAGTTGGGCTTGTAATTTCAACATTTTATCCCGAAGGGCTGCAGCGAGTTCAAAGTTGAGTTCCTGCGCCGCCTTTTTCATTTCCGTTTCGGCCAATTTGATCTTTTTCTTCAAACCGGCGGGTGTAATAAATTCGGCATCTGCTTCGGCAACGAGTAATTCTCGGCTCACGAACTCCTCTTCTTTGTAAGAGGTCTCCAGAATTTTTGCCATGGACTTTTGAATGGTGGTGGGGGTGATGCCGTTCGCCAGATTATGAGCAATTTGGATGTCTCGGCGGCGGTTTGTTTCATCGAGGCATTTCTGCATCGAATCCGTCACGCGATCGGCATACATGATGACAAGCCCCTCGGAGTTCCGCGCGGCACGGCCCACTGTTTGAATCAGGGACACGGAAGATCGCAGATAGCCCTCCTTGTCGGCATCCAGAATGGCCACCAACGAGACTTCCGGTAAATCCAATCCCTCACGCAGTAGGTTGATCCCCACCAACACATCGATCTCGCCGGAGCGCAGTTGCTGAAGAATCTCCACGCGCTCCAGCACCTTCACGTCGCTGTGCATGTAGCGGGTCTTCAATCCTGCTTCCAGCAAGTATTCCGTCAACTCTTCGGAGAATCGCTTGGTCAGCGTCGTCACCAACACCCGTTGATTTTTGAGCTGCCTCAATTTGATCTCGTGGATCACATCGAGCACTTGACCCGAAACAGGGCGAATTTCGATTTGTGGGTCCACCAATCCGGTGGGGCGGATGATTTGTTCCACCACCACACCGCCGGAGCGTTCCAGTTCATAGTCGGCGGGGGTTGCGCTCACGAAGATCACTTGGTTGATACGCTTTTCAAACTCCTTGAATTGGAGCGGCCTGTTGTCCATCGCAGAAGGGAGTCTGAAGCCGAATTCCACCAATGTGGATTTCCGGCTGCGGTCACCGTGATACATGCCCCCCACTTGCGGAACGGCAAGGTGGCTTTCATCCATTACGAGGAGGAAGTCATCGGGGAAGTAATCCAGCAAGGTGAAGGGTGATTCCCCCTCGGCTCTTCCCGCCAGATGACGGGAGTAGTTTTCAATCCCGGGGCAGCTTCCCATTTCCCGCAGGAGTTCCAAGTCATACTCGGTGCGCTGTTTCAACCGGGCGTATTCAATCAGCTTCCCCTGATCCTCCAACTCACGCAGACGGATCCGCAACTCGTCCTCGATGCGCACCATGGCATCCTTGAGGGTATCACGGGTGGTGGCGTAAACACTGGTGGGATAAATCACTGCACGTTTGAGCCCGGCGAGGCGTTTCCCGGTCATGGGTTCGATTTCGCTGATGCTCTCGATTTCGTCTCCGAAGAATTCGATGCGCAGACCTTTGCGTTCCTCGTAGGCGGGGTAGATATCCACCGTGTCCCCGCGGACGCGGAAGGTACCACGGTGGAAGTCCATGTCGCTGCGGCGGTATTGAAGGTCCACGAGTTTGCGCAGCAACACATCGCGGCCCACGTCATCGCCTTCGCGGAGCAGGGCGCACATATTAAAGAATTCTGAAGGGGAGCCGATCCCATAGATGCAGGAGACGCTGGCCACTACGATGGTATCGCGCCGTTCGAGGAGGGACTTCGTGGCGGAAAGGCGCAACTTGTCCAACTCATCGTTGATGGAAGCGTCCTTCTCGATGAAGGTATCGGAGCTGGGGATGTAGGCCTCAGGTTGATAGTAATCGTAATAGGAAACGAAGTACTCCACGGCGTTGTGGGGGAAGAATTCCTTGAACTCGCGGTAGAGTTGGGCGGCGAGGGTCTTGTTGGGGGCCATGACGAGGGTGGGGCGATTCACCGCCTGAATCACATTGGCAATGGTGAAGGTCTTTCCCGTCCCCGTGGCGCCAAGAAGCGTTTGTGCCGGAAGCCCATTCAGCAACCCCTTCACCAATTGCTCGATAGCCTTGGGTTGATCGCCTGCGGGTTTATACTCGCTCACCACTTGAAACGGTTGGGAATCATCAAGACGCAGGTGATACTCCTGCATCTCCAACTCCTCGAGTTCGGCTTTCCGGGAACGTTCCGTCATGGATTCAACAACTCTCGTGGTTTATCGGCTCGGCATATCGTAGTGCCAGGAGAAGCCCTTCCAGCGTTTGTAGCGCAACGGCTCACCCAAGGCCAAAAACAACAGCCCCATGCTCACATAGAAGGCACAACCCAGGCCAACCGGGGTGCCGAGAACGTTCAAGACGTCATCATTTCTCAGGAAGGAATCCGAGAGAAAAAACACCGGTGAGAACTGATAGAGTTGCAGGAAGAAGAGCTGAAACGGGCTGGCATCAAAACTGGTGTCCTGCATCAACCCGGAGAGAATTCCCCCCACGATGGGGAGCACCAGCCAGCAGCCGATAATAACGCCCAGCGTGAGATTCCCCGCCTGACGCCTTCCCACGCTTACGGCCGTGGCGTAGCGGGCAAAGCAGCAGAAGAAGAAATACCCGGCAAGGGAGAGAATTGCAGCGGAAAGCAACGCATCAGCCGAGGTGAGCGTATGTCCCCCGGGAAGGTTTGCCACCACGCTCCCCATGGCCCAATACCAAACCAAACCAACAAGGATGATAAACGGCACCGTTTGATCGAAGGGGCGAAGCAACGGAAAGAGGCGCTTCATGTGCCACATCTCGTCGCCCACTTCCATGCGGCCCACGGCAAAATTGTGCGCTGCAAAGCCCAACATGAAGCAACCAACCACGGTGACGAAGATCCCCTGCGTATCGTTCATGGTTTGGGCACAGGCCACCAACGTGATGGCGAGCATCGCCCCAAAGATGACGCTGAATTGCCAGTGATTCACCGCGCGGGACTCGTAGGGATCGAACAGCTTGCGGGTGGCCATGAGTAGCAACACCAGCGAGACCATGAACAAACTCAGCCATACCATGGCGTCCTTCGTGAGATTCAATCCCGCCAGCGAAACAATCGGCGCTCCCCCACCGGAGAAAAGCCCCGACCCAAACTGAACAGAAAGGGAGGACTCAATCACGATGGCCCCAAAGAGCATGATGAAGATCAGAAAGACCACAATCCCCTGAGCGGTGCGCGTCCGTTCCCGAATGCTGGAAATAAACAACCCCATCGCCGAAAGAACCATGGACAGGGCGAGCAACGAAATCGTTCGGGAAATCACATCCTCCCGACTCACCCCGCCGTAAAGAAACGAAAGACTGATGAGGGGCAGCGCACACAACAGCGCCAGACTCACGTAGAAGATTGTACTCAAGAAGCACCCGATGACATACATCCACGGGGTAATGGTTGTGACTCGAAGGAAGTCAAACGTCTGCCTCTCCTTCTCCATCGTCGTCATCCCCGCGGTAATGGTGGGGGCGATGATCAAAACCAGAAGCGCCTGAATCACACTGATGGCGTTGAAGAGGAGTGTCCCTGTTTTCACCATGTCTTCCAGAAGCTTGGTGTTGTTCTGGGCACCGAATTGATCGAACGGGTTCATCCCGGTGAGCAGAATCATGATGCTGGTAATCGTCATGATGATGATATAGCCGCAGATACTAAAGATCAGGGCCTTACCACGCATCCGCCGACGCAGCTCCCGCGTCAGGATGGGGTTATCGAGAAAGTTCTGGAGAAATCCGTTCATCTAATTGTTCCTGTGTCCCCTGATTTAGTCTGACTTGCTGCGTGTATCAAGTTGTTCGAGTTCTTCCTGAAATCCACTGGAAAGTATGGGAAAGCGACACCATGTTTTGGGGTCGAGGTTTTCATCATCGAGGTGGAAACTGGGGGCATAGCGTTCCCGCTTCCACTGGTTACGACTCCACAATTGGATAAACCGCCGCAACCACGTCTCCAGTTGCGTGTCGGTGTAAATTCTTTCCGGATAGGAGGAACGCAGGTGTTCGAGAATCTGGGCGGGGCTGCATTTATCACGCACCAGCAGCCGCTCGATGCGATCGAGCACCTCATAAGGCATCAGATCGGCTTCATCGGTTTGCCCCTTTTCCTGGGGCCGCAATTCGGCGGTGGGTTGTTGATCATTGATGTGCTTGAGGGCGGGAATCGGTCCGATTTCTTGAAGGCCTACGGTCTCCATCCAGCGGAGCCAATGCCGGAGCCAGTGTTTGTCGATGCCGGCAAGGGGGCTGATACTCCCGGCGGTGTCGCCGTCCATGGTGGCATAACCCACGGCGCACTCGCTTCTGTTTCCGGTGGCTAGAAGGAGAGCCCCACGGGCGTTGGCGAGCATCCAGACTCCCGGAGCACGAACCCGA
>JANRMB010000322.1:0-5907 GCA_033761985.1 Candidatus Sumerlaeia bacterium | reverse complement strand
CGATACCCTCCCAGCAGCCACGTGTGCAGCCCTTGTCGAAACCCGGATACAGCGCTCATTTTACCGTGGATTCCGTTAGCCCGAGGATGGGCTCGCCCCGCACAAAGGGTTGTAATACCCGCTCATGGAGGATCATGAGGTCGGGCTCAAACGTGGAGCGGGCCCGCTCCAAATCCTGAAGCAATTGCTGAAAAAGAGCCTCGGGGTAGGGTGAGCCTAGAGGATGTACCCGAACCTTTTCCGGGTCGTAGAAGCGCAGGGATGTCCCCGGAAGCCAGGAGAGCGCGTAATCGTCGCGGTCGAATTGAGGCCAATCCCCGAGGCGTTCCCCGGCACGTAGTTCCTCCATCCAAGGTTGGTCGAGAGATAGATCCCAAGTTTTTCCGAAATCCTGTAGCGTTATGAAGGAACACTCATCATTTGAAAGTCTTGTGGAAAGTGCCCAGAATCGACTCCTTGGAATTGAATTATCATCAATTATACAGTGTATTTGAGTTGAGGCTGGAAATCTAAGATCCAGGAAATCTATTTGGCGCAATCCGTTATTCACTTGAGTTCTTGTGTATATCCTCCTGTCATCAAACAGCGTTATTAAGTGAGCATGTTCTTCCTCCACAACTTCCAATTTTGCATCCATATGATGGGAGCGATACAGCACTTCGAACCACTTCGGTTCATTCGCTATCAATCCTATCTCACGACCATCCCTAATTGTAAGTTGGTAGGTCTTACCATTATGGGAAATGTTATATCGATTGATCACGGAAGCATGGGAACACCACGTATGCCAGGCTGCAAAAAAGGCCACCAACAAACCCACGAAGACAACAAACCGGAGTCGGTTCTGGTTCATGAAGATCCGAACATGGAGCATCAAATACCGATGCAGTGGAGGCACTCTCGGGGAGGATGATTCTTGCTCCTCTTGCTGAGGGATCCGTTCTTCCAACTGCGCGTTCATCACTCAGCGCCTCCTCCTCTTCCTGATTTGCCCAGCGAGTAACGGGTGTATTAGAGCTTCAGAAAGTCGGGAAGTTTTTTGGCCGGGGCGTTGAGTTTCTTCGTTACCCGAACCACGTTCCCTTTTCCGAGGTACTCCACTGTATCGAACTGGCACTCGCAAATGATAATGCCCCGCCCCGAACCCCGGAAAACCTCGGGCCCGCTGAGTTCGCGGTTGATGGTGGCCACGTCGAACCCGGCACCTTCGTCACTTATCGTTACCACCACTTCGAGTGGTGTGGCGGTGAATTCCACAAGGATTTTGCGGCTGCGGAGTGATTCGTTCTGCAGGCGTTCCTGTACCAAATCCTGAAAGCGCAGGGTGGGCGACTCGGCGTATTCGCGTTTTTTGTGGTACCCAATCTCCAGGTTGCCGTGCTCAAAAGCATTCAGAAGAAGCTCAAAATAGCCGAGGCGGATCCCCATGTCGTAGGGTTTGGCGAGAGCATCGGCAGTTTCCTGAGCCAGAAAGTGGGAGATGGGAAGGAGTACATCGTATTGGGTGGGAATTTCCAGACTCATCTGGCGGGCGGTGACGAAGCTGTTGATGAGTTGCTGTTGTTTTTGGGTTTCGATGACCGACTCAAACCGTTTGAGGATTTCCCGCAGATCCTTGGTACGCACGGGTTTGTTCAAGTAATCGTGGGCACCGATGCGGAAAGCCTGCACGGCGCTTTCCTCGTTCCCGTAGGCGGTCATCATGATGGCCACCACGTTGGGATCCATCTGCAGAAGCTCGTAGAGGGCTTCCAATCCGTTCTTGCGGGGCATTTGGATATCCAACAGGAGCAGTTGGGGGCGGAACTCGCGGAACCGTTCCACGGCCTCCTGACCGTCCCGGGTGGTTTCACACACGTAACCGAGGGCCTCCACGGCGTCTTTCACGTAGGCGCGGGAAGCGGGATCATCTTCAGCAACAAGAACGCGGATCATGGGGAGGGCCTTCCAAGGGAGGTAGCGTGTTTCCATTGAACAGGAAGGTTGGGAAGGTGTGGAGCAAAATCATGCGTTGGGCGAAAGTTTTTTGCGGGAAAAGAAAAAACCCCACCGGCAAGGGTGGGGCTTTTCTGGAGGTACCAATCGGGGAGATTAATCGAAGAGGCGTTTTTTGCGGCGAAGGAAGGCGGGAATGTCTTTGTCTTCCTGCTCCTCGGCCTGGGCTTCATCGGGGCGATACTGGGGAACGGTGGCTTTGGGGAGTTCCACTTTCTGGGGAGCCTCAGAGCTGCCGAGCATTTCACCACCGAAGGCCGGGCGTGCGGGGCGCACGGAACCGCTTTCGGATTTGATGCTGGGCGCCACACGAACCACCGGACCACCGTTGGCGGGTTGACCGTTTCCGGGGGTGGAGCGCTTGAGGAAGCTCGGGGTGCTGCCGCCGTTGACGTAGCCGCCGAAACTGGTGACGGGTTCAGCGGGGGCTTCATCTTCAGCTTCCAAAGCCGCACGGAGGGAGGAGCTCAAGCTGCCGAAGGACTTGCCGGCGGGGACTTCCTCTTCCTGGGATTCACCGAAGATTTCGTTCTGCTCCATAATGTCGAAGATGTTTTTGGAGTCATCGGACTTGGCGCGGGGAGCAGGGCTGAGGGGTGCGGTTTTGATGGCTTTTTCCAATTCGCGGCGGCGGTGAAGATCATCGCTGAAGCCGGTGGCGATGAGCGTAACGCGCATGCTATCGGTCATGCTTTCGTCAATCACGGCACCGAAGATGATTTCCGCATCGGGGTCAGCGGACTTGGCCACGTATTCGGTGGCTTCACTGACTTCGGCAAGGGTCATGTCCGGTCCGCCGGTGATGCAGATCAGAAGGCCGGTGGCGCCATCGATGACGACTTTGTCCAGCAGTGGGCTGGAGGTGGCTTTCTTAACGGCTTCTGTTGCACGGCTTTCGCCTTTGCCCATGCCCACGCCCATGACGGCGCCGCCACGGCCACCCATGATGGTTTGAATATCATTGAAGTCCACGTTGATAAGGCCGGGAGTGGTGACCAAATCACTGATGGATTGAACCGCTTGGCTGAGCACTTTGTCGGCGGTTTGGAAAGCCTCGCGCATGGGGACTTTGTTTCCAACAACTTCCAAGAGGCGCTCGTTGTTGACAACGATCATGGTGTCGCTGTTTTCGCGAATGCGTTCCAGAGCGGACTCAGCAGACTTCATGCGGCGGGGGCCTTCAAACTTGAAGGGACGGGTGACAACGCTAACTGTGAGGATGCCGAGTTCTTTGGCAATTTTAGCCACAACAGGTGCCGCACCGGAACCTGTTCCACCACCGAGGCCGGCGGTAACAAAGACGATATCGGAGCCTTGAAGCGTCTCGATCATCATCTCACGGGCTTCCTCCATGCACTTGGCACCGAGTACGGGGTCGGCACCGCAGCCGCGGCCGAGCGTAAGCGCCGAACCGATTTGAATGCGGTTGGGACACTTGCTGCGCTTGAGCGCCTGAAGGTCGGAGTTAACGACAAAAAAGTCGACGTTTTGGATACCGAGGTCGAACATGGAATCGACGGCGTTGCAGCCGCCGCCCCCCACGCCAACCACTTTGATTTTGGCGAACCCAGCGGGCTCGTCGGGGAAGATGAACTCAGGCATTCGTGTGGTCCTCTCGGGAGCAGGAAGTGGAACAGAGATGAGCGGGAACAAAACCAGCAGGTGGACACGAGAAAGTTCGTGTGAAAGCGGGTATTGACCACATTGGAGCGAGCAATCCCGAGGGTGCCGAACACTGTCAAGTACTGGATGAAAAAAAAGTTTCGCAGGCTAATGATTAGAGAGCGAAGGGGAAGCTGGGGTACACCGCCCGAAACCGTAGACTGAAACTCCAAACCCTTGCATCACTGCTGCTGGTTTGATTGATCTATTCTATGCGAATCGCAAGAACCCTGAATGCATGAAGGATGCGGGAAATGAGTGACTTGATTCTCTACACATCGGAAGACGGACGAAGCCAGATACGGCTTCGCGCCAAAGACCAAACCGTTTGGCTGACTCAATTGGAAATGGCTGAGCTATTCGACGCCACCAAGCAGAATATTTCACTGCACCTGAAGAACCTCTTTGAGGAAGGCGAATTGGACCCAACGGCAGTTGTCAAGGAATGCTTGACAACTGCCGCTGACGGGAAGGCCTACCAGACAATGATCTACAACCTCGACGCCATACTGGCCGTGGGCTATCGGGTGCGCTCGCCACGTGGGATGCAGTTCCGCCGCTGGGCCTCGACCATCCTGAAGGAGTACTTGGTCAAGGGCTTTGCGATGGACGACGACCGGCTGAAGAATCCTGACGGCCGCCCCGATTACTTCGACGAAATGCTTGAACGCATCAGGGACATCCGGGCCTCGGAGAAACGCTTCTATCAAAAGGTGCGCGACCTTTTTGCTCTTTCCAGTGACTACGATAAATCAGACGCAGCAACACAGCAGTTCTTCGCCACAGTTCAAAATATGCTAATTTATGCCGTAACTCAAAAGACCGCAGCGGAACTCATCATGGCACGCGCCAACAGCGCCGACCCCCATTTCGGGCTGCTTTCGTGGAAGGGCGATAAGGTACGCAAGCAGGACATTGTAATCGCCAAGAACTACCTCACGGAAGACGAAATCGACACGTTGAACAGGCTGGTGGTGATCTTTCTGGAAACGGCGGAACTGCGGGCTAAGAGCCGGAAGGAGACGCGTATGAGCTACTGGAAGGAGAACGTGGAACAAATCATCCAAGGCAACGGCTACCCCCTACTCGCGGGAGGTGGAAGTGTCAGCCATCAGGATATGGAGGAGAACGCAACCGCGCTTTACCTTCAGTATGATGAGCAACGAAAAAAGAGAGAAGCGATTGAGGCTGATCAGCAAGACGAAACGGACTTCAAAGAATTGGAAGGCAAACTCAAGAAGCGAAAGCAGTGAAATCAATTCAAATAGAGTCGGCCTACACGCCACGGTATAGAGGTGGCATATACCGGGAGATCAGGTGATTGTACTATTTGAGGGATTTCCCTCTCCATCTAGGTGCCGCAAGAGCCCGCTGGATTCCTCCTTGTACCCCCTTGGGAGTTGGCTCGTACCATGCACGAAGGGATTGCCGCAACGTAGCTGGCGGAACATTTCTACCCACCCGGGGACAACTTGATGACAGATTTTACGATTTTTTCCGACTTGGCGGTGGTCTCCCTTGTGGCTGGGATCACGGGGTTGATTTGCCGGTGGTTAAATCTTTCAGCGGTAGTGGGATTTCTGGTGGCAGGGTTTATCATAGGCCCCTACACGCCACCCTTTAGTTTGGTTTCTGATGAGGAACGGATCAACACTCTCGCAAATTTGGGGTTGTTGATTTTGGTTTTTGGAATTGGTTTGGGCTTTAGCATCCGCCGGATGCAGAGGCTTGGGCCCGGCCTGGTACTGGGGACGGCGATTGCTGCGCTGCTGGTGCTGGCAAGTATTCGGATGCTGGGATCGGCTGTGGGGTTGAGCCATCAACAAGCGCTTTTTGTGGCGGCGATCTTGATGGTCTCCAGCAGCGCGATCATCTCCAAAGTGCTGGAGGAGATTGGTTCCAATCATACGCGGTGGGGACAGCTCGCTCTGGGTGTTACCCTTCTGGAGGATATAGTCGCAGTGATCATGCTGACGCTTCTTTCCTCCCTTACGGTGATGGGTGTGGGCACTGGAGCTGAGTGACAGGAGCAATCAAGACTCTGGCAATCGATTACTTCGTTCTCGGGTTTTGTGGCAGTATTCTTTACCGTGGTGTTGCTGTTGGTTACCCGATTGTTACGAGCCCTGAAAGATTCCGCGACTCCGGAGTTGTTGATGCTTCTGACGACGGGGACACTGATGACCATGGGATGGCTGGCGGTGCAGTTGGGCTATTCCATGGCGCTCACGGCCTTTATTCTGGGGGCGA
>JANRMB010000321.1:0-12408 GCA_033761985.1 Candidatus Sumerlaeia bacterium | reverse complement strand
CTGGAGCATACGGAAGAACACTTCTACATCCCTGTTCCACGCAGTAAAGATTCGGGGACAGTTGACTGGCACCCTCAATTCCCTCAATCAGTGTAAAGGTTAGATTAGCCAGAATCACCTCATGACCAGAATCGATTAATGCTAGAGGAAGCCCTAAACCGGAGATAACATCCCAGCCTCCACCAATTCCCAAAGCAAGAATACGGCGTGGACTTTTGAATATTTCATGAATGGGTTGTGGGAGCATTCTATTGTTCCATGCAAGGATTTGGAATGATGTTGAGAGCGGCTTATGGAAACTACCGCCCAAAAGTAGCGTCTAAGGCCTCCGGAGGGATCGGAAAGCTATCCCCCTTATAATAGAGTGGTGTTGTACTGGATATACTCGAAAGACGATGATGGAGAAAACTTATGGCCAGTGCAATTGATTGCATAGTATCATTACCAAAAATGAAAGTACTCTCCGGTCCGATACCCGTAACTCCACAGGGGCATTTTGCGGATGAATCAGTCATCTCAGGAGTCCCAACCCATGCAAGCAACTCTTCTCTCTCCCCAGATGGAAGGATACGCTCAAAAATGAAGGTGGCAATCGGGTCTTGGGATTTGGTGGTCATTATTCACTCCATGATTCTGGAACTTCGATTGGAAAACTTCTCGTGCAACTTCCTCCAGTGGGGGAAGTAATCCTCATCATCAACGCCTCCACGGAGGAGTGGAACCTGAAAGTTCTCCTTCACAAAAGCTCCCACATCCCCGATGATAAACGAGGCATTCATTCCTGCGGTCAGGCCTAAGAAGGCACCGGGAAGAATTCCAACAAGCGCATATGGGAACGCAACGCCGAGAACAATAAGTCCTGCAACAGTGCCTGCAGCACCAAGACCTGTCCCCACATCCAACGTAATCGGTGTGGCAGGATCATCGTCCTCTATTCCGGTATCGAGGTCTGCGAAACCAAGGCGACGGAGATCCGTCAGGGGAAGATCGATCAAATCTCTCGGCAAATCAAGAACGGCGTACTCCAAATATTCAACGGGTGAAATGTTAGGATTCTTCGTGGAATCTTTCTCATGAACTTCATTCGGCTTTACTACAGTGATTGGCACCTCGGCGATATGGTTACGCGAAGGGACACAGCCAAACAAGATTCCGAGAAAGAACAGGGGGAGAAAACCGTAGAACTTCCTCATGGCTTCGCAGCCTCTCGGTACCACCATTCCAACGGATGATCCAATTCAACTCCGGCGTATTCCACATGAAGGATTTTTCGTGAGGTCGGAGAGGTTGCTTTGGAGGAGCGGTGAAAGAGTAATGGCCGCATCATCAAAACATCACCCAACTCCGCGATGCAGGTCATGGAATTCGCCTCCAATACCTCGGGCGCGATTTGGCCGTCTTTGCTTTTTCCGTAGCGATGCGAACCAGGGGACACAACGAGCGGTCCTGACTCGAGGGGACAGGCATCCAAATGAAGGCGCAGAGTCACCATGTTTTCCAGAATTCTCTGTGGCGGAATAATATGGGGGACACCCTCCTTGATGGATCGTTGCCCATATCCTTCTGGCAACCCCTCTCCACTCACTGCAATCGATAAATCCTGATGCCAGGGAACCGACCAATTCGCTTCCGGTGATTTATCAAAGAGAATAACTCGAACCGGTTGTGCCGAGTTGCCCAGAACCGATTGCGCCAGTTCGAAGAACCACCCCGTCCTGCAGAACTCAGTGAGGAGACTGTTGCTACCCAGAAGATTTCTTATTCCCGCTTTCTGAGTTCCTATTGAGAGTAGAAGTTTGGAGCACTCCTCCTGAAGTTGAAATACGGAGGACATGTGCTGCGGGACGGAAATAATTTCAAATCCTGCTTTTTCGAAATTGTTTATCACTGTGCTCATCCCGATTCCTCCTCAAAAGACCCCTTATTGAAACATCCAGACCGTTGTCTGAGCCGACGTTTTTGTATAAGTCAGCACTTGATTTGGTGCCACATTGCTGTGGATTTGCTGGGTACCATCGGGCCAGGTAATGCGGAGCGTGTTTGCCACAGTTGCGTTACCCAGACCAAAGTGGATCGGTAGATCACTTTGGTTGAAAGTTCCAGCGTTGGTATTGCACTCGCGGCGAAGCGTCACTTCCTCCTCTGTCCCCGCATGCAGGGTGACCTCCACAAAGGCACCAATGGCACGGGTGTTTTTGGTTCCGGGAGCGCGGAGGTGAATTTGCAACCAATTGTTCCCGTTCGTGCTGGCGGTGCTGATGTACACACGTTCGCGAGTTCCGGAATCAGTGGTCGCCACAAGGTCCATGTCCCCGTCCAAATCAATATCTGCAAACGCGCTATCATAGGATCCCCGATTCACCTCCATCAGACCTTCGGCTTGTGTTACATCGGTGAAGTTCCAATTTCCATCGTTGCGATAGAGAAGGCGAGCCACGTTGCTCGCCGTGGTGCCTCCGCTCGTGGTGGCGCGAAGGTGATCGTGGAAGAAGAGATCCAAATCGCCGTCGTTGTCATAATCCAACGCCTTGCCACCATTCAAGTCGCCACCAGTGTTGCTCAGGAGTGGGCGACCAAGAATTGAATCAACATCCGTGTAGGTGCCGTTGGTATTGTTGCGGAAGATTTTGCTCCCCCGTTGATCTGCGCCGATGACAAAGAGATCCAGCCAACCATCGTTATCAAAGTCGATGAATTCGGCGTGGTAGGTATTGTCGAGATACTGGGTGCCGTTGGTATCGGCGCGGTCTTCGAAGAAGATTTGCCCCTCGGGGATGAATCGGTTTTCAAAGAAGTTGTTTCGGATGTTTCCGCCCCCTTGGCAGGTGCTCATGTAGATGTCCATGTCCCCGTCCTGATCCGGATCACCCACTGCCATTCCGTAGGCTTTGGTTCCATGGGGGACATGGAGACCGGCGGAGGCTCCTGCTTGGAGGAAACTACCATCGGCATGGTGCAAATAGAGCTCGTGCATTTCAGGCCCCTCCATCCCAAGGATGAGGTCCAACAAGCCATCGTTATTGACATCACCCCAGGCTACATTTTGTACAAAACCGGGATCATTGATTGTCTGTGTGCTGATGTTCTCAAAGGTTCCATCGCCTTTGTTTTGGAAGTGATCCCCGCGAGGATCGAGCCCTGTGGTAACGTTTGTCTGCCCCAGATAAACATCCACGAATCCGTCACCATCCACATCGGCCCAACCGGCGCTCCAACCGGTGGAGTCGGGAGTACTGATTCCTGCAAGCGGGGTTATGTTTGTAAACGTGGGAGTGCCGGTGGGGAAAAACTCATTGCGGAACAACTGACGGGCGGCGTCGCGATTGGAAGAAGGGCCTCCCCCCTGGAAAAGGAGGTCAGGGTCGCCATCGTTATCAATGTCGGCAAAGGAGCAGGAGCGGGAATCAAAGTTTGCCGTGCCCAGCAGCGTGCTGCCGACCTCAGAAAAGGTTTGGCCGAAGCCAATCGATGCGGTAGCAACCGTCCAGATAAATCCGCAAAAAGCGAATAGCCTCATCTTTTCTCTCCCCACTTATGTTGATAAATTGAACAAATGGCTAGGTGGCCCGATAGGAAATGTCAAGGTTACCTGTTCTCAACCACCAAAAAAGAACGGGAAATTCACTTCACTATCCAGAGGCTTCCCATCTGGAGCGAGGTGATCCAGGCGTTCATCATTTCCAGATCTTCCGTGGCAACCCGACTCCGTGCCAGTGGCGGCATCCGGTAAGCGGGGGAGATGGATTCCATCCGTGCGGTGAGGACGGATTGTTCCGGATGCCCGGGGAGGAGGAGCCATGCGTCCACAATATCGAGGTCGAACCCACTGGGGCGATCATAGAGAATTCCCATCTCTTCCAGAGGGACGGACCAACGGAAATCCGTCCCGATTTGGCCACCTCCTTCGGGGCGGTGACAGTAGGAACAATTGGCATGCAGAAAGGCCCGGGCGCGATCATTCAGCGAAGCGCTCTGATCGTTCTGAGCGGGGATGCGTTCCAATTCCTCCGGTGGTGCGGGAAGCGCTGTTTCAAAGAGCCCAACATGTTCGTAAGCTCTGAGCTGATTGTCATACACTCCGGAATCCGGGAAGGTGATGGAGTGATTCATCTGTCCGGTGTTGAGACCCAACACAACATTCGCTGCAGAGGTATGGCACCGAAAGCAATCCGTGCGTGAAGGATAATCCCAAACATAATCGAGGGTGTCACCGTTGGACTCAATCAGGGGGACAGGTCTCTTCAGTGCCCGAGGAAGAAGGGTGGCATCCGTCTCTGTGTCATTCCAAACGTAGGAGTAGCCTCCCCATCCCGCATCGTGGCGGACAAGCAGGCGAGTTTCCAATCGTCGTTCCACCGTTGCTCCAGAGCGTTCATCCAGGGGCAAAATGAAGTTCTTAATCACCACACCGCCTGAAGGAAAATCCCAACCATCCTGTGATTGAAAACCCAGCTTCGCAAGACCAGGAAGGGCAAAGAAACGCTCCTTGCGGGCCCCATCAGACCACAACTTGGCACTCGGTTCATAGGGGATAATTCCAGCATTTGTTTGATCCTGACCCAGCCCAGCATTCAACAAGGCGGGGATATCACTCAATCGGGTGGGGAAGGAATTCCGAGAGCCATCCATCGGGCGAAGTGAATATAGTCCACCATCTACCACCACATACACCATACCAAGGTGATCTGAACCTATCGCCGTAACCGCCCCCGTGGGGAAGGTATGAAGAACCTGAGCCGTTAGGGAGGACGCACCAGTATCCTCAAGCACTCGAACGGCTCGATCCATAGAATTGACCAAAAGAAAACGTGCATGAAGATCGGGAGCTTGTGAATCGAGGGACACTGAGCCGCCAACGAAACCCGTTCCAGAAAGGGGGACAGAGAAGAGCGGACGAGTTCGCCCAGCGGAGCTACAACTGCTGCCACTGGGATTACAACCAATCCCAGCCATCGTGGGCCAACCGAAGTTCAAATTCTCTCCAAGCCGATTCACTTCCACAATTCCGGAATCCGAGGAATCTGTGACAAAAACAGTTCCCATCAACGAATCAACAGAGAGTCGGGGAGCATGAAGACCTCGAGCAATTTTTCGGAACGGAAGCAGAGAGCTGGAATCGAGTTCCCATACACCCCCTTCAAAACTTGCGGATTGCTCGGCAAGTTGCGGACGTCCCAAATCACCAAAGGCGACGAGGAATTTTCCTTCCATGGTGTAGGCAATGGAGGCATGAGCATCTGCTGTTGTGGAAACGGAAATTTCGAAATCCAGTTCTTCCACTATGGCGGTACCAACAACGTGACGCGCCAGAAAAACCCTTGGGGACACAGGAGAAGTATCAACTACCGTCAGAGCAAAAACTCCGTTCCCGAGGGCCGCATCAAGGATCTGCCAGTTTGTGGGAAGCTCAAACCACGGAGCACCAAGTGTCGGCTCCGGTGCATCCAGAGAGAACGAATTCACTCCCAACGGTGAAACCATCACCAAGCTATTCTGCTCGGCAAAACCAAAAACGCGTAGCGTGTTGGGGAGTGAAATTGCTGGGAAAACTCGTAGCGAGTGATGAGGTTCTGGTGCAGCGGCAGGGGCTTCGGAAATCAAAAGAGTGGTGTTGGCAACACGCTCCTCAAGACCATACGGCTGAGCAGAAACAGTCGTAACCGCCAAGGCAAGCGTTGATCCGAAGATGATGCCGTGCATGGTGATCCCCTCAATTTTTCGGTGGGTAATGATCAGCAGGCTGAAAGAAAGAATCAAGGCGGAAGAGCAAATAAACGAAATCACCAAATGAAATCATCCTATGATTACCAACAGCTTGAACCAACTCACTGCTCCGTAAGTCCCCGTATAATCTTCCACCCAACGCCATGATAAGTCGGTTTTCGCAATTCCAAGGCAATCAGGAGGAACGTCACCGGAAGCTGAAGAAGAGAAACCATCAGGATGCTTTTCCACGAATCAGAGAGAAGAAACGCGGCGTTCAGCAGAAACAAAATCGACCAGATAAGTTCGTAACGGCGGTTGATGCGGAACACATTACAAAAAAGAAAGAAGTGGAGAACCACAAAAGCGATCAGGAATGGGAGAGAAATACTAATCAGCGATGTACCAACGGCAGAGATCGTTCCGATGATAAGGATTAGTGCATCTGTGGAACTGAATCGGAATCCGGGTGGTGTTCGGTACTCGTCCTTCATGGTACAACCTCCAAGTTGATTTACGTTCAACCGCTTGGAAAGTTTTCTCCGTGTACACTCAAACTGAATTAATGCGGCTCCTCCATTCCCATAAAAACGCCATGGGAATACGTGTACTTGTCTTGGTCGTTGGTTGCCTGAGCCTGAATGAGCCACTCCGTCCAGTAGGCATTCAGCTCTTCCCACGTCATGTTTTTGAGATCGAGATCTTCTTCGCTGAGGAATTCATCGCGGATTTCGTCCATATTGTTCACTCCGTTGGTGTAAACGGTAAATACTTTTCTGCTGCTTCCACAATCAAATGATGAGCTTCCAAGAGTGAAAGTCCCTCTACACGCTTACAAACAGTAGGCCATTCCTGTTTCCATTTTTCTCCGGCTTTAGCGTACTTCTCAAGACGTTGTTCATTTACCCGGATCAATTGGCGTTTTTCCTCATCCAAAAGTCGGGCGATATCATCGGGATCATCGTTGAGTTGCAGAAGAAGTGGTCTCTGCCCGGCAAGCTGTGCAAGCATTTCAGGATACCGCATCGCCAGTGAGTGAAGATCTCTGGCACTCCTCGAATACAGGAGTTGTTCAGCGGGGTCTTTCATTAAACGAGCAATTTCACCAATAACCACAAAATCTTTTTCGCGGTTGGTTTTCTTCATTTCTGCCAACTCAGGGGGATCTATAAAGGGAGGATTTCTTCCCTCCATTTCTCTCCAGATTTTTCCCAAAGAATTTGAGGATATTCTTGGGGGGCGAGTGAAAAAATCTGTCCGTACTCTGAAAGTATGAGCGAATTCAAAATGGGCACTCCAACCACCTGAAAGCCAGCGAAGATCAAAAGGTGCTCCAAAACGATAAGTTGCAGATCGACGACTGAGCACATTGAGGACGTGCTGAGCCGCTTCTGTATCCTCACGCAGGATCCAATCCCCGTCTTTGCTCATGATGGCAAGTTTATGGAGTACCACTGCCTGACCACTGCAAATGACAGTGCGCAATCTACCCTGATTGAATTCATCTGTGAGTTGCAAATAAATGGATTTTGTTTCCATAAGCCTCTACCAAATCGCTTTGAATATTTCTGCTTCGAATGCCCTTCTTTAGTCAACGTACGTTTCTCCTCCTCCCACCCTGTACTCCAATCGTACCACACCCGAATCAAACCGCCCCTCGGACTTCAACTCCAGTTTGGCTTTTGAAAACAAGCCTGTAAATGCCGGCGTACCACCGCCAAGAATTCTTGGAATGAGGAACACCTCCAGCGTGGTCATAATCCCGGCATTGAGCATCAATTCAGCTGTTTTGGTTCCGCCCACAATCCACCCTTCCATGGCGCCAAATGCCGTTGCCTGTTGACGGATGTTTTCTGTTGAGGCCGGAAGATAGGAAACATGTGGTCGGGGAGGATGTTGGAACTCCGAACCAATCACGAGTGTGGGTTTGGTTCCGTATGGCCACTCCCCAAAACCAAGTACCTGCTCGTAGGTTTTGCGCCCCATCAGTAGCACCTGCATCCGACTGAGGAAATCATCGAAGCCAGCCAGCGCATCCTCATACCCTTGAAGCCAATCCACGCCCCCTTCCGAATCAGCGATGTAACCATCCAAACTCATGGCAAAAGAATACGTCCAATTCATCTCTGTCCCCTATTCAGTATTTATTGCTTGGAATGCCAGACTTGCCAGTCGGGCATTTCCAGCGATAGATTGTAGTGCTCCTCCAGATTGAGATCGCCGGGGAATGGTTTCCGTAATACAAACGATCGATTGGGGACACGTTCGCGAGCGAGTGTGTAGAGGCTTTCTTCCGACCAAAGAAAGTAAACTCGCTCCGGTTGCCAAGAGTGGTAACGGAATGGCCACATGGTGACTCCGTCCCCTTGAGCGAAAACGCATAAATCCCAATCCTGGGGGTGAATCATCGGCGGATACTTCCATTGTCGATCAATCCCGCTTTCCAGCTTCAATCGCATGATCAGGGCTGCATCGTTGGAGTGAACGGCATAGGCATTCGGGTATTGTTGAATCCCCTTGAACAGGCTCGCATTCCCATGAAGAAGCAACAAGAGCAGTCCCAGAATCGCAACGGGGACACGCCACCATCCCACAGCAGTTCGGAAGATCAACGCCAACGGATAAGCGGAAAAAACTCCCATCAGCAAAACGAAGAAAGTTGTAAAACGCGGACGAGTATTGGAACCGATCCCAGATTTCACAGAAATCAACATCGCAAAAACAAAAACCAACCAGACTCCTGCATGGTAGAAAACCGAAGAGCGACGTTCCGATTTACCGAGGGACAGGACAATTCCCAAAAGGGACAGAGGAAGAAGATACCAATGATCCTCCCAAAGGATGAGCGGGTAATTCCACAGTTTCTCGAAGAGTGTCTGCTCCCCATAGAAGAGATTCGTTTGAGCATTCATCTCCGTGTGTGTGGTGAAGAACGCCAGAGGGGATCCCAACCCCACCCAGGAGGAAATGGCATGAGCCACAGGATACAGCGCGATAACAAAAGCCGAGGCGAACGGATAAACTATCCGAGAGACGGGAGTAAATTCCCCTTTTCCACAACGCATCGCAAGCCGCACCAAAAAGAAACACCCGAGTGGAATGCCAAAATACCAGCTTTCGTACCGGAACATATTCCCGAATCCATTTGCGATGGCGGCACAGAAAAGAAACTGATCCTGCAAGTTAATCCGTTTGTTTTCGTCCAAATCGGAACTCAGCGCAAAAGCCGCCACCCAAGCATTAGCCGTCAGCAGCAGAGAAGGATAGAAGAAGACCTCTGCCATGGCCGAGGTGGAAGCCCAAAGAACCATCCAATTCACCGAGGCGAGCAATCCGGCAAACACCGCAGCAATTTTGTTTGGTACAAGTAACGCCGCGAGATTTGTACACCCCAAACACACCAAGAGTGTCCCCATAATACTGAATGCCGTGGAGATTACTTCCAGATCAGGAATGATCCAAAACAGCGCGCCGAAAATGTAAAACTGCCCCGGCAACCAGATGTGATCCGGAGTGGAAAAAAACGGCTCCTGAGACCACCAAAAGGCGTAGTCCATCCGACAGTATTCATCTCCCGTGGCCATGAATGGAGCATAATGACCAAAGAACGATTGAACGATTAGAAAAACCAATCCGGCCAACAGCAGCATCTAGGGATAGGGAATAAAATCTCTCCAACCCTTTAGCCTCCAGCCTGCATGCCCAACCGATGAAGATTCCTCCCTTTTGGTGAAGAAAAACAACACCAGGAGGGCAATCAACACCATCCCAGAGGAATAACCGAACAAAAGAGTATCGCGATAGTTGTGATGATAGGGTTCGGGAAGAAAGGAAAGCATGGATGCCGTATTCGAATGATTGGATCGGATGGTTGGTATATGCTGTCGCCAGTTGTTGAGGCGTAAAGGGTAAACCCCCAATTGTGCATGACATGTGCACTCTTCTCCCTCAGGTAATGTCACCCAAATTGCTTACAATAAAGGAGTTGAATCTCATCATCCTTCTTGATTCCACCTGATGCTGTTGGCATATCTCCCCTAACAGTTGGGGGAGTTTGAAGATGAAGAACACAATTGAACGATTGATATTCGCTGCCTGTTTGTTGCTACCGATGGGATTGGTGGCTCAGCACGCTCAGTTCCCGCAGGAGCTTCTCACCCCTCCGAGTGAGTGGGAGGCGGAAGCAGCACCGAAGCCTCGTACGGATTCCCCCAAAAACTCACGTCTCCTCGCCGATTCTCGTGATTTTATCACCTGGGGATACCTGCAAAATCAGGGAGCGTTACCCGGCGCCAAGTTTCAAGCGTTGACCGATATCACCTCCCTTTTTGTGAATTTCGATTCCAGCGGCAATCTCACCAACCCCAACACCTTTCTGAACCGTGATTCCAATCTTCGCCCGGGTGGTGCGGCAGAAGGTTACGGAACCCGCGTGCACGTCCTGGTGGCCAACAGTGGCTTCAACACCGCGGTCACAGAAGCGGTACTCAACTCGCCCGCCAACCGCGCCAATCTGATCGCGGAACTGGTGGATCTCATCACCACCGAGCGTACCGGGATCAACGCTCCCGGTTATGTGCACGGCATCTCCTTCGACTTTGAAGAATTCAACTGGAGCGCCACCACGGCCCAGAATATGGCGCTCTTCTTCCCCGAACTACGTGAGGCTCTCGATGAAATTGATCCCGAGTTGATGATCACCTGGTATGTGGATCCCAGCCCCAGCGCCACCCAGTTCAGCACACTTCCACAGTTTATCGATTCCATCGACTACATCATTTACAGTCAGTACGATTTCGGAACGGGGACGCGTCCGCGTGCGATCTCTGATATTGATTCCTCGTTTACCTTTCAAAATGCCTACCTCACCAGCTACGGCGTTCCTCCGGAAAAGTTCATCGTGGCCACCAGCACGTATGGTCGAATCTACCAGGGCACCACACAATACGGTGTGGCGGGTACTGCGAGCAGTAGCACCGGTATCGGATTCACCGACGGGCTTTTCGCCACCACGCTCCAAACTCCTCCACTGGAGGAGCAATACGTGACCGGTGACGAAACCGCCTGGTACACCGATGGGAATTTCACCTACGTCGCTCCCGGGATTCGAGGTCTCGACTACCATACCCGCCAAGTAATGAGCTACGGCGGCGGGGGAACCTTTGCCGGGCGCAAGTTTGCCGGCGTCGCCTTTTGGTCGATGATGTGGCTTACGGAGACGAGTTCCTACGAACGCATCAACCCCATCGGCGGGGTATCCCAGACCCGAACCTATCCCCACTTCTACGAAATCATGCAGATCGCGTTGGGTCCCAAAGGAAATGAGGAATATCGGATTGAGGGGTTCGAAGGCTTCAACGCCCGCTGGGAAGATCCCGATCAATCTCCCGCCACAACCGATGACCCCGAATCCGATTCGTCCCGCTCCTGGGAACTGGCTCCCGGCGGCCCCGGCAGACCAGAGCCAACCATGAACGCTCTGCGGCTCGACGCTCGCATCAATACCGCCCCCTCCACAATCTTCTTTCGCCATGAGCTGTTCAACCACCACCTGTTCACCGACGTGCTCGATCGCCACGCGGCGGTGGGGCATCTGGATTCGAGTTCCGTTTTGATCGCGTTCGTGCACGCTGGAACCGGAAGCTTCCCCGAGGCGCTCCCCGGGGTTCGTGTCAGCATGGTTGTGCTGGATGCCCAAGGGGAGGTGGAACGCTCCCCCTTTGTGGAACTCACGGAATCGGGTTGGCAGAAGCTGGAATGGGATCTCAGCGGAACGCCCGGGGAGGAAATTATCGGAGCGGAGGCTCTCGAACCGGGCTTTCTGGCGGGAGACGGAATTATTCCCAACTCACCCCTCGGCTCGCGAGACATCGCCTTTCTGGGCTTTCTGATTCAATCCAGCAACTCCGACCCGTTTACGATTTATCTAGATGAAGTGACAGTGCGTCACCAGTTGGGAGGAAACGAGTGGTATGTGATCAACGAACTGCGATTCCAGAATGATTCCAGCGAGTTTGTGGAGATCTTTGGAACCGCCGGTGAGATCCCCGGAGGACTTACATTTCGCCTGTTGAATGGTCAGGGGAATGCCGCATTTCAACTCCCTCTTACTGGTACTATTGCAGACCGTGGAGATGGTTTTGGGTATTATGTGCTCGGCGAGCCCGGTGTCCCGAATGTTCAGAACACCAACAACAATCAAGGTGTTCCGTTTACTTTTGCGGGTTCTCTTCTTGGATTTCAGCTCCTCAATACAACCCATGAAACTGTTTACGATAGCGTTGTGACAGGTGCTCACGGAGGGATCGGTCGGTTGATTGCCTCAGAGACATACGGCGTAGCCGATGAAGGCTGGCCCTGGTTGCCAAACCCTGGCAAAGGAGTCGGTGGAACTGGAACAAATAGGGGAATGATTACGCTGGGGCGTCTCCCCGACGGTGCTGATACAAACATCAACAACGCGGATTTTTCCCACATGCCTCCCACACCAGGCGCTCCAAACGGAGTCCCCGAAGTCGAGCTCTTGGAGCTGGATTTTGAAACACCGGTGCCGGCCCTTTTCAGTGCTGAACAAACTCTTCAATTGGTAAACCCTACAACGTTTGGAGTCCCCTCTGCGGGTGGCAACGCCCTTCGTGTGGTGGATACTGTGGTGGGTGGTTTGCAAAACTATGTCGGCGATGCCCAACTCGGTAGCACCCGTGG
>JANRMB010000320.1:0-21538 GCA_033761985.1 Candidatus Sumerlaeia bacterium | reverse complement strand
TGCAGTGAAGCTTTTCCAATTGAAAGTAAACCAACCGGGAATCCGGAATCAGACCGGATTCTCCCAACTCCTCGCCCAACACAGCCACATCGTTGGCGGTGGCGGTGTTTTGCAGTGCCATCATGGCCCAAACGTTTCCCTGCAGCAACACCGCTGCCCCCAGCACGGCAAGGGAGCGCCGCTGTTGGGCCTTGTGTTTTGCCTTGGAACAAGCACAGCAACCGCAGGGTTTGCGGCTTTCCTTCCAATACAGGTAGAAACCCACGGCAAGAGATACCCCACCCAGAATACTGAAAAACAAATGGTACTTGCTCAGGTTGAGACCCGCCAGCAATCCGGTGCTTCCTGCTGCCACAAGAACCAATGGCAAAACACAGCAGAAACTGTGACTAGCCAAGGCAACAATTGCGGCGTGAAAGGAATTCACGGATTTGGGGAGCTTAAAGTTTGCAATCATGCGAGAAGGGAGAACACGCCGGGCGAATGTGAATGAGAACTCTTCTCAAAAGTGCTGGCGCGTCAAGAGCCAATTGAGAATGGTTCTACTTCTCGCCATGATCCACCATCAACACCGTTGGTAGTGTCTCTTCCACTGCACCGGATTTCGGGGGTTTTGCATCCCGGGGAATACTGGCGATGCTGTTGCTCGCCCGGGAGTCTGCCCGCTCTGGAAGATTCATCTCCCACCAAGCCCGTGCATTCTCAGATGTCCATTCCTCTGGAAAGATGAGGTGATTCAACCGCCGGTGAATCTCTTCCATCCCTTCCGGGCGCTCTTCCGGCTTCTTCCGAAGGCACTGCAGAATCAGCCCTTCCAGCCCGGGGTGAAACTCCATTCTGGCCCGCTGCGAGGGTGGCTCCGGCTCTTGTTCCAGTTGGGCCATGAGTTGCGATTCCATGCCCTCCTCCGGAAACACTCGTGTCCCCGTGAGCAGGTAGTAGGCGATTCCCCCGAAGGCATATACATCATACCGGTGGTCCACGTGCTGCCCCCGAATCATTTCCGGCGCCATGTAGGTTGGAGTCCCCGTCAACTGCCCGTCGGTGGTGAGTTCGATGTTTTTGGAAACCGCCACCCGGCTCAGGCGATGCATCGTTTCGCTGATTTCCTTTTGGTACTTCACCATCCCAAAGTCCAGTACCTTGATGAAATCCGTCTCCACGCCGTATCGACAAACAAAAACGTTGGCGGGTTTCAGATCGCGGTGGATGAGTCCGCGGGCGTGGGCTTCGCTGAGGGATTCGGCCAATTGCTTAAGCAGATACACCACCCGGTGTTGAGGGAGCGGACCAAATTGGCGGATAAACTTTTGGAGGTCCATGCCATCGAGCGCCTCCATCACGTAGAAGAACGAGCCGTCCTCCGTTGTTCCAAAGTCATAGAGCACAATAGAATGGGGATTGTAGAGGAGGGCGGTGGCTTGGGCTTCGCGCTCAAAGCGCTGCAATACCTCCTGGCGAGTGGCTTTGTCCGCCACCAACAAACGGTCTCGCTGAATGATTTTCATCGCTGCCGGGCGGCGAAGAACCCGGTGCCTTGCCAGCCAAACTTCTCCCATGCTGCCTTCCCCCAGGGGTTTGATGAGTTGATAACTGGCCTTCTGCTTTTCTTTGGCGAGTTGCCAGTTCAGGTGGTTAATCAAACGGGAAATCAAGTATGCCGCCAGAGCGCAAACCAAGTGCGTTTCCAGGGCCATTTTGAAGACAACCGCTGGGGGAAGCGATTCCCGGGCAATCCAAAGCGGGCTCGCCAACGCCAGCATCACCATCCCCACGGAGAGCAGTGAGGAGACTATCGACGTGCGGGGGGAGTAGGGAACAATCACCGGGTAAATCAGAAGCCACAGGCACGACCAAAACACTTTGGGTTCCGGGTTGTAGGGCTCCGGGTATGCCCAGAATCCATCGTGCAGGGCGATGGCGAAAGCCATCAGGTTCTCATATAGTACCGAGAGAATCACCGTTTGCCGGGATGTGCGTTCTCGCCGGAGAAGAACCAACAGCAACGTGGAAAATACCACCGCCATGACCATCCCCATCAACATCCCCATATCCGCCAAGGGAAAGCGTCCCTTCATGGTTTGGTTGTAGGTGCCGAACAAAAAACTCGGGACAAAGAAAACAAGCATCCCCAGGGTCAACCAACACACAAACCGCAACCGATTGGAAATCTGCACCACCACGAATGCCGGAAGTGGTGCGCCCAAAAAAGAGGAGTAGGATTCGGAGGCGTGAGCCTTTTCAGCAGTCATGAGCCCTGCCATAACGCAATTCCAACCCGTTGGTGAGATTGGGGTTATCCATTCCCACCCGTTATGAGCAATTCAAGCGACCGTGTGGCAACCCGATTTTATTTGGGGGTGGTGACGGTTTCCCAGACGTGCGGCCGTGCGGGGAGTTTGCGGATTTCATTCAGAATGGAGGAGTGCGGTACAATCGCCTCGCGGGCGATGTCTCCGGTGTAGAGGGCGCTCGGAAGCACTTCACACTCCGCCCAACAGCCGGAACACTTCCTCACCCAATCCCGCTGACCCGCGATTTCCTTCCCATACCAGATTTCCTCAAAGTTTTCCTTCCGGAAGTTCCCCACCGTTTTGCTGTTGAACTGGCAAACGGGGACGTCGCCGTTGGGGAACAACCGCATGTGGGCTGTAAGGGCAACGCATTTGGGGTTGGGGTTTCCCTTCTGCCCCAAAAGGCGATTGGCAATTCCCTTCAGGTAATAACGCTTGATGAGTTGGCCCTTCCAACTGAGTTCGCCCAAGTCGGCCTCCAGCGTGCGGAAGAGTTCCTCCAACTGCTCGCGGGTAAAGTTGCCCCAAGTTTTGTAATCGCCATCTTCCGAGGGGGCCACTTCCTTGTCCCGTTCCAGGGAGTAGGTGGCGCTTTGCTCATAGGCAATGACCACCTGATGCTCGATTCCCATGGGCTGAATGATTTCATGAAGCGGTTTGTATTGGGCGGCACCATCGGGATCCACGATGGTTTGATTGATGGCCAGCGTCAGGTTGAGTTCTTTTTTACGGGGGGCGATTGTTTGCAGTGTTTTGAACGCCGTATCCCAGGCCGTTTCCTTGCCCCGGATGCGGTTGTGTGTGGGGCGCGTTCCATCGATGGAGATTAGTAGATAGAGCGGAACGGATTTGTCACGTTCCTCCAGAAAGGAAACAATCCGGTCCGTTAGGAAGCCGTTGGTTGTAATCTGAAACGCAAAGGGTTGCAGGTGCTTCTGTGCCAACGCGTAAATTTGAGCGAAGTCCTTACGGACGAATGGCTCCCCGCCGGTAAGGCGTACCACATCCATTTTCGGCAACTGCTTGAAGATCCCCTCAATCTCCGCCAGCGTCAGGTCGTCCTTCCCGGTCATCTTCCAGGAGTCGCACATGATGCATTTGGCGTTACAGGTGTAGGTCACAATATAGGTGAGAAGGCGGGGAAGGGTATCCTCCCGGTTGCGGGTTTTGCGCAGGGTATTGAGGAAGCCGGCGGTGCGAAGAAGCGTCTGCATGGGTGGAGGAAAACCTTCCGTGCGCGGGGGATGATTGTGTTGGTGCAAGATTCGGGGCGGAATCCCCGGGTGGTCTTGGGGAAGGATGAACCCAAGGTGGGGAATCTATGGCAAGGGAAAGCGGAATCCTCACCAAAAGCTTGCAAATAAAGAGTTCGGGAGCAGTGTGGGGCAATTTGTGAGGAATCTTTCGGATTGCCCTTCAGATGCACGGTGGCGCGATAAGTGCATCAGTACGGATGAGGTTTCGCCATGAAGAAAAAGTCACTTGCAGCTTACGAGAAAAAACTCCACTAACCTCAGGAATCTCCTCCCTCCATGGCCAAAAAAAGCCCCTCCAAAGAGACCCCATCCTCTCCTGCAAAACGCGAAGCTCCTCGTCAGTCGGGCCCTCCCGTCTTACTGATTCCCCCTCTGCTGACTCCCTCCATCCTGTGTATGACGTTGCTGAAGTGGAATCTACAGCGCCGGGGATTCCGAACCATCAGCTTTTCCTATCCCTCCTATTCACAAGATATTCCCACTAACGCCAATAAGCTCGCCAAGTTTCTTCAGGATTTGGATGAACCCGAACTCGATATCGTGGCGTTCTCCATGGGGAACATCATTCTGCGCTGGGCGTCCACCCACCACAAAATTCCGAAGCTTCGGCGGGTGGTCATGATCGGCCCACCCAACCAGGGGGCGTTTATGGCGGATTGGTTGGATGAAAAAATCGGCGTGCTTTTCCCTCTCTTTTTCGGCAGGTGTGCACGGCAACTTCGCCGTGGCGACAAGGGTTTGGCGGCTCGCGCCGGGCAGCTTCCCGCTGGCACAGAGGTTGGCATCATCGCCGGTGGAACAGGAACAGAGGAAGGCTTCAACTTCCTGATTCCCGGGGATAACGACCGCACTGTGGCGGTTTCCGAGACAATCCTCCCGGGAATGAAGGATTTCGTCCTTGTGCCACAATACCACACAACCCTTACCATGCGAAAACGCTCGATTCAATTGGCGGGCGACTTTTTGGAATTCGGCAGGTTTCGGCGTCGTGGTCAGCTTACCCAACCCACCACACCCCTCAACGCACCCGCCGAGGTGGAAACGCCACCTGCGGCTTCTGCTGCTTCCTAGCCTCGGATTCGTCTTCTCGTTCCTCGCCACGGGTTGTGGTTCCGAGGCTCCCGAGCCCCCCGTGGCACAGGCAACGCCAGTTCCCAGTCCGTCGCCTTCGCCCACACCCGCTCGACTCTTCCCCGATGAACCCCTCCCCCTCACCCCGCATGAGGCGGAGTTCCGCTCGGCAGAAAATCCCTCCGTCACCGTTCACGTCCACACGGATGGGGATCGCCAACTCCCGAAACCCGGTGAGCGTATCACGCTTTCACTCAAGCTAGCTGATCATCCGGAGTCGGCGGAGCAGATCCTGGGCTTCACGCTCGGTGAACCCACCACGCTCCCAAGCCTGAATCAGGCGGCAGAGAAACTCCCCGTGGGTGCCACGGCCTCGCTGCGGGTTTCCCCCGTCCCCGAGCTCTGGCTCCCTCTTCTTCCACCCAATCAATCGGGAGTACTCCCTGATCTCCTCACGGTGCAAATCACGCGACTCCCCGATCCTCTTGAATCAACTCCCTCCCGGCTTTCCAACCCATGACCATCGACTACCGCCTGATTGAAGACCAATCCGCCTTGGAGCAATTCTGTGAACGCCTTCTGCGGGAGCCCGTGCTTTATTTGGATACAGAGTTTGTGGGCGAAAAGTTTTACTACCCCAAGCTGGAACTTCTGCAAATCGGGAACGGAAAAAATCACATCGGCTTGATCGACGTCCGCGCCGTGGAAAACCCTGAACCGTTGCGCGCCCTGCTCAACCGCGAAAACGTGTTGAAAGTCTTCCATAGCGCGAGCCAGGATATTCTTCTTCTCCATCGCTTTTTGGGGGCGTTGACTCCCCCCATCTTCGATACACAACTGGCCGGAGCCATGGTTGGCCTGGGGGCACAGATCTCTTTCGCTAATCTGGTGAAGATGTACTCCGACGTGGTACTTCCCAAGGAGCACACCATCAGCGATTGGAGTCGGCGACCCCTCTCCAAGGATCAACTCGATTACGCCGCCAAGGATGTGTATTATCTCCCGGTGCTTTTCGAACGCCTCACCCTTCTGTTGCAAAAGCACGAACGCGAATCCTGGTTCCATGAGGAACAGGCGAAGAAGTTTGAGGAAGCTCTCCACATCGCCGAAGTGGACGAAGAGAATCTCTACCGCACGGTGAAGGACTGGAACAAAATGGCGGGCGTTCGGCTTGCGGTGCTTCAGGAACTTACGCTCTGGCGCGAGCGCATGGCCCAACGGATTGATGTTCCCAAGCGCCAAGTCATGAGTGACATGGGGTTGATTGCCCTCACTCAACAACTCCCAAAAAACGCCGCCGAAGCGCGCAGCGTGCGGCAAGTCCCCGCCGGATCGCTGAACCAATTCCTGCCGGAAATTCTCGAAGTCATTCAAAACGCCCGCAACCTTCCCAAAGAGGCATGGCCCAAGCGCCCACCGGCCAACCCTGTGGAGCTCCCTGCCGGGTTTGTGGAGCTCCTTCAAGCGCTTCTCCGCACGATTGGCGAAGATCAACTGATCGCCAGCAACCTGCTCGCCACCACCTCTGAACTCACCACCATCGTTCTCAATCGGCACGATCTGATTGAGGAGAAGTACCCACTGTTCACAGGCTGGCGCAGAGCCTTGGCCGGTGAAAAAATTCTCGCGCTGCTCAACGGAAACCTTCGGCTTCGCATCGAGGACCGGGAAAAACTCCGCTTCTACTGATTGGTATCTCCGAAGTCCGTTTCCAGTTCATACTTCTCCAGCTTTTGAAGCAGGGTGGAACGGGCAATCCCCAACATACGGGCGCACTCGGATTTGGAGCGCGTAAGTTCCATTGCGGAAAGAATGGCTTGTTTCTCCACCATCCAAAGTGGTTGAACGCCCAGGGAGGCGCTTTTCACGGCGCTGGCACGGGAGCACTTTTCAGTTTCCTCTTCGCCTCCATGAAAACGATCGGCGGCTTCCCGGGTTTCATCCAGGGCATTTCCAGTTCCATGAGATTGCTTCGCCTCGGGTTTCAGGAAAGCACCCGATGAAGAACGGCTGATCGAAGGACGATTTTCCTCATCCTTGAGTCGGCTTCCCGCCACATAATGAAACGAGGTGCTTCCTGTGACATTGGGGCGCCTCAGGGAAAGGCTTCGCATCACATCCTGCTCCAAGGTGATCATGTTTCCCTCGGAAAGAATGATCAGGCGTTCAATTACATTCCGGAGTTCCCGCACATTCCCGGGCCAGGAGTAGTGATAGAAGGCATCTAACACCCCGGTGGAAAACTGCATGAATCCCCGCCCCAACTCCTCGCTCTTTTGGCGCAAAATCGCCGTGGCAATAACTTCAATATCCTCCGGGTGATTTCTGAGGGAAGGCATGGTAATCGTCATCACCGCAAGCCGGTAGTAAAGATCTTCCCGGAAGCCACCCGTCTCATGGGCGAGTCGAAGGAGATCCTTGTTGGTAGCACTAAGCACCCGCACATCGGCTTTGCGCTCCACGCTGCTTCCCACACGGCGGTAGGTTCCCGATTCCAACACCCGGAGTAGCTTGGGCTGAAGCTCGGGATGCAGATCACCGATTTCGTCCAAAAACAACGTCCCTCCTTCGGCGAGTTCAAACAACCCTTTGCGGACGTTGCGGGCATCGGTAAAGGCGCCTTTCTCATGACCAAACAGCTCGGACTCCAACAGTGGTTGAGGAATGGCAGCGCAATTCACTTTGATGAAGGGTTTGTCCGCCCGAGGGCTCGACTCGTGAATAATCTGGGCGGCCAGCTCCTTCCCCGTACCGCTTTCACCCACCAAGTGAACCGGGGTGGAAGGGGACTTAGCAACTTTTTGCAGGAGAAGGTTGAGTTTACAGATTTGTTCGGAAACGCCGAGAAGTCGGCGCTTGGACAACTCAAAGAACGGGTGATTTTTCCGAGCGCGGCTTTCCAGTTTATTCCGACGCTCCTTCACCAACTTGGCAAGGGAACCGGCAATCGTATCCTTGTGGAAGGGCTTCATCATGTAACTTGCCGCCCCGAGTTTCAACAACTTGGTCGCCTGCTCCAAACAACTGTCACCGGTGATGATAATCACATCAAGCAGGGGATCGATGGAGAGAATCTGCCCCAAATCGTTGTCTGAACGGCCATCTGGAAGATTGATGTCCAGATAAAGGAAGTCGTAGGTGTTTTTTTCAACGTATTGAAACATCTCCTCACGGCTTCCCCCAAGAGTCACTTCGTGACCGGCGAGCTCAAGAGTACGCTGGAGAAGAACTCGGACGGCTGAGTTGTCATCAATAACGAGTATTTTTGCCATAGTGAAAAGGTATCGTTAGTTCGCAAATTACAGTAGGGTTATTTGGGCAACCACCGTTCCATTTTTGAGGCTTTCCAGAAAAGATCCAAAAACCGATGATGATTTGCACTATCCCGATCGTATAGGTATATCTCGAAAAATTTCGTCAAAATTGTCAACAGTATAGTTTCGCTTTCCCTCGACCTCCTTCTAAGGTGAGAATTAACCAATAAATTTTCTCTTCAAAGGTATGCAACCTCCTTGAACGCCACCGAAAAAGCCCAACTCGAGTCCTTCCTCCATGATCTTGCCCATGCCGCGGGTGAGGTGCAGCTTCGCTACTGGCGTTCCCTCAAGAGTGTTGAAAAGAAAGGGGATATCGATCTGGTAACCATCGCCGACAAGGAGACGGAAGTCTTGTTGGTGTCGCTCATTCAGGCGAAGTTTCCGAGTCATGCGGTGCTCGGTGAGGAAGGCGGAGCCCAGGGGGCGGATCGCTCCGCGGATTACCGGTGGATCCTTGATCCCATCGACGGTACCACAAATTTTGCCCATGGATTGCCGATTTTTAGCTGTTCCATCGGGCTGGAATATCGGGGGGAAATGCTGGCGGGTTGTGTTTATGCACCCGCGATAAACGAACTCTACTCCGCTATTCAAGGCCATGGGTGCTGGAGAAATGGCAGCAAAGTGCACGTTTCTCAAACAGAGACACTCATCGACGCCATGGTTGTCACAGGCTTTCCCTACAACCGCGCCGCTATTCTGCCGTGGATTCTCGCCAACCTGGGGAAATTCATCTCCGGCGCTCGAGGTGTGGTCCGCTTTGGAAGCGCCGCCTACGATTTGGCCTGTATTGCAGCGGGGAACTCCGATTGTTTTTACGAGGCCAACCTCAAGCCCTGGGATGTTGCCGCCGGGTCGCTGCTTGTCACCGAAGCCGGCGGGCGCATGAGCGACTTCCACGGAAACCGGTTCGATGTTTATGGCAATCAACTGGTGGCCACAAACAGCTTGATTCACCCCCTCATCCTCGAAATCCTTGCAGAACACCAGCATCTTCTTCCCGCACAGGAACCCAACCGGCTTTGAATCTTCCCAACAAGCTCAGCCTTCTGCGCGTGGCGCTAATCCCCCCGGCACTGATCTGCTTGCTTTGGGGTGGAATGGAATCAACACAACCGGAAATCACAGTTTGGTTGCGTGCTGCGGCTCTGGTGATTGTGGTGGTGGCCACGGCGACGGATTTTCTGGATGGTTGGATTGCCCGGAGCCGTGGGTTGATCACCAATCTGGGGAAGCTGCTGGACCCCTTGGCGGATAAAGTCCTCGTGGCGGCGGTGATGATCGCCCTGGTGGAGCTACAGGTTTACCCCGCCTGGCCCGTGGTGTTGATTCTGGCGCGGGAGTTTCTCGTTACCGGGCTTCGAATGGTTGCCGTGGCGGAAGGGGCCGTGCTTGCGGCCGATTCCTGGGGAAAACACAAAACCGCCTGGCAGTTGATTGCTTTGTTGGTGGCGCTTTTGGCATTGGTGGTGAGGGAATCAGGCCGTGCTGCCGGAACGTGGGATGGAACAGTTTTCGGTATTTCCTGGTTGGTTCCCCTCTACGTTCCTCTGGCGATTGCAACGCTGCTGACGGTGATCAGCGGTTGGTTGTATTGCTGGAGAAATCGCTCGCTCCTGAGGGAGTGAGAGTACGCCCTTGCAGTGCGCTACTTGAGTTCCAGTACAGGTTTGCTCAGCCGAACAGTGTTCCCTTTTTCCTCATCCCAGGTAAACACAACGCGATTCCAGGTTCGTGTCAGAGCCAAAAGCCCCAGACCCCGCTCGTTCATGCGTTCAATGCGCTCTCGGCGCGTCAGGCTGTTGCTGTCGGCTTCGTCCAAACAAAGGAGCTTGAGGGTTGTGGCATTTTCAACCCGGGCGATAAGTGTTTGCCCCAGCACCTCCTGCAACACGTAAAGCTGGGAATGCATCTGGGCGGGGTAGGGAGGATAAACACCCGCCACTCGCAACCCCCGACCGGGATCGGTTATTTCAAGAATCAGCGAGGCAAGAGGGTGTGCCCCCACTTTGATGGATTCCCGAATAAAGGAAAGGGAGCAGACAGAGATTCGCCCGGCAGGGGAGTGCTGGGCCAAGGCGTTCCGGCAGGCTTCTGCCACGGCAAGGCGGATGACCAACGTTGCCTGATCCGACCCTTGATTGCCTGTTAGTTGCAGAAAGGTTTCACACAAACCTTCCAGAACCGTGATGGAATCCGGGGAACACGGCACCGTGATCGCATAAATAACCTCGCTGGAATCCTCCTTCAACGGTTCACTCATCAAACGATTGTTCCGCTTCTTGAAGTGTCGGATATAGGGTAAACAGCCTGTTGAGGCGCATCATGGAAAAAATGGTCGTTAAAGCGGGCGTAAGACAACAGATGCGGACATCACCGCCCACGGATGTGGCCCGCTTCAGGATGACGATGATCATCCCGAGAAAGCTGCTGTCGACAAAATCTACTCCGCTAAAATTTAAAACAATCCGGCTATGGCCATTTTCCAAATGCTGAACCAGTTCTGCTTTGAGGATTTCGTTCTGTTGTGACCGAACTTGGGGTCCGGGTATTTGAATAACCACGACTGAAGAACCCATATTGAACCAACACCCCTAATAATACGAATCAATTTGAATCACCAATTATAGTAACCAAAAGGCGAGCCATTTGTAAAGGCTCGCCTTCGGTAAAATGCAGGGTAAAGTCAAAAACGTGGTTCTGTGAGTTGCGATTTTGTTTCGCGGGATAAAATCATGCGTCCCGCTTGGTACGGGTTCCCACGCGGAATGTGTGAATGACACCGCTTATTCGGCGGGTTTTGTCTCTGCAGGCTTCAATTGATCAGCGGCGTCGGCAATCTCCAGATTCGGAACAACCACATAAAGATAGGGAGATTCGCTGTCGTTACTGAGGTTGTTGCCTCCCGGAAGAACGCGCAGAAGAATCACACCAATCACCTCTCCTTTGGAATTGAATACAGGTACTCCAGTACCGCTGCTGGCAAGTTCCGAGCTGGGCACGTAGAAGGGTTGTGGTTTGGTGATCACGCCCTGAATTTCTCCGCTCATGCCCAGTGGGGTGCGCCCAGCCACTCGTTCGCTGCGGGCCACCACCATGACGGGCTCCATGATCTCAGGTGTTGTTGATTCCACACCCAAATCCACAAAAGTCAGTGGTTTGGCAACGGGGGTTTCCGGCTGAAGAAATCCGAGGTCCCGTTCATTATCCCGGAGCACCAGTTTGGCGGGAATTTCCGTTCCATCGGCCATGATGTAGCGAATCCCCTTTACCGTGATCTTGAATCCGGCTTCTTCCCCGGGGTTCATGCGTTCCGCCAATGAGGTGGGGTCCACTTCGGAAAGAGGGACAAGGACGAGACCTTCCGGGCTGATCACGAGCCCGTTGACCTCCTGCTTTGTTTCCCGCTCGCTTTGCTGGCCACCGTAGCTAAATTGTGCCTCGGCCACCACCTCCACGGAGATGACAGCGTCGGAATATTGTTGAACCACTTTGCGGCCGGCCTCGCGGAGAGCTTCATCGGCATAAACTCCCAAGGGAGACATCAGTGTCCCCAATGCCACAAAGCTGAACGCAACAGTACGGAGAAGTTTTTTTGAAAGAATCATCATCGGTGGGGTCCTTTGTCCCCATGGAGAGGTCGAGTGCCAAGGCTACAAAGAGCCGCGGATTAGTTATTCCAGAAAGGTTCCATTTCCACGAAGCGTGTTTCCACACCGCGGCGAACTTTGAAGACAACGTAGGCGGGTTTTCTGTTCGCGATGTCCTCCATTTGGGCTTTTGCTTCATCGATGGAAGTGATCGGTTTGCCGTCCATGACCAAAACAACATCCCCCACCTGCAGACCACCCAGGGAAGCCCAACCGCCATCGGTGACGGAGTCCACAACAACACGGACATCCACCCCTTTGAGTTTGGGATCCTGCTGATCATAGAAGCTTGCTTCACGCAAAATGTACTCGAAGTCCACTTCCTGGGCGCGGCGCATTTCGCGGGATTTTTGGGGCGCGGAATCAAGGGCGATGGTGAGCTTTTGCTCCACGCCTTCACGAATCAGCGTAACCTCTGGTTTCGCGCGTTTGCTGTAAGCGCGGATCATCGCCGGGAAAACATCCGTCTCAAATTCTTCTTTTGCCTCGATGGGTGTTCCATCCAAATGCGTGAGGATGTCCCCAACTTTGATCGGGAATTCATCGTTATAGGAGCGTGTCACCCGAACGCCGGTAAAGGAATCCGCCAAATTGAGTCGGGCTTTGAGCTCGCGGGTAAGCACCTGTGTCTCCACAGGAATCCAGGGACGCTGTACTTCGCGCGCGGGATCTTTGATCGGCTCGATGCCCACTTCAGCGGCGGAAAGTGTGCGATGGCCGTCGCGTTCAAACTCAACCAAAACAGGGACAAGCTTCTCCACTCCCTCAGCTTCCTGAAAGAGCTTTTCCAACTGGGCTTGAAACTCTGCCATGTTGTTGATGGGGGTGTTGTTCAACGAGAGAAGAATGTCTCCCCGCTGAATGGCGGGTTTGGCTTTGTCGGCGGGTCCGCCTGAACGCACTCCGGTAATCAACACACCAGCGTTGGTATCCCGCGCCATGCTCACCGCTTGAAGTTCGGAGATATCCCGAGCGGTGATTCCCCAAGTGCGGAACTCGATTTGGTCGGGTTGTGCTTTGGGGCGAAGTCGGGGAGTGAGCATCAGTGATTTTGCTTCGCTGTTGCGCAGAAGTTCCACTGTCACCGGTTGATTCAGGGGCAATTCGGAAAGTACTTTGTTCAGGGGTGGGAGTTCCTCAAAGAATCGGGCATGCAACTCCTGTGTCCCCATTTTTTGTATCACATCGCCGGGAAGAATTCCAGCTTCCGCTGCGGGTGAATCAGGAAACACCGTGGCCACCATCACGCCCCGCAACTCCTCGGGGTGGCTTTTCAGCAACGGATTGATGCTGATCCCCAAATAGGCCCGTTCCACTGTCCCTTTGGCGATAAGTTCCTCAGCCACCTGCTTGGCCAGATTACCAGGAATGGCCCCCGCGAGGCCAAAACTGATCTCGTTAATGCCAATAATCTCGCCTTCCAGATTCACCAATGGCCCGCCGGAGTTTCCGCCAAAAATTTGCGCATCGTGGCCGAACCAGCGTACCAGCTCACCCACGTTTTCGCCATCCAGATTGAAGCTTTCCTCACCAAATATGGAGGGGATGATCATCTCCGTGTTGCTGATGATACCATTCGTCACGGATTGGGAAAGCCCGAGTGGACTCCCCAGCGCCAGCACGGGATCACCGACTCGCACGGCATCCGAGTTTCCAAAATTCACCACTGGGAAGACTCTTGGTGTATCCGGTTGCAGCTTGATCACTGCCACATCGGTGGCGGGGTCGGTACCAATCAGCACCGCGGGAATCTCCTCGCGGTTCGGCATGGTACACATGATTCGCACGGCTTTTCCGGCCACGTGGTGGTTGGTGATGATGTAGCCATCCTCAGAGATGATAGCGCCGCTGCCCGAGGCCACAAACTTTTCCTCACGTCCTCCCCGGTAGCTGGGTTCCACCACCATGATACGCACCAATCCGGGCTTCACGCGATTCACGGCGCGGTCGAGAGTTTGCTGGGAGAGCACAACCTGCTCCTGCTCGGGGAGTTCCTGGCGAACGTTTGTGATCTTCTGATTGTTTACGCAGCCGAGCGTCAGTGTCCCCACAGCAAGGGACAGGAATGAGGTGTAGAGAATTCGTTGTGGTTGTTGGGGAAGGAGTTTCAAAACGATTTTCCTTTGTGGAGATGGTGTTCGGGGAGAGGTCTTTTTTTGTTTTTTGTGCATTTTTGCGGCTAAAACAACTGCATGCTTTATTGGCCGCAAAGAACGCGAAAAGTACAAAAAATCTTCGGCTACGCTGATTCTCATTCCCCACCGGGTGTCTTCCAGCGGGCGAGTTGTTGTTCCAATTCCTGTGTACTGCGGGAGGGCAAACCACAGGTTCTGTTCCGGCAGACATAGGCGGTGGGTTTTCCTTCCACCGGTATCTGCACCTCCGTAAACGGTGCCACCCGGGTGATGGCAGGCTGTGTTCCCCCGGGGCGGTGAAGCACCACCGCTCGTGGTACATAATAGGAGGCCAACTGCGCAGAAAAGTTTGCCACGTTTTCCCCCGCCAACACAATTTCCATGGCATCGGTCGCCGTGAGTTGATCGAACGCCATCAGCATATAGGCATGACCGGCCGGTGCACGGTTTAGCGCTTTGCCGAACGCGGCCAGTCCTTCTTCTACGCGCTTGCCGTACACTTCGTTACCCGTGATTTTGGCAAGGCGGGACCAGTTGAGGAACATCACGCTGTTTCCGGAGGGAATCGCACCGTCGTATGCTTCCTTCGTGCGGAAGAGCATCTCTTCTCCGTCCCTCGCAGAAAGAAAGTATCCCCCCATGGGATCATGAAACTGCTCGTGAGCCAGATGCATCAATTCCAGGGCGGCTTCCAAATAGCGCACCTCAAAGGTGGCCTCGTAGGTTTCCATTAATCCCCAGGCCAGAAATGCGTAGTCATCCAAATGGGCGGCGAGTCCTGCTTCCCCCAAACGGTACCGCTTCACCAGAGTACCATCGGGACGGCGAAGCGTGGCGAGGGCGAAGTCGGCAGCGCGGCGGGCGGCTTCGGTAAAGAGAGGCTCCTGAAGCACCCGACCCCCACGCGCAAACGCGGCGATCATCAGCCCGTTCCAATCGGTGAGGATCTTGTCATCTTTTTGGGGGTGAACGCGCTCTTCGCGGGCGGCGAACAGCTTCCGGCGAATGGCTTCCAGCCTCTGCTCCAATTCCTGTTGAGGGATTTTGAGTTCCTTGGCGCGCTCGGCGATTGGCTTGGGTAGGTGCGGAATATTTTGGCCCGTCAGGCGGCCACTCGCTTCATCCCGGAAGTTCCCCACCTCACGGAACCCATAGACCTTGGCGTAGAGCTTGGCGTCCTCTTCCCCGAGTATGGGGTACAACTCGCCGAACGTCCACACGGTGAACTTCCCTTCCTCTCCTTCGGCGTCGGCATCTTCGGCGGAATAGAATCCCCCCTCGGGGCTCGTCATATCCCGAAGCACGTAAGTAAACACCTCGCGGGCGGTTTGCGCATACTCGGGTTTTCCGGTGGCTTGGTGAGTTTCCAGTGCAAGCAGGGCGATCATCGCCTGATCATACAGCATCTTCTCAAAGTGGGGGAGAAGCCACTCGGAGTCGGTGGAGTAGCGGTGGAATCCGAACCCCACGTGATCGAAGATCCCCCCGGCACGCATGGCTTTCAAAGTTGTCTCCACAATTTCCAGCGCACGCTCTTTTTGGCCAACGCGTTCGCCAATCCGTAGCAGCAGAAGGTACTGGTGCGGACTCGGGAACTTGTGGCGCCCGCCCGCCATACCGCCGTACACATCGTCAAAGTTTTCGTCAAAGTACTGAAACGCCTCCCGCAATGTTTTTTCCGTTACGGGTTCTCCGGCGGTTTGTGAAAGAGTTGAACCCACTTGCGTGGTGATTTCCCGAGCGGTATCCACCAAACGTTTGTGATCGGTTTTCCATGCTTCCACGATGGCCGGAATTAGTTCCTTCATTCCAATGCGGTTATAGCCTTCGCTCGTGGGGGGGAAATACGTCCCCGTGAAGAACGGTTCCTTGTCGGGAGTCATGACCACGGTCATGGGCCAACCGCCATGACCGTTCATGGCGATTGTCACTTGCATGTATACGGCATCGATGTCGGGGCGCTCTTCGCGATCGACTTTCACGTTGATGAACGCCTCGTTCATCAGGGCGGCAACTTCGGGGTTTTCAAAGGATTGATGTTCCATCACATGGCACCAATGGCAGGTGGTGTAGCCGATGGAGAGAAAAACAGGTTTGTTTTCGGCTTTGGCTCGGGCGAAGGCTTCCGGCCCCCAGGGATACCAATCCACCGGGTTTGCGGCGTGTTGCAACAGATAGGGGCTTTTCTCAAAAACCAACCGATTCCACTCGGGGCCGCCATCCGGTGGAAGCTGAGCCAATACCTCTGCCGAGGGGATGGGTTTTCGCTCTGCATGGGTTGATTGATTTGAAGACATCTTTACCTCCGGTACTGCGGTTACTAATGCCGTTCTGGTCAGCAGCGTCAACAGCGTCAGTGGCATCAACAACCTCATTATTCATGCCACTGACCCAGCCGACATCTTGGCATGTCCAAAAACAACGTAGAAAATTCTGCTCAACTCACTTGACAAAAGAAACCTTAGGTACAACTAAATTTGTTAGAGGTTTGTGGGGGAGACATTCCTAAAGGACAAAAACGAATGATTCACGCCACCACAGTACCTCCCCCAAGAAAGGCTTCACGCTCATTGAGCTTTTGATCGTTGTTGCCATCATCGCCATCCTCGCCGCGATTGCCGTTCCCAACTTCCTTCAAGCCCAAACGCGCGCCAAAGTAACCCGAACCCTGGCCGACATGCGCACGATTGCAACAGCAATTGAATCCTATGCTGTGGATAACAACCGCCACCCACGCGAGTATCATAACGATTATGGTGACCCGGGAATTCTCCGTAACGGCGTACTCGATGTTCCTTTGGGAATCACCGGACCTTGGCTTTCCACACCGATTGCCTATATTACCAGTTCTCTCAATGTGGATCCCTTCTCCACACCAGCGGACTCCTCCTCCGATTACTACTATCGCTATCAACAGCTTGCTGATCGGGCAGCAAACCTCGCAGATGGCTCCGGTCCCAGCTTTAGCACGGCATTTACCGACCTCGCCATTCCGTTCTATGGCAACTGGCGTCTGATTTCCCAAGGTCCCGACGGCTCTTTTGCACATGCACCCATCACCAACTCAGGCCAATTGGTGTATGATGCAACCAATGGCACCATCTCACCGGGGAACCTCTTCCGTTCTCAGCGCTTCTCCGAGCCCACGCAACCTGCAGCGGGTAGCCCCGGCCTTTTGGGCGCTCACTAACTCCCGTGGCTTTATGGCGGGGTGATCCTTCCACGGTCACCCCGCCAAATTTTACCTCAAAAGTGTAGTCAACACCAGTTCCGCTTGAGCCTCTCAACCGCGGATGGTCTGATCCTTGCCATTATTTCCTCATCCTTTTTCGAGCCGTTTTCTCCTCACAGGGATCGGTTGATCCGTCCCACGGGTATCGTGGGTGATTCATGCAGTCCATTTCCCGTTACTTCCTCGATCCCAATCCTTTCTCGAAGCGTGACTTCAAGCGCGACGTGGTGTTTTGGTTTTTCGTGGCGTTGCTGTGGTTTTGGTGGGGTGCTGGGAACCATGGTCTGTGGGATCGCGATGAGCCCCGCTACGCGGTCGCCACGGCGGAAATGCTGCGCACAGGCGATTGGATTGTCCCGATGCTGAATGGTCGGGTCCGATATGACAAACCGGTGTTGATTTATTGGCTGATGGCGATGCCGATGGCGGTTCTGGGACCCACGGAGTTTGCCGCCCGGTTTTGGTCGGGGATTGGTGGAGCATTGCAGGGGGTCATCATCCTCGGATTCGCCCGGTCGCTGGGGTTTGCCAAAGGGGCGGCCCGTTTGTGTGCCTTGTTGTTGGTGGGGTGTTTTCTCACGAATTTGGTGAGCCGTGCCAGCACCATCGATGGGGTATTGATTCCCTTGATCACGGCGTTGGTGTGGTTGTTTTGGCGGATTCGCACCTCTGAAAGATATCCCTGGGGTTTGGTGATGTTGTTTTGGGCGGGGTTTGCTGCAGCAGTGTTGTTGAAAGGCCCTCCGGCACCGATGGTGCTGGGCTCGTTATGGTTTTCGCTGGCGTTGTTTGGAAGACGTCAGGTGAGTTATTCAGGGATTTGGAGTCTCTCCGGCATTCCGCCTCGGGTGCGAATTGCAGGAACGCTTATGGGATTTGCGGTGTTTCTGCTGCTTGCGCTCCCCTGGGCGGTGGCGGTCTCCGTGGCAACAGGTGGAGAGTTTTTAGATGTGAGTATTGGCCGCCACGTGGTGGAGCGTTCAAGCTCGGCGATGGATGGGCACGCCGGGCCGATTTTCTATTACATCCCCGCACTGTTTTTGAATCTCCTTCCCTTCACCCCCATTGGGTTGGTGGGTCTGGCGTGGGCTTGGAAGAATCGCCGCGATCCGTTGTGTTTGTTCCTATTATGCTGGCTTCTTCCAACATTTCTGATTCTGAGCGTGGTGAAAACCAAACTGCCCCACTATTTGGGTCCGGCGATTCCGGCGGTCGTGCTCATGGCCGGTGCCTGGTGGAATCACCGGTTATTGAACCCGCTCCCCCGGGAGGCATTCCGGCGGACACGCATTGGCGGGGCGATTCTGATCTTCCTTCTAGGGGCGGGCGTTCTGGGATTTGCTGCCTACATTCCGTGGAAGTACTATGAACTTGGCGCGGCGGTTGTCTTTCTGGCTTTTGTTACCCTGCTGCTACTTGGTGTGAGCCTCGTCTCCGGGGGAATCTTCTGGCTTCGGCAACGCACGATTGCGGCGTTGGCCTTCTGGGCGTTGGGGTGGGTAACGTTTGTCGTGATTCTGATCCACGTGACGCTCCCGAGTATTGAGCCCCTGCGACCTTCCAAAAATCTGATTCAGGTGATTCGCAGCCGAACCCCCGCCGATACCCAAATCCTCCTCGATCGCTGGAAGGAACAATCGCTCTATTTCTATGCACAGGACTATGTGACATTCGTTCCGCACAATGCTCCCGGAGCGCTGGAAATGCTCGACACCCCGGGGCGTTCCCGGGTTTTGATTGTGCCCCGCAGGGAATGGGATCATTGGATGACCAAGTTGAAAAACCCTGTGGACGAGGCGGAATACCTGCTGCATGAAGAACGCTATTTTGAACCCAACAAAGGCCGCTGGATTACCCTCATGGTACTCTGGAACGGATGGACGCATCAGAGTACGGAGTAACTTCCTTCCCGCGTTGTTTGGGATATTCTTTCTCCCCTTATCAGCCCAAGCTCAAGTCTCCAACTTCTCCGCACCGTTCATTATCCCCGCTGGCGATAACCTGAGCGATGTTGCCGTGGGCGATTTCAACGGCGATAACTTTCAAGATGTTGTCACCACCAGCATCCAAACCCGCCAAGCCCTGGTGCTTTTGGGGAATGGCGATATGACGTTCGATGCCCCCGTGGCCTACGGGGTGGGCGGAAATCCTTTCGCCGTGCGCGTGGTGGATTTCAACAAGGACGCCAAGCTGGATCTCCTCGTCTGCAACGGCTCAGACGATACGGTTTCTTTTTTGGCCGGCAATGGGGATGGTACCTTTCAATCCCGAGTCAACATCCCCTGCGGCGGTGATCCCCGTGATGTGGTGGCGTTGGATATGAACGGCGACAACCTGCTGGATTTGGTGGTGGCCACGAACGATGAGATTGGCATTTCCGTCGTGCGGAACGAAGGAGCCGGATTCTACGCCCCGCCGAGCATCCGCTCCGGTATTCCCGCCAGCTTCAAGCTCGCCACGGGATTCTTCAATACCGATGGCCGAACAGATATCGCCGTCACTTCCCTGCAAGGAACAACCCTCTATGTTGCCACGGCAAACACCACCGGCGGCTTCAACACTCCCGTGGCGTACACCGCCAACGGCCAAACCCGTGGGGTAGTTGTGGGGGATTTCAACAGCGACGGCTTTTCTGACATCGCCACCGCCAATGGCAACGCCACTAACACCGTGTTCTTCAACAACCGCACCGGGGGCTTCAGTTCCACCAGCCAGCTTGCCGGGGGAAACATTGGGTATGATTTGGTGGCCGGTGATTTCAACCGCGATGGCCAGCGGGATTTGGTCTCCACCAACTTTGGGGAGGATACGTTGAACTTTTTCCGAGGAGTGGGTGATGGTACTTTCCTGACGCGCCAAACCTCACCCACGGCGAGCCAACCCGTGGCCATCGCCACCAGCGACTTCAACAATGATGGCGCCCTGGATTTGGTGGTGGTGCACAGCGCAGGGGATTCCGTGGCGGTTTACCGGAACATCCCCATCGGAACTCTTTGGATGCTGCAATAGGGCGATCCGAATTTCCTTCCCAGTCTGGCGATCCGATTGACAACCACGCCCCACGTGGCGCATGCACACTCCCCAAAATTTTCTCGGTAGGTGGTTTTCCTCCTCATGGTTAAGCACGTTGGTTTTGTTGGTTGGCGCGGCATGGTGGGCTCCGTATTGATGGAGCGCATGGTGGAGGAGGGTGATTTCAAGCTTGGCTTCACCTCCACCTTCTTCACCACCTCGCAAACCGGCCAACCGGGACCCGATTTCGGTCAAGGTTCCCAGCCCCTCGTGGATGCCCATAACCTCGATGCCCTCATGGCTCAGGATGTTGTCATTACCTGCCAGGGGGGCGACTACACCAGCGCCGTGCACGGGGAACTCCGGGCCAAAGGCTGGAAGGGCTATTGGATTGATGCCGCCAGCACTCTCCGCATGAAAGATAGTGCCGTCATCATACTCGATCCCGTGAATCGCCCGGTCATCGACCGCGCCCTCACCTCTGGCATCAAGGACTACATCGGTGGGAACTGCACCGTGAGCTTGATGCTCATGGCACTCGGCCCCCTCTTCCGCGATGGCCTGGTGGAGTGGATGAGCACGATGACGTATCAAAGTGCTTCCGGTGCTGGCGCCAAAAACATGCGGGAACTGATTCAACAGATGCAGCGCCTTTCCACCGCTGCCGCAGCCGATTTGGAAAAACCCGCCAGCGCGATTCTCGAACTCGACCGCACCATCAACGCCGCGTTGGCTGCCGGTGATTTCCCCACGGAAAACTTCGGTGTCCCTCTGGCCGGAAGCCTCATTCCCTGGATCGATCGTTTAGTGGAAAATGGCCAAACCCGCGAAGAGTGGAAGGGTTTTGCCGAAACCAACAAAATCCTCGGTACCTCCACCCCAATACCCGTGGATGGCATTTGCGTCCGCGTCGGTGCCATGCGGTGCCATAGCCAAGCGGTCACCATCAAACTTCGGAAAGACGTTCCGTTGAACGATGTGGAGCAACTCATCGCCTCGGGCAATCAGTGGGTGCAACTGGTGGAGAACACCAAAGAAGAGACGCTCAAGAAGCTTACTCCTGCCGCCGTCAGTGGCAAGCTCACCATCCCCATCGGCCGGTTGCGGAAAATGCAAATGGGCGGCGAATTTCTCACGGGTTTCACCGTGGGCGATCAACTCCTCTGGGGTGCGGCTGAGCCGCTGCGCCGAATGCTGCGAATCTTGATCGAAGGGTGATGGGCTGAGCCATACGGATCGCCAAGCTCCGCTTGGCACTTGAATCTTCCGCTGTTGCCAGGCAGAGCCTGGCGATCCGCATTTACCGCCTAGCCTCCCGCTCCTTCGGCTTGACAACCCATCCCGCCCTTCTGGTTCATTCTACCCTGCTTTGCCCCCCTTGGTTGAGCATCACAACACCGCTCCGGGGGCTCTTCACTTTTCCAAGGAATTTCTCTCACCATGACTCCCATCGAGCCATCCAAAGCACGTATCGGCAGCAAACTCGTGATCGAGGGCGACGTCTACAACGTTGTGGAATACGCCCACACCAAACCCGGCAAAGGCCAGGCTTTCGTTAAAGTCAAAGTTAA
>JANRMB010000319.1:0-8675 GCA_033761985.1 Candidatus Sumerlaeia bacterium | reverse complement strand
CCCGATTGCTGACCCTGTCCCTGTCCCTGACCCTGGCCTTGCTGCTGACCTTGGCCCTGTTGCTGGCCACCTTGCTGCCCGCCGGGCTGTTGACCACCCTGTTGCTGGCCTCCAGGTTGTTCACCCCCTTGTTGACCCTGCTGACCAGCCGATTGCTGCCCACCTGCCTGCTGACCCCCAGGCTGTTGACCTTGTTGTTGCCCTTGTTGGCCCCCCGGCTGTTGCCCACCGGGTTGCTGACCACCCTGCTGGCCTTGCTGTTGACCCTGCTGCTGCCCGGCCCCTTGTTGCTGGCTTCCCTGTCCCTGTTGAGACTGCTGTCCCTGTTGACCTTGCTGGCCTTGCTGGCCTTGCTGCCCTTGTTGGCCCTGCTGACCTTGTTGGCCTTGCTGCCCCTGTTGACCTTGCTGACCCTGTTGACCTTGTTGGCCCTGTTGTCCTTGCTGACCCTGCTGACCTTGCTGGGGTTGGCCCTGCTGGCCTTGTTGCTGGCTATTCAACAGGCTCTGCTGTTGCATCGCCAATTGCTGCGCCAATTGATCCAGTTGCTGAATTTGGTTCGCCAATTGTTGCTGCTGTTGAAGTTGTAGCGCTGCCTGCTGCATCGCCTGTTGGGCGTTTTGCATCCCCTGCGAGGGCTGTTGCCCCTGCTGCTGTTGTTGACCGCCCTGTTGTTGCTGACCCTGAGCACCTTGCTGCTGCCCTTGTTGCTGTTGGCCGCCCTGCGGTTCTCCGGCGTTCTGTTGCTGCTGTGCCTGTTGTTGCGCCGCTTGGTTTAGGGCCTGCGCTGCCTGCTGAAAACTTTCTGCCAACTCCTCGTTGTCCTTCAGTTGCTCGGCCAGTTGGTTCATTTCTTCCGCCAGTTGTTGCAATTCCTCGGCAGACTTATTGGCCAATTCGCCGGCGGCCATGGCTTCCAACTCCTGGGCGGCTTTGCTGAAATTCTGGTCCTTCAAATCCTGTTGAAGCTCGCGGGTTTCCTCAGCGCGGCGCAATCCGGAGATTTGTTTGAAGCTTTCCTGCCGGCGCCCAAGTTCCTTCTGCTTTGCTTTCACGTCTTCTTCGAGCCGGCTGAGTTCCGCCACGGCAGATTTTTCCGTGCGTGTCCCCAATTCAAGGTCGTTGCTGAGCCGCTCCAAATCACGGGAAAACTCGGAGTTCTCCGCCACGCCCAAACTTTCCTCCTTCTGCTTCACTTCCTCGGCCAACCGCTGAATCTTCTGGGCCTGGTTTTTACGGAATTGTTGCTTCGCTTCCTTGGATTCCGTCTCGGCGTCGGCCTTCACTTCTTCGGCGGTCTTGGCCAGCAAATCATACTGGGGCATTGCGGCATAAATGCAGATCAACAAAAACACGGGCCACACCAGATGCAGCAGGGGCTTGGGTGCTTGAAACTTGAAGTCGCGGGTGGGGTTGATTTTTTCCACCTGCACTTGGGCATCCTGCAGAAGCGCCTGCACGGCCTCATTATCCCGGGGGGCGTTTTTCAAAAACAGCACACTGGAAAGCCGTTCCCGCAGTTGCAGGTGCTCATCGGCGGCGAGTGCTGCGTCAAACATCGACTGCCGATACCACAAAGTGGCCACAACGGCACTCAGCACGCTCAAGCTAACCCCGCCCACCAGCAGCATCCAGAAGGGAACCGGAACCACCACAAGCCGCATCACCACCAGCGCCACCACCAACAGGCTCAGGCAAACCAACAACGCGCGGGAAAGCACCCGCACAAATAAAAAAAGCATCAACCGCCGGCGTATTGCCTGAAGTTTATGTTCGAGTTCCGCCATCGTGCACCACCTGTAAGCCCGTCACTCTTGCTGAAAAGAACGAATACAACCCATCAACCGTTGAGATGATACGCTTGAAAAAGTGTTTTCGTTTCTTCACGCTCTTCCAACTCATGCACGTTGTTTGCCGGATTCCCATGGCTTTGAAAAGGGGAATCTCATCAGTGGTGGAAGGGATTTCACCAAAATAGGCTTTGGCGGGAGCCGAATTGGGGCGGAAAACATGTTCTTGATGACGAGATTTTTCCCTGTAGGAATGACAAAATCCTGATTTTTGTGGAAAAACTAGGAAAAAGATTTGCTAGTGTTCGATGCAGCTTGACGCCGAATGCATTTTCTTGATCACCTATCATCAGGTTGTGACCAAATCTTGCTTCCGCACACTTGGTAGTCAAGGCCACAACCTCCAACCCTCAACCAGTCGGAGGTTCCCTTACCAAAATGGCTCTCAATCTCTCTCAAGTCATGAGGCAGACGCAACGTCTCATCATGACTCCCCAAATGCAGCAATCCATTCAATTGCTGCAGCTCAATTCCATCGAACTCGAACAAATGATCGCCGAGGAAATGCTCGAGAATCCCTTTCTCGAACTCGCCGACGACGAAGAAAATCTTCGTTCCGCCCTCCATTCCGAGTCCGCCCCAGAAGATCTTACCCCCGCAGCACCCGACTCCGGTCTCTCCGATCAGGAACGCGAACGCCTTCAGCAGTCCGAAGCCCTGGGCGACTCCGATTTTGAGGAACGCGACCCCGACTTCGTTCGCCCCGATGATGTCTTTGCCGATGGCGCCGCCGGCATCGAACCCATGGATTACACTTCCACTACCCAGGAATTCGATGGTTTTGAACAAAACGACGTAAACTGGGATGAGGAGTACTTCGACTCCGATACTTCCGCCTACCCCACCGGCACCGATGACGGCGAGGAAAACGATTTCACCACCTACACCAGCATCGGCATGAATCTCACCGATTCCCTGATGCGCCAACTGCGGCTCTCCTCCCTGGAAGGGAAGGAATTCGAGATCGGTGAATTCATCGTCGGCAACCTCAACGGCGATGGATTTCTGGAGTGCGGTTTGGACAATCAGTGCCTCATTCTCGGGTATCCGCCGGATCTGATTTCCCTCAAGGGAAGCATCAAGAGCGACGACCGCCTGCGCGAGATTTTGGAGAAGTATCAGGGTTCATCCAACCGCGAGCATATTCTGCAACTCAAACGCAAACAACTCGTCGCCAGTATTGTGGCCGAGCTTCTGAAGCTTTCCGCCGATGAAGTCATGACAATGCCCCGCAACGATTGGATGCGCCTTCTGATTGCCCGTACACTGCGCATGCCCGCCCGCGAGGCCATGCAGATGCCCAAGGAGGAACTCGTTCTCCACACCATCGCCAAACGCCTCAACACCGATGACCAGCGCGTGTTTGATGTATTGGAAGTGATTCAGGAGTTCGAGCCCACGGGTGTTGGCGCCCGCAATCTGGCCGAGTGCCTCCGCCTTCAATGTGAAGAGCGCGGCATCCGCAACAAGCTCCTTTACGCCATTTTGGACGATCATTTGGAGGACCTTCAGCAGAAGCGCTTCCGTGAAATTGCCCGTGCGCTGGAAGTCAGTGAGTCCAACGTGCAGGAAGTTTTCCACATCATCTCCAAACTCGATCCCCGTCCCGGGCAATCCACCTCCAACGATTCACCGCGTTACATTACTCCCGATGTGTTTGTAAAAAAGGTGGAAGGAAAGTACATGTACTTCCTGAACGAGGGCGATGCGGGCAAGCTCCGCGTGGCGAACATGTATCAGGAGATGGTGGAAAAACGCGCCAAAGGTCAGCGCCTTCCCCGGGGAGCCAAAAAGGTTGCCGAAGAACCCCTGTGGATTGGTGGCCCCGCCCCTGATTCATCCAACGGAACGGCCGCCGTTCTGGAAGCAGTCCCCACGGCTGCGGAGGCGGCGGAAGACCAACGCCAATACGCCCACGAAAAGTTCAAGAACGCCGTCTGGCTCATCAAGAATATCGAAAAGCGCAAATCCACGGTCCTCCGCGTAACGGAGGCGATCATGAATTACCAACAGGACTTTTTGGAAAAAGGCATCGAACACCTGCACCCTCTTACGCTCCGCAATATTGCCGAGGTGGTGGGGATGCACGAGTCCACCATCGCCCGCGTCACCACCGGCAAATACGTGGAGACCCCTCGCGGCATCTTTCAACTCAAGTACTTCTTCTCTTCAGGTTTGGAAACAGATTCCGGCGACGACGCCTCCAGCCGTTCCATCAAAGAGATGATTACGCAGATGATTGAAAATGAAAACGAGAAGAAACCGCTGAGCGACCAGAAAATCGCCGATATGCTGAAGGTGAAGGGGATACAAATCGCCCGCCGTACCGTGGCCAAGTACCGCGAACAACTCAAGATTCTTCCCGCCAAACTGCGGAAATCCGTGGCTAAAAAAGTCCGCTAATCACCCCGGCTGAATGGACGCTTTTCCTTATCCCCCGTTTGCACCAACCGGGGGATTTTCTATTTTGATTTCGGGTGAGACACCGTTCCCGTTGCCATTCGCCGGGCGATGTTCGGTGTTGAACGACGCTCGGGAATCATTCCCCCGGGCGCCGTTCCACTGCTTTTTTTCGGCGTCAATCTCGTAGGCGTGAATAATCTTCGTCAGCAATGGGTGCCGCACCACCTCCGTCCGGTGGAAGTGAACCATGCCAACGCCTTCAATCTGCTGAAGCACGCGCTGGGCGTGGCGCAGACCGCTTTCCACCCCTTTGGGAAGATCGATCTGGGTGATGTCTCCGGTGATGACGGCTTTGCTGTCGAACCCCAGCCGTGTAAGGAACATCTTCATCTGTTCCACGGTGGTGTTCTGGCCCTCGTCCAAAATCACGAACGCGTTGCTCAGCGTGCGGCCGCGCATATAGGCAAGAGGTGCCACTTCAATAATGCCGCTATCAATAGCGCGCTTGATTTGCTCGGCATCCATCATTTCATACAAGGCATCCCACAGGGGGCGCACGTAGGGATCGAACTTTTGGGCCAAGTCGCCGGGAAGAAACCCGAGGCGTTCCCCGGCTTCCACGGCAGGGCGGCAAAGCACAATCCGGCGCACCAAGTTTTCCTTAAGGTAACTGGCGGCCATCGCCATCGCGAGATACGTTTTCCCGGTACCGGCGGGGCCGATACCAAATGTCACCACGTTGTTCCGGATCGCTTCCACGTAGCCCTTTTGCGAGGCAGTTAAAGTTTTAACCTGAGCCTTTTTCATGGGGACGGAGATACTATTGCCGAGAATCTCGCTGGCGCGGGGAAGTCCACTTTCGGGGGTTGGGGTGGCTCGGGGGTTTTGGGGGCGGCGGGATTCTTCGCCGGGGAATTCGAGGTCCAGGGTGGGGTTGGGCTCCGGGGAGTGGCGGTGGGTGCTGGCGGTGCTCGGGTATCCACTGGGGGTTGGGGCATACGGAGCAGGCTTTTGAAGCAACTCGTAGCGGAATCGCTCGGTACACAACCGCACCGCTTGGCGGAACTCCTGACTCTTTAGCGGGCCGGTGTTGCGCTGCGTTTCCAGAAGTTCATTGATGACTTCCTCAGCAAGATGAACGTCGGTTTCGAGTCCGCAAATTTTGAGTTTGTTTCCCCGGATGACGACTTTGGCATCGAGGTAGGATTGCAAGAGACGAATCTTTTCGTCGTTGTTTCCGCAAAAATCCAGCAACTGGTGTTGGTTAAGCGTGAGAACCTGTTCGGTTTGTTGCAAGCGAGCCAGCCTTGGGTCTGCGTGCCCGGAAGTTCATTCCCAGCCCCGACGAACAAAGGCTAAGGAAGGCGCAGAACGAAATCGGCATGCCGGAAGATTGAAAACACCTTGCGCCGCCCCAGCTTGTGAGTTGGAACGCCCAGTGCTCTTGAACCATCCAGTACACGGCTTTATCCAGACTTTTCGTCACTAGATTGTCAACGGCGAATCCCACCTGAAGCCCACTTATTTTGATTTCTAACAATAGCTGTGGATAAATGGCCTCCTCTCTAAGCTCGAATCTCCTTCCCAAACTCCCCCTCGATACCAAATGGCGGTTCATCACCAACCTGGCCAGCTACAACGTACTCTGGTTTGCGTGCATCATGGCCGGAAGCACGGGCATTCAGCTTATGGCAGTCGTGATGTTCGCCGTATTGATTACCGTGCATTTGAAGTGGGTTTCCCGCAACCGCCAGCGGGACGTGTTGCTGATGCTCTGCGCGGCGTTGTTGGGGTTGCTGACGGATTCCGCCTTGGCGGCCACGGGTTTCCTGCAATTCAACGCCACCTGGCCGTTGCTTCCGACCTGGGTAAACCCCATCTGGATGCTACTGCTCTGGGCGGGGTTTTCCACCACCTTGTATGAGATGCTCGGGTGGTCCAACAACCGTGTGTGGTTGCAGGTGATTCTCGGCGTAACCGGCGGGCCTCCCGCGTATTGGGGGGGCATGGCGCTCGGAGCTCTGGACTTTGAAGGATCGTTTTGGGTGATCAGCACCCTCATCGCCGTGCAGTATGGAGTGGGATTACCGCTGTTGTACTGGCTGGGGAATCGGTTCGATGGCGGGATACCGAACTTCCCGATTCCCGCCCTCGTGAAAAAAACTGAATCCGCACAACCTTGAGATGTATTGACGTACTCGTTCTGTCGCTCAATCAACCACGAGTTCAGAATCCACCTGAATTCCGGGGAGGACCTTCCGGCCATTGAGGAAACCGAGTTCGATCAGGATCCAGATGGCGGCGACTTCGGCTCCGGCTTCGCGCACCAAGCTCACGCTGGCCTCCAGCGTTCCGCCCGTAGCGAGCAAGTCGTCCACGATTAATACGCGGTCGCCTTTGCCCACGGCATCCTTGTGGAGCTCAATGGTGGCTTCACCGTATTCCAAGGCGTAGGATTTCCGGAAGGTTTCCCCCGGGAGCTTTCCGGCTTTGCGGATGGGGACGAAGCCGACTTTCAACCGCGTGGCCAAGGCGCTTCCAAAGATGAATCCGCGGGATTCCACCCCCATCACCTGGGTGATGCCGGCGCCTTTGTAGCGCTCCACCATGCGATCGATGACGGCAGAAAACGCCTCGGGGTGCTTGAGGAGCGTGGTGATGTCCTTGAATTGGATGCCGGGTTTGGGGAAATCAGGGATGGTGCGGATGTGATCGAGAAAGTTCATGGGGGAGAGAAGCGTCCTTTGGGGATGTGGGGAAGGGTTTGAATAGAAAAAGAGGGGTGGGAATCGTCAAAGCCATTCTCGGTTTTCGGCGACGATTTCCACGTCTCCGGCGAGTTCAATTTCCCGCAGGCAACTGGCGATGGTGCGTTCGGTGGCCTCCTCCAGCATGCTCACGGTTACCAGGGCAATGGTGCCGCAATCGTGTTCATCATGGTGATCCACTTCGGCGACGCTGACGTTGAGCCTGGAACGCAGCCGTTGCACAATGCGTTTCAGCGTGGAGCGTTTCTCCTTGAGCGACTGTGCGGCGTAGAACTGCAGATCAAGCTGCACCAGAAGGATCTTCACGTTTTAGCGGGGGAGAGCCAGCTCCACACCCAATCCGGGGCGATCGCTGACGTGGAGCTCGCCGTTGGGTTGAAGAATCGCTCCCGGGGTGCAGGGGTTATTGCCGATGAGGAGTTCGCTATCCAGATCGAGCGCCACGGCGGCCCCGGCCAAGTGCGCAGCGGCGGCAATCCCGATGCTGCTTTCAATCATGCAGCCGAGCATCACTTGCCAATCATGGGCGCGGGCAAAGGCAATCATTTGGCGGGCTTCCCACAGGCCCGTGCTCTTCATCAGCTTGATGTTGATGCCATCCACCTTGCCCACGAGCGGAACAAGGCTTTGCAAATCCTGCACATCCTCATCGGCAATAACGGGCAACGGGCACACGCGTTTGAATTCCGCCAAGGCCTCGTAGCTTCCGATGGCGAGCGGTTGTTCGATGAATTCGATTCCCAAATCGGCGCAAACGAAGGAACATTTTTTCGCGGTTTCCAAGGACCACCCGCAGTTGGCGTCCACGCGGATGACTTTTCCCGGGGCGGCTTCACGGATTTTCCGCAGCGTCGTCATATCCCGGTCGGCATCATCGCGGCCCAGCTTGATTTTGAGAAGCGGGAAGCTGGCGGCTTCCAGAGTTTTTTCCACCATTTTTTCATCCGTATCGATGCCGATGGTGAAGGATGAAAGCGGGTTCTGGGGTTTGGGGAAGCCCATGAATTTGTAGAGCGGAAGATTCACCGCGCGCGCGCAGCGGTCATGCAGCGCCAAATCAAACGCGGCACAGGCGGCGGAAGCATCGGGCGCCATGGCTCTGGCCTTCCGGGTGAGCGTATCCAGATCGAACTGGTTCTCCTCCGTCACCAAACCCGCAAACTTCTCCAGCCAAACGCGGGCATCGGAGACGGTTTGCTTTTTGTACTTCACGGGGGAGCATTCCCCCACGCCACCGCCTTCCAACTCAAAAAATAACACCGGATTGGTGGTGGTAATCCCACGGGAAATTCCAAAAGGGTGAATGAGTTGAAGACCGAAATCAGTGAGGGTATGGTTCATGGTGGGGGGAAAGTCCGTGGTGAGAAGAGCTTGCTAAATAGAGGCGTGTTAAATGAGTTAGGCCGTTGAAGGCCGCAAGCCCTTCCAACAGCCTGTAAGGTGGTAAGTTGCAGGAAGAGTGTCGTGTTCGTTATTCCACAGGGGTAAGACGTTCATCGGGTCCGTTTTCGAATTCGCCGGGGATTTTTGCCCCGTCCTTATCGGCGGTCACGTCGTTCCGTTCCCCAAGCACCAGGTATTGAACGGAATAGCTTCCGGTACCGTTTTGGAGTTCGCGGATTTCCAGGGTTTGCGGGGTGAGTTGCACCACGGC
>JANRMB010000318.1:0-8803 GCA_033761985.1 Candidatus Sumerlaeia bacterium | reverse complement strand
AGCGTGCGCATGTCCGCTTGGGTGGCGGCGACCTTTGCACGGGTCTGGGCCTCCAAGAAATTTGGCACGGCGATGGATGCGAGGATCGCGATGATGGCGACGACGATCAGCAGCTCGATCAACGTAAAGGCGCGTTCCGCTCTTGTGTGCAGAGTGTTCATACCAACGACTCGTTGTTCCTCCAAAAGGCTTTATCGCACTGTGGGGAAAATTCCCCCAGCATTTCCCCTCATTACGACGATGGCGCAATGACTTTTCACCAAACTTTCCCGCAAAAGCAAGGCAGTCAAGGTGAAATCCCCAAACATGCCCACTTCTGAGTCGTGTGGGGATGGACAGAGCCAATCAGTTTGTGTAATCCGACCACTCACCTACAGAGGTGGAAGGGGATAGAGTACTCCAAATGCTAGGGTTAAAACCCTCACGCTTGGCATTTGTGGCGCAATGCACGTTCCCGCTCCACTTATGGTACCGTTGATCATCCACAAAAGAGACTGTGAGAGAGACGCCGGCGTTTGACAACCGATTTCTGAAATCCTGCTGCAGCAAATCAACGCTTGAGACAATAGGCCCATGTGGATCCGGAACGATGATCGTTCCGTTCAGAACCAAAGAGTTCACCATATTGGGAACGTAGCTTCCCCCATTACTGTAGTAGGCGGCAGGAATCCGGATGATATCAGCCTCCGTGAGACCCCAGGCGGTTTTGGCGGCTTCGATCACAGGGTTGATGCGGTTGGTTTGCAGATTCAGGTTGGCGGTGCGAAAGCTCGTTGCGTTTCGAAAGGCGGATACCGTCTCGGTACTGTTGTAAACCCGAAGCATCGGCTGGCTTCCATAACCGGAAGTTACCCAGGAATCGAGCAGGTTGTACATGAGGGTGGTATCCGGAACGAGGAGTTTCTGACCTCCAGAGGAAGTGGGGACCCAGCAGAAAATCTCATCCACGTGCTTAATCAGTAACCATCCGGTATCCAAGGCCAGAGCAGGCCCTTGAAGCTCCTGGGCGTTGATCATACTGACTATCGCGGGATCGAGGCTGTTTCCGGTGGCGGGATTCTGACCATAATAGACACGGCCATAAGGATATCCTGGAATGGGAGGAGTGACCTCCAGATTTCCAAACCAATCCAGCCAACCATCAGGGGAGTTACCGCTCCCTCTTGTACTGCTGTAAGTGCTGTGCTGGAACCAACCATAATCGGGGGAAAGTAGTGTGTCCTTGGGGTAGTTACTAAGGGGCCAACTGGGACCACGATTGCTTTTCAGTACAACGTTCAAGCGATGCCCCGGCTTTTCGGTATAACCGATCTCCATTGCATCCTGCATCCAAACGTTGTTGCTGGGGTATGGGGCAGACCCCGGGCAAACAACGAGCGTGGCACCCACGATAGGAAGTGCCGTTTGCAGTTGAGACTTCATCACATCATTTTGGCCAACGTATTCCCTGAGGTATACTTCACTGGCGCTTTTCAAGTTGGAGAGTAGCAACCAAGGGGCAACACGGAGTTCCACCGAGTCGACCACCGGAGCTCCCACTGGAGGTTGGGTGGTGACGGTCACCGTGACTTTTCCGTTCCAACTGGCGGTGGCGAAACTATTTGCTTCGAGCAGGAGTTCCACATCACCTGCGATCACTTCTGCCGTGGAGATGTTTCCACTTACACCGGGAGTGAAGAGTGAAGCGGAAGCAGGGCTGGTACGTTTGAATAACCGTACATAAGGAGAGGCTGAACTGCTCACGGAAACTGTAACTGTTGAAGAGGGATTCAGAGCAGCATCCCGAAGAAGAAGGATCGAAGTTAAGTCTTGAAAATCGTTTGTGCCGTTTGTCACGGAATCCGCGTGGTCGGGCTCACCGTTATCGGAGTCGCTGTCGCAGTTATTCAGAAAAACAGCCCCACGGCTCCATTGCCAACTGGCCTTCCCGGCTTCGTCGAGAGCAGAGGTAATGGCACCGTCGCGGTTGGTATCGGCTAAAATTTGGATGGCGGGAAGTGTAGGAGGCGTGACGACAAAAAGCCCGCACGCGAGGAGAAATGAGTGACGTAGAGACATGGTTGGGTATAAACTCCCTCTGAGTTTTGGGAAGTTGACCCAGCGTCAAATGAGTTCGGCAAGGGCAATCAAGCGCTTGCGAGAGAGATTCAGTCTGCTCTGTACAAGTTCCGTTGTAGAAATTTATTCGTACAAAACAGTTCCAACCCGCACGATAGTGGCGCCCTCTTCCACAGCCACTTCAAAGTCGCCACTCATCCCCATGGAGAGATGAGGGAGGGGGAGCCCGGAACTCGATTCCAATTGATCGCGAAGATTTCTCAGGGCTCGAAAGACGGGGCGAGCCAGTTCCGGATCGGTGGCATAGGGTGCCATCGTCATCAGCCCTTGGAGCTGAAGGTGTGGTTGGCGTGAAACGTAATCCACCAAGTCGGGAGCTTCGTTTGGGGTGCAGCCGGATTTCTGTTCCTCACCGGCGATGTTTACCTGAATGAGGACATTCACCCGTTTACCCGCATCGGCAAATTCTTTTTCCAAAACCTCTGCAACTTTGATTCGTTCTATGCTGTGAATCCATTGCACCCCTTGCACCAAGTACTTGGCCTTGTTTGTTTGGAGTGGACCGATGAGATGCCAAACGCAATCTGATGGGGAGAGGGGGATTTTCCGCACCATTTCCTGAACACGATTTTCTGCAAAATGCCTTTGACCAAAACCGTGTTGGGCGAGAAGCGCCTCCAACGGGCGGTACTTGGAGACGGCTACCAGTGTTATTTGAGATGGTGTTCTGCCGGAACGTTCCGCGGCGTGGGCGAGTCGTTGAAGGGTGGATTCCCAACGATTTTTGAGGAGTGCTTCATCCACAACGGGCGAGGGATCGCTCATTTATCCAGAGATTCGTAGGCGTTCCGGTGTGTTTTGCGTCCGCGGCATTCATCGCACAACCCATCGGGGAGCGCGAACATAAACACGGAGTGGCAACCTTTGCAGATTTTCTCTTCGCTGTAGGTCTTTTCCTTTTTGCCGTTCCGAAGACTGTAGAATTCAGAAAGCATGATCGTGGCGGTATCGCGAAGCGAGTTGCGGTAGGCCATAAATTTTTCATCGTTGATCCACTGGGGATAACGGCGAATGAAGTCATCAAGAAGCGCGACGGCTTTGTTGACCGGGGCCACAACGTCTGAGAGTTCCTCCATGATGGCCAAGTCTTCAGAGTCGAGCTTTTGAATCGTGTTTTTTTGGCAGAGTTCGCGGTACTTGTTGTTTTTGGCCCGCGCGGGGTCGCCCTTGGCAACGCGTTGGGCGGTGCTGTCGGAGGTATTTTGAGGAGGCCGCTGCTGGGTGGATCGGCTGTTGGTACGAATCGTGGAGTCGCTCGCCTCCTCATAGGAGTTCAAGCGAGGCACAATATCCCGGGAGGGAGAATAGTCGCGTTCCGAGACGATACGCAAATGCTCATCGCGATTTGCTGCAGAAGGCTCAGAGTCAATTTCACTCAGGGCGCTTTGAATAATTTCCTCGGCAGTTTGGCCCGCTCTCATGTCAAATGGGAGCGAACTGGAACCGGTGGGTTTTTGCGACCCTGGGGCAGTTCCCGTGGGACTGGTACCCTGCGAGGGTTTGGTGCGTTGGGTATCGTCAGGCATGAGAAATCTCTTTCATCCGTTGTGGCGGTTGCGGAGGCGTTGATACTCACGCAGCAGGCTGATGGATGTTTCTTTGAGCGTATCGGACCAGACACCGTATATGTTCGGGGCGATAAGGTAGGGATGGGCCGCACTGAATTTTTGTAGTTCGTTGGAACCACAGTTTACGGCCATCATGATGGACTGCAGATCTTCCAGCATCTGTTCCACGGTGATGGGCTTGTCTGTTGGTTTGGGTGGTAGACGTTTGATGGGTGTTTGACCGACGGGGTCCTTCACTGCCACTGGAGTAGGATGGGGATCTGGTTGCGGAGATTTGGGTTTGGTAACAAGGGCCTGCATCCAATCACCGGCACCCTGCTCGGATTTTTGGGGAATCGGGCGAGCTTTGGGTGCAGGAGCGTCCTGATGGGGAGCAAGGTGGTCGCTGAGCAAGGAACGCGTGTTAAGCCGGTAGCCGGGATCGTCATCATCTTCCTGTTTCGAGGGATTGGGAAGATTGGGAGTTCTAGGCCCTTTGGATAGATTACGGGCTTCCTGATCGAGAGACTGAAGGGATTTGGCAAAATCCTCCAACGAGTCGCAATTCAGATCATCGTCCAATGAGATTTCAAAGGAGCCGAGTGCATTTCGTTTTGGGAGGGAGGATTTTTTTGACATAATCGAGTAATATCGTCGGCGAGTGCGGTTGTATAGATGTAGAGTTTGGGTCGTTTCCAAGCAAACGAAAACTGTGTGGTGGGGAAAGAAATGAATAAATTTGTATGAGAAAGGGATGAGAGGATCAAATGGGGTAAAAATGACCAAGCCGCCTCACGAAGAAGCGGCTCGGTCATTGGAGGAGGGGAGGGAGGAAAATAACAGGAAGTGGGGTAAGAACTCCTTGGCAGCGAATTGAAATGATGATGCAAGAAACTGGATTGATAGTCAAGAGCTTTTTTGCAGGCCTGCAACATTAAATTGCCGGCCTGCACCTTCAAGCAAGAAGTTTACCCAAGCGCTGAAGTCCCTCGGCGATGATTTCACGGCTTGTGGCGTAACTCAAACGAACACAACGATCTTCACCAAAGGCAATCCCTGGAACTAGTGCCACAAGAGCCTTTTCCAGCACCACATCCGAGAAATCCAAGGAACCGTTGATGACGCGCCCCCCGAGTTCTTTGCCGTACCAAGCTGACACATCAGGAAACGCATAAAACGCCCCCATGGGTTCCGGGGTGCAGCGAACGCCGGGGAGGGCGTTAAGGCCGGAGACCAACATCTTGCGCCGGGCATCAAACTCGGCAATCCAGTCCTTCAAAAAAGCATGGTCGGATTCGAGCGCCACGGCACCCGCGCGTTGAATAAAGCTGGTAACGTTTGAAGTGGAATGGCTTTGCAGATTGTCCATGGCTTCCACCACCGCTGCAGGCCCGGCGAGCCATCCCAAACGCCAACCGGTCATGGCGTAAGCTTTGGACCATCCGTTGACGATGATCGTGCGTTCCTTGAGTTCCGGTGCGAGGGTGAGGATACTGACAAATTCAGCTGGAGCATAGACGAGATGCTCATAGAGGTCGTCGCTAATGACAGTGACATGGGGATGTTTTTTCAGCACTTCCGCGAGGGCGGCGATTTCCTGGCGAGAATACACGGCTCCGGTGGGGTTGCTGGGGCTGTTGAAGACAAACGCCACGGTTTTCGGGGTGATGGCGGCTTCCAGTTGGGCGGGAGTGACCTTGAAGCCTGCCTCCGGCCCACAATTCAGGATAACGGGTTTTCCTTCGGCGGCAATAACTTGCTCGGGGTAGCTGAGCCAGTATGGAGAGGGGATAATGACCTCATCGTCGCGATCCACAATGGCCATGAAGATGTTGTAAAGGGAGTGCTTACCACCAGCAGAGATCAGAATGTTTTTGGCGGTGTATTCAAGTTTGTAGCGCTTGGCGAGATAATCCACAACCGCCTTTAGGACTTCAGGAGTTCCTTTGGAGGCGGTATATTTGGTCTTCCCTTTGGTGAGGTCTTCAATCGCCACCTGTTTGATGAAGTCGGGTGTATCGAAATCGGGCTCCCCTACTCCGAAGGTTAGGACACCTTTCATGGCTTTGGCTTTTGCGCTGAGGGCAAGCGTGAGAGAGGGGCTCAGCTTGGTAAGTCGGGAAGCGATTTTCATGGGGTAAATGTTGGAACCTTCGAAAAAATTTTGGGGAGTATAGAAATCCGATTGTTGGGAGCAAGCCCGTTATTCTGCGGGTTTGAGTTGATAGTAGAGGATGAGCTTATCGTGGGCCAAGCAAATCAGGTCGGTAAGGCCATCGTTATTGAAGTCAGCTAGCGTGAATTCGCGGGGTTCTGCACGCTCCTCCAAGGGATTGCGTCGTTGGAACCGAGCTTCGCGGTTATACATCACAAAACCATAGGCGGAATGAAGCTCTAAATTCTCGTTCAATGTAAGGAAGTCGAGAGTGTACTCCCGCATTTCCAGAGTCGCCAGAACACCTCCTGCCAGCGTGGGGAGAAACTCCAATTCACCGTAGCCGCCGTCCACCGTGGTGGTTTCCAGAGTGCTAACGAGGGCCATTTCCCGGCTTCCTCTCTGAAGGAGGGCGAGTTTGGATTTCTCGAGCAGAAGCACTTCGGGGAATTGATCGCCATCCAGATCCGTTTGAAAGAGGAAAGATTCCCGCAGGGAAAGTTTCAGCGGGAGCGTTTCATGGCTGAAGGCCAGAGCTCCTTCCGCGGAGGGTTCGAAGAATTCGACACGACCCGATTTGGCGTTGATCAACGCGATTGATTTTGGTGCGGAGCCTTCCACCGTTCCCAAGGCAAGGTTGACGTATTCCGGTGCCGGCCGTTCCCCAAGGATTTGTTCCTCAATTTGCACGGCTCCATCCATAAAGGAGAACACACGAGCGAATTCCTTGCGTTGGATCAGGAGTTTACCATCCTCCATGGAGTGTAGTTGCCAAGGTTTGGTATCGTCCAAAAGGCCGGTCAGGAGGGAATTGTTTGTTAGAGCAATCCATTTTGTTTGCTCACCTTCCGCCTTGGATTCGTAAACCACGGGGTCCTTGAACTCCTGATAAACCACTAACTCATCGGAACCGGAGTTGGTGAGATCCAGAGCCTTGAGCGCCTCGATTTTGTCGCGATTGGGGAGAGTAAGCGGGCTGGAAGCCGCATCCAGAAACTGGATTCGCCCTTCAAGCAAGTTTTTCAATCGAGTGGATTCGTAGGAATCAAATAGGAATTGCTTATCCGTGGTGTTGTTGAGTGCCACGTGAAGGATTGGGTTTTCTCTGGTGCCACCCAAGGTCATGGCGACGGGTTCAAAAGGAAATGGGAGACTTCGGGCGAATTCCAGTTCGCCCAGATTTTCATTCCATTGGGCCAGTCCGATGACTTTTTCCTCCCCACTTAACACCAAAAGATCGAAGCGTTTGGTTTCAGCATTCCAGATCAACTCCAGTTGGCGACAATCCTTGAAGGTGGAATTGAACTGAAGATTCGCGACACCATCTTCGGAGAAACGCAGAATTTGAAGAAATGGTTGTCCGTTCACAGGGCTGAGGAATTCTGGACGACCGTCCCCATCAATATCACCCACCACGGTGGACTCAGGGCGAATTTCACGGTCTGGTTCAAAGCTCAACAGAGACATGGAGTTGGGAGCTTTATCTTCTTTTGAAGAGGTTTGTTCCCGATACTCCATCACCTTGATACGGCGTGTGGGCGCAACGATGGAGGCGATATAAGTTTTGTCATCATGGATAAAGGGTTCCCAATCATAATACCCGCCAAGATTCAGGGGTGTTTCGTAGGAGAAAGTGTTCTCGCCGGTTTGAAAGAAGACAGCGATTTCGTCCTGAAGATCAGACGGCTCGTAGAAGAGATCGGGGAGGTTGTTTCCATCCAGATCAGCAATCTTGGGAGTAAAGGCGACCTCACGGGCAGTGACGAGTTCGGCAACGGGCTCCGGGGCGATGCCATCCTTGGTGCCCGGGAAGAGGGCAACTCTTCTACCGAGAACGACTCCCAGATCTGGGCGTTCATCTCCAACGATTTGGCCGACGAAGAGTTCTTCGCCTTCGAGGGCAACCCGTTGAAGGGCTTCCAGTTCGCCCTCTTTGCTTTGAAGGAGTACACCAATTTCTCCCCCAGTTTGGGCGAGAAGAAGATCGAGCCGTTTGTCACCGTTCCAATCAACGGTGACGAGTGAGGAGGCGGATTTATTGAGGAGGATTTCACGGGCCTTCCATGGGCTTTGATCCCCGGCTTCATCATCGGGCTTTTGGGATAGATAAACCCGTAAAAGGGAGTTGGAGTTATCGATGGAGGCGAAGTCTGGAACATCGTCGCCGTGGAAGTCACCGGAAGTAAGGGCAAAGGCTCCCCGGTGGGATTTGAAAATCTCTGGAGCAGAAAGCCGGAAGGTTGGCGACGACTGCGATTCTTCGGCCGCAAAAAGTGGATTACTTGTTAGGGCAACAAAACCAAGTGCCGAAATGGCCAAGACTGAACGGCTGCACAGGTTGAATGAGGAAACAAAAAGCATTGGAAAGGGTCGGCTCCCCGCCGGATGGAATGCTTACTAAACACAAAACTTAAGCCGAGATTCATCGTGAGAGGGGTTGGAGTCAAAAGAAAGAAGGCTTCCTGTTCGGTTTCCTGTTTGAGGGTGGAATTTGCGTCCCTCTTTTGCTTGTATTGGTGAGGGTCTTCCCCCTACCTTGGTTTATCTAATGATGAGATGGAAAGCTTACATGGCCGATCAATACCCCCAAAATCCTCCGCAATCCTCACCCGGGCAGGTTCCCCCCCCAGGTGATCGTCCCATTAATCCCCCACAGCAGGCTCAAGCTCCCCGGCCCGCGTATCAATATCCGCCCCAATATGCCCCTCAGCATGGCCAAGCAACTCCCGGATACCCGGGTGGGGGCGTTCCCCAGCAGGGATTCCCGGGGGGCCAACGCCCGCCGATGATGGCTCAACCACCACAGTATGCTCCCCAGCAGTACGCTCCGCAGCAGTTTGCACCCCAGCAGGGGTTTCCGCCGATGGGGCAGCCCGGATTTGGTGGCATGCCGCCCAACGCACCGGCACCAAAACAAATCAAGAGAAGCCCGCTGCCGATGATTATCGGCATTTGCCTGCTCATCGGATTCGGATTGTTTTCC
>JANRMB010000317.1:0-9425 GCA_033761985.1 Candidatus Sumerlaeia bacterium | reverse complement strand
GGAAGCAGGAAAAGGCGACCGCACCACGTTGGAAGAACTTGGTGATCTGCGCCTTGAAGCCAAGGATTTCAACAACGCCATCACCTACTTCCAACGTGCTGCCCGGATGACGGATGGAAGCCGCATCGCTGTGGTCAAGCTTGCCTATGCCTTCGCCAAGAAACGTATGTTTGACCTCGCCGGAGAAACCCTTGGCGAAATGAAACTCTCCTTGGAGGACGATCCTGCGGAACTGGAGCAACTCATGAGTTGGATCTACCGCACGGCAGAGGTTTTGGAAGAAGCCCACATGTTCAGCAGCGCCGGAAAACTCTACAAGCAACTCATGAAAATCGATGCGGGTTACCGCGATGTGATCAGCAAAGTGGAACGACTCGGTACGCGCTAGATTCCATTAACTATCCGGAAATCTCCGCCACCGGGGTACTTACCCGAGGTTTGAACAGTTCATTCGAACTCCGGGTGCGCACCGGTAAATCCGCAAATGGCGCCCGCAGCGTTATCCGGATCAACTCCGGTTTGCAACCCAGCCGAAACTTTCCGGCCGGTTTGCTTCCAAAGCGTGAACAACCAATACCCCGGCTCACCACCATCACACTCGATTCGTTTAAATCGAACAACCCATCGCAGAACATTCTTCCGTAACGACTTGGGATGATCAGTGGGCCGATGATGGGCAACCGAATTTGCCCGCCATGGTTGTGCCCGCTAAGGATCAAGTACGCATCGTTCATCGCTGCCAAGGGGCCGTTATCCGGAGTATGGGAAAGAAAAATCAGGCAATCCGCCGCATCGTCTTTATGCAATGCTGAAGCCTCCACCCGCTTATGGTTCCAAGGAGAATCCGTCCCGGAAAAGACCAACTTCCTTCCGTGTCGCATCATGATGAATGACTCGTTATGCAGTAGCTTGATGCCATTCTGCTTGCATAACGAGCGAATCTTTTTGGGGCGAGTCCAGTAATCATGATTTCCCAAAACACCCAACTTCGCCACACGAGCTTCAAACCCGGCGTGATATTCAACACTCGCCCGCACCGTTTGTTCATCATTCACAAAGTCACCGGTGAACATCACCAAATCGGGTTCCAAGGAATTGGCAAAATCCCGCACTTGCCTGAACCAAGGCAACCACAGGGGATCTTCTTCAAAGTGGAGATCGGAAACCTGAAGCAGCGTTAATCCATCGAACTCACGCGGAAGATAGCGTACCTGAATTTCCAAGTCGCGAAACTCCAGATCGAATGTTGTGTCCCAACTGCTCAAAAATGCTGGTAATAGGCTCTTCGGTTTTTTCAGCGCCACATTGGAGCGCTCCTCACTTAGAACCCGATGGGAACTCATGGGGAAAAGAATATCGGCTATCAGCAATCCCATACGCCAAAGCATGAAGATCCAAATTCCGGCGAATGCACTGAACAAGAGAATCTCTGCCACCGTTGCGGGGCGCCATCCCAGTGCTGCATCCAAGGGGGGTGTATCACCGAATACGAGGAGCAGAATGGAGGGAATCAGCACGATTCCCAAAAAGGTCACCCCAAAAATGGGCTCCTTTAGTCGCCCTTCCGGAATGCTCAGCATGAACCGGTTGAAGAGTTGCAGCCACAAATGGCCCAACCCCAAAATCACCAGGATCAGAGTGAGCAGATGCTTTTCCATCAAAAAAGAAAACCCCTCAACAAATCCGGCGAGCCGATGAGTGAGGGGTCATGGTGAATGTTTTTCATATGGGGGCAACCAGAAGCACACCCACGGGCTCGTGTTGCGAGAAAGTGTTTATCCGGGGAGATCGCTAAAGCCCATCAAAAACTGATCGACTCCGCGAGCGGCTTTACGGCCATCGGCGATAGCCCATACCACCAGAGATTGCCCACGGCTGGTATCTCCGGCAGCGAATACGCCTTCCTGACTCGTCATGAAGTTTTCGTCGATTTTCACATTTCCTCGGCGGTCGAGTTCCAATCCAAGTTGGCTGATGGGGCCTTCTTTTTCCGGACCGGAGAAACCGATGGCGAGGAGAACCAAATCCGCTGGGAGCTCAAAATCGGAGCCCGGCACTTCAATCATTTTTCGGTCGCGTTTGGGGGCATCGGGGTTTTCCCAATCCAATCGAATGGCGTGGAGAGTATCCACATTCTTCCCATCCTTGCCGGAAAACTTCTTCGTCATCACGCACCAATCTCGCTTCCCACCCTCGTAGTGAGCGGGAAGGCTGTAGAACGTAAGCGGCCATTGAGGCCATGGATTATACGACGGGCGCTCTTCCGGGGGACGCATGTTATACTCCAATTGGGTGACGGATTTAGCCCCTTGGCGGATGGCGGTGCCGTAACAATCGGCCCCGGTATCTCCGCCGCCAATGATGATCACATGCTTATCCTTGGCGGAAACGAGTGGATAGCGCTCGCCATCGGCATCGCCGTAGTTTGAATAATTCTGTGCCGTCAGGTAATCCATGGCGAAGAGAATCCCGTTCAACTCACGCCCGGGAACGCGAACATCGCGGGGGAGCGTGGCACCGTTGCACAACAGAACTGCGGAAAAGCGGCTCCGCAACTCATCCATCGTAATGTCTTTGCCAATCGTTACACCCGTTTGAAAGCTGATGCCTTCCGCTTCCAGAATCGCAATTCGGCGATCGACAACGGATTTTTCCAATTTGAAGTCTGGAATCCCGAAGGTGAGCAAACCGCCCACGCGTTTTTCACGTTCAAAGACTGTCACCAAATGCCCGGCCCGGTTGAGTTGTTGTGCTGCTGCAAGGCCTGCAGGACCGGAGCCCACAATCGCCACGGTTTTCCCGGTCCGGATGCTGGGAGGCTCGGGCTTAATCCACCCCTCGGCAAATGCCCGCTCAATAATGCTGTTTTCAATCTGCTTGATCGTCACCGGGGAATCGTTGATTCCCAAAACGCAGGCCGCTTCACAGGGGGCCGGACAAATACGCCCGGTAAACTCTGGGAAGTTGTTCGTTTTGTGCAGCGCCACAATCGCCTCTTTCCAGAGGTTGCGGTAAACCAAATCATTCCAATCGGGTATCAAATTCCCCAAGGGGCAGCCCTGATTACAGAAGGGAACGCCACAATCCATGCAGCGCGCAGCTTGGGCTTTTTTCTTTTCGTCCGGAAGTTCAAATGTTACTTCCTTCCAGTCGCGAACGCGTTCCTCCACCGGACGATACCCGGGGGCCTCGCGTTCATACTCCAAAAAACCGGTTGTTTTACCCATAGTGTTTTCTTGCTCCAAGAAATGGCGAAAGGTCGTGGTTCGTGAGGATCAGGAATGAACAGCTTGTTGCTTGGCCAGCCGTTCCTTCTGTTCCTTGATTTTTCGTTCACTCAGCACGCGTTTATAGTCGTGAGGCATCACCTTCACCAACTCGATGGTGAATTGGCTCCAGTTGGCAAGAGCCGCTTTGGCCACGGCGCTCCCCGTGTGAGCCACATGTTTTTCCAACATCGACTTAATCACCACCAAGTCGTCTTCATCGGGTGTTTCCAGACCCACCATCTCCAAGTTGCAGAGATTGGGGAAGCGCTCTTCGGGGTCGTGAACATAGGCCACTCCACCGCTCATACCAGCGGCGAAGTTCCGACCCGTTCCACCGAGAACCAGTACCCGGCCTCCGGTCATATACTCGCAACCGTGGTCGCCAACGCCTTCCACAACCGCACTGGCACCGGAGTTCCGTACGCAGAACCGTTCACCCACCACACCGTTGAGGTAGATTTCTCCCCCCACGGCACCGTAGGCGATGGTGTTGCCGGCGATGATGTTATCTTCAGGTTTGAAATTGGGAATCTCCGGAGGGCGTACACTAATCACACCCCCGCAGAGCCCCTTGCCCAGGTAGTCGTTTGTATCGCCAACCAAATGGAATTGAATGCCTTTGGCAAGGAAGGCACCGAAGCTTTGTCCGGCAGTTCCCTTGAACCGGAATTCGATGGTTCCTTCAGGGAGCCCCTCGAATCCATACTTCTGGGCCACTTTACCGGAGAGCATCGCCCCCACGGAACGGTTGATATTGCGGATTTCCAAGTCGGCTTCCACGCGTTTTCCTGATTCCAACGCTGGCTGGGATAGCTTGATCAGTGTTTGATCCAACGCTCGTTCCAAACCATGGTTTTGGCAGGTGCGGTTCGTGATCCCCACGGTTTCCGGAACGTTCGGTTTCCAAAGGATTTGGCTGAAGTCGAGCTTCTTCGCTTTCCAGTGATTCGGGGGAAGGAACGTGATATTCTGCACTTGGCCGATCATTTCTTCCACTGTGCGGTAACCCAATTCCGCCATCAACTCGCGAGTTTCTTCTGCAACGAAGAACAGGTAGTTGATCACGTTTTCCGGTGTGCCCTGGAACTTCTGGCGGAGCACCGGATCCTGTGTGGCAATACCCACGGGGCACGTGTTCAAGTGGCAAACGCGCATCATGATGCAGCCCATGGCGATCAATGGTGCCGTGGAGAACCCGAATTCTTCAGCGCCCAACAGCGCACCGATAACCACATCGCGACCCGTCTTCATGGAGCCGTCCACCTGCAAAACGATACGACTGCGAAGGTCGTTCATGACGAGAACCTGTTGAGTCTCCGCCAAGCCAAGCTCCCAGGGAATGCCTGCGTACTTGATGGAGGTAAGGGGGGAAGCACCTGTTCCGCCGCCATCGCCGGAAATCAGAATATGATCCGCTTTCGCTTTGGCTACCCCGGCGGCGATTGTTCCCACGCCCACACCGGAAACCAGCTTCACGGAAATGCGGGCGGCGGGATTCACGTTTTTTAAGTCGTGAATCAACTGACCAAGGTCTTCAATGGAGTAAATGTCGTGGTGCGGCGGGGGAGAGATCAACCCCACGCCAGGAGTCGAGTGGCGCACAGCGGCGATGTACTCGCTCACCTTATGCCCGGGTAATTGACCCCCCTCACCGGGTTTCGCTCCCTGGGCCATTTTGATCTGCAACTCATCAGCGTTAACCAGATACTCGGTGGTGACGCCAAAGCGTCCGGAGGCAATCTGCTTGATGGAGCTACGGCGCAAATCCCCGTTTGAATCAGCTTTGTAGCGACGGGAGTCCTCGCCACCTTCACCCGTGTTGGATTTTCCGCCAATGCGGTTCAGCGCAATGGCCAGCGTTTCATGAGCTTCCTCGCTCAAGGAACCCAAAGACATGGCCCCCGTACAGAAACGGCGAACGATGTCCTTCGCGGGCTCCACTTCATCCAACGGAACGGGTGGGCGGGTGGGTTGAAGCTGCATGATTCCGCGGAGTGTGGAATACTTGCGGTTTTCGTTGTTCACGCGATCCGCAAACTTCTTGTAGGTTTCGTAGCTGTTGATGCGCACGGATTGCTGAATATCGGAGATGGTTTGGGGATTCCAAGCATGTAGCTCCCCATCTGCCCGCCACTGGTATTGACCGCCAGTTTCAAGAGCAGTGCCGCGTGTATGGTTGATGGGAGGATACGCAATCTTGTGGCGCATCGCGCATTCCTTCTCAATCACTTCCAAATCCACACCGGAGAGGCGCGAGGCAGTTCCCGTGAAGTACTTGTTGATGACCTGCTTATCAATGCCGATGGCCTCGAAAATCTGAGCCCCACGGTAGCTTTGAATCGTGGAAATCCCGATCTTGGAAGCAACTTTCAGCAAGCCCAAGTCGATGGCTTTGGTATAATTCGCCAGCGCTTTTTCCAGCTTCAATCCCTCGGCGAGTTGATTATTGCGGTGCATGTCCTCTATGGTTTCCAACGCCAAATAGGGGTTCACCGCACCGGCGCCGTACCCAATCAGCAGGCAGAAATGATGCACCTCGCGGGCTTCGCCGGTTTCCACAATCAACCCCACCTGGGTACGAGTCCCCTCGCGAATGAGGTGGTGGTGAACCGCAGAAGTCGCCAAAAGTGAAGGCAACGCCGCTTGACCGGAGTTGATCCCGCGGTCGGAAAGAACCAACAGGTTCACCCCTTCCTTCACGGCACGGCTGACGTCGTCAAAGACTCGCTGAAGAGCCTCTTCAAAGCCCTGCAATCCCTTGGATACAGGGTAAAGGGTGGAAACGGTGTGAGCTTTGAAACCCGGACGCTTGATGTGGCGAATCCGCTCCAAATCCACATTCGTCAGAATGGGCGATTCCAGCCGCAACTGGCGGCACGATTTCGGATCTTCATCAATCAGGTTCCCCTCGCTACCAAGATAGGTAATCAGGGAGGTCACCAACTCCTCGCGGATGGCGTCCAAAGGAGGATTGGTGACTTGGGCAAAGAGCTGACGGAAGTAGTTGAAGAGCAACTGCGGGCGATCGGAAAGGCATGCCAAGGGAGTATCCGTCCCCATGGAGCCGATCCCTTCTTTCCCGGTGGAAGCCATGGGACCAACGATTACCTTCAAGTCTTCACTGGTATAACCGTAGGCTTGTTGACGCTCAAAAATTGTTTCATGCTCGGGGTGTTTGACGTGTTCGGGATGCTCGGGAAGCTCCACCAAATGCACGAGGTTTTGTTCAATCCATTTTGACCAAGGCCGGGAATTTACAAACTCCTGCTTGAGTTCGGTATCCCCCACAATGCGGCCTTCCTTGGTATCCACCAGGAAGATTTTCCCGGGCTGGAGCCGCCATTTACGTTTGATCCGTTCCGGAGCGATGGGGAGAACACCCACCTCAGAAGCCATAATCACCAAATCATCATGGGTTTCCACGTAACGCGCTGGGCGGAGTCCGTTTCGGTCGAGCACCGCACCTATCTCTTCACCGTTGGTAAAGGCAATGGCCGCCGGGCCGTCCCACGGTTCCATCTTGCAAGCGTGGTACTCATAGAAAGCCTTCAATTCCGGGTTCATGAGTTGGTGCTGACTCCAGGCTTCGGGGATCAGCATCAGAATCGCATGGGCCAGCGGCCGACCGTTCAGCACCAAGAACTGCAGCGCACTGTCCAAACTTGCGGAGTCACTCACTTCCTCGGAAAGCAAGGGACGCAGCTTCTGCAACTCATCGCCGAATACGGCGGAAACCAAGGAGCCCTCACGAGCGCGCATCCAGTTGCGGTTGCCCCGCAGAGTATTGATTTCCCCGTTGTGGGCGATATAACGATACGGGTGGGAAAGACTCCAAGCCGGGAACGTGTTCGTGGAAAAGCGCGAGTGGACCAGCGCCAAATGGCTTTCAAAATCCGGATCCAAAAGGTCGGGATAGTATTCCGCCAATTGCCCTGTTGTGAGCATCCCTTTGTAGATCATGCGGTTGGTGGAAAGCGCCGTGATGTAGAAATCTTTGTGGCCGGGCAAATCGAGTTGCTGGCTTTGGTTTTCCATTAATTGACGGACGATGTAGAGGCGACGCTCGAAGTCCTGCTTGTTGTAGAAGGATTGCCGCATCCCCACAAACACCTGGCGGATGAACGGCTCACAAGCACCGGAGATATCGCCCAACACTTCACTCCGGACGGGGACATCCCGCCAGCAGAGGATTTGCATGTCGTAATCGTTGACCAGTTTTTCAAACAAGAGCTCGTGGGTTTTGCGTTGTTTGGCATTTGAAGGGAGAAACACCACCCCGGCACCATACATCCCTTTGGGGGGCAACTCCACGTGCAACTTATCCCAGCATTCACGCCGCAGAAACTTATCCGGCAATGAAACCAAGATGCCCGCGCCATCCCCGGTGCAGGGATCGCAACCCACCGCACCACGGTGATCAAGATTGTCGAGAATCTCAATCCCCTGCTCAATGATCTGGTGGCTCGCCTTGCCTTTGATATGGCAAACAAACCCCACTCCGCAGGCATCGTGTTCAAAACTCGGATCATAAAGCCCCTGCGCCTGGGGTTTTGTTCGCTGGTAAGGAGTCAGATTCTTCATACGTGTTGAGAGCGCTTTTCCATCAGATGGGAGTGAGTTGCTTAGTAGGGCATCCTAGCCTCGCCCCAAGGCCCCGATTGAGCAATCGGTAACTTTCCCGGTGCCTTTAGCACCCAAGAAATTGGCTAAAAATTTTATGGTATCCTCCAAGGAAATCAAGTGTTTCCTCGGTATTTTCCTCATCAATTTCTCATCCAGAGTCCCTCCGCCGAACGGGCATCACATACAAAAGCAATAACACGGCCGCGGCACCTACTCCCATTCCCCCAATCAGCAAGATGTTCTGCTGAACCAACCCCAACGCAATACCCGTTAAGGCCACCAAGCCCACACCCACCGAGGCCACCAGCCGCCGTGTCATCAACGCCACCAACCGTTCGAATTGGGCCAAATCCGCCGAATTCAATCGGATGCGCTGCTCCTCCCGCTCCATTCGTTCAATCACTCTTCTGAGTTGATCTCCGATGTTGTAAACCGCGTTAAATCCCTGCTTCAGTTTATCGAGGATTCCCACTTCGGGTTCCAACGCAATCTCCCGGATCAGTCGCTTCACAATCGGAGTCGCCTCACGCACTGCACTGAAGTTTTTGTCGAACTTCATTCCCAACCCTTCCACCAATGCCGACGCTCGGAACAGATACACCAGTTGCTGGGGCATTCTCAGGGGAAACTCATGGAAAGTGGCCAAAATCTCGTCGGCGATCTCCTGAACCATCCGGGGCTCAAAATCGTCGCGCATTTGAATACTCAACAACCGTTGCGCCGCATCCCGAACCAGCGCCCGGTTGGCGGATTCATCCACCATGCCGATGCGGTAGAAGGCATCGACCAGCGCATTGATGTCATCGCGCACAATGGCGAGGCAGCCACGCAGTATTTCCCGCCTCATTTCATCGGGAAACGTCAGCGCCATGCCGTAATCCAGAATGACGAGGCGTTTCTGATTGTCCACCAGCAGGTTGCCCGGGTGCGGATCGGCATGGATAAAACCGTGCACAATCGTCATGCGGACATAGGTGGAAATCATGAGCTCCAGAAGTTCTTTGGAGGTCAGTCCGATGCTGGCGAGCGCCTCACGATCATCGACTCGAACCCCTTCCATAAACTCAAAAACGACAACCTCCTGCCGGGTGAGTTCCTTATAAACCTTGGGAATGACCACATTGGGGAAGGGAGCAAAATTCCTGCGAAACCGTTCGGCGTTTTTTTCCTCGTTCCGGAAGTCTATTTCCTCTCGGATGATCCGGGCATACTCCAGATAAATGGCCCAGAAACTCCGCACGAAATGGTTGTCGAGGAAGTATAAAAACACCCGGAGAATCAGCCCCAGAACGAACAAATCGGTTTCCACCACTCGGTGAATTCCGGGCCTTAGAATCTTGATGGCGACTTTTTTCCCCTGATATTTTCCTTTGTAAACTTGCCCCAGACTCGCCGCCGCCAGAGGGAGGGGATCAATCTCGTCGAAAACCTCTTTCGGAGGCATCCCCAAGGAGCGCTCCAACACATCAAGAGCTTGAGGGGTGGGAACAGGGGGGACGTCAGCTTGTAATTTGCGGAGCGCTTTGGTGTACA
>JANRMB010000316.1:0-12226 GCA_033761985.1 Candidatus Sumerlaeia bacterium | reverse complement strand
GCGGCCAAAATGCCCGTACGGATTTATACCCCCTGTGGTGAACTCGTACCCGGCATGGCGTATCTCGTCCGTCGAATCCTTGAAAATACCAGCAACGAGTCCTTCCTTCGTCAGCGCTTTACCGAGGGCGCCAAGGAAGACGTTCTCCTCTCCGACCCCAAGAAAAGCGAGTTTTTAAAATGACGACCCTTCAGGAAACCTTCCAATCCAATCCCGTGATTCCCGGCGAATTTCGCAATGAACCTCCCACCGATTTTTCCGTGGAGGAAGAACGCCAAAATTTCCTCGATGCCCTTGAGGAAGTCCGCAACCAAATGCCTTTCGAGGTGCCCGCCATCATCAATGGAGAGCGAATTCACACGACCGAGAAAATCGATTCCATCGATCCCTCTTTCAAGGATGTGCTGATTGCCCGTTCTGCAAGCTGCACAGCAGAGCATGTTCGTCAAGCGGTTCGCAGTGCCCGCGCCGCTTTCCCCGCTTGGTCTCGCATGCCTGCGGAAGGTCGCGTGGATATTCTCCGCAAAGCGGCCAAAATTATCCGCAAGCAACGCCACTTCTTTGCTGCCGTCTGTGTACATGAAGCCGGCAAGCCATGGAAGGAAGCCGATGCCGATGTGGATGAAGCCATCGATTTCATCGAGTACTATTGCCGCGCCGCACTTGAGGTTGCCGGTGAGCATCGTCTTCAACCATACATCCTCGGCGAATATAATGACATGTCCTACCTTCCCGTAGGCGTTGTCGGAGTCATCGGCCCATGGAATTTGCCCTGCGCGATTCCCACGGGAATGACGGTGGCTGCTCTTGCTGCAGGAAATACGGCGATTCTTAAACCCAGCGAAAACACTCCCTTGATTGCCAAACTCATCGTTCAGGCGTTTGAGCAGGCGGGTCTCCCCAAAGGTGTGCTGAACTTCATTCCCGGCAAAGGCGAAGTTGCGGGTCAGGAACTAGTGGTTCACCCCGACGTCAATATGATCGTCTTCACCGGAAGCCGCGAAGTTGGTCTCCATATCATTCGCGAAGCGTCCGTCCTCCGCGAAGGCCAAAACTTCATCAAGAAAACCGTTACCGAACTTGGCGGCAAGAATGCGATCATCATCGATGAAAGCGCCGACTTGGATTCTGCCGTCCCCGAGGTACTTTACTCCGCCTTCGGTTACAGCGGGCAAAAGTGTTCCGCCTGTTCCCGGTTGATTGTTCTTGAGAATCTTTATGACGATTGCCTCGAGCGCATCAAAGATGGTGTGGAATCCCTCAAGGTCGGCCCTTCTGCTCGCCCGGAAACCCAGGTTGGCCCGCTCATTGAACAAGCGGCCGTCGATAAAGTGCTCCGCTTCATCGAACTCGGAAAAAAATCTGCGCGACTTCTCATCTCCAAAGAGATCGGCTCGTTGAAGGATCAGGGATTCTTCGTTCCGCCCACGGTGTTTGAAGTCACTTCCGAAAAGCACGAACTCATGCAGGAAGAAATCTTCGGCCCCGTTCTCACCATCATTAAGGCCCGTGACTTCGATCACGCTCTCCAAATCGCCAACTCCACTCCCTATGCGCTTACTGGTGGTGTGCAATCCCGCACTCCCTCCAACCTGCGCCGTGCCCGTGTGGAATTCGAATGCGGCAACCTCTACCTCAATCGCCCCATCACGGGAGCCATTGTGGGTCGTCAGCCCTTCGGTGGTTACCGGTTGAGCGGTCAAGGCTGCAAAGCTGGTGGTCCTGATTACCTCAAACAATTCATGGTGACACGCCACGTGGCGGAAAATATCATGCGTCACGGTTTTGCTCCTCTGGAGTAAAACCTTACCCCTAACTGTAATACCGAACTCGGATTAAGATGCCTCTATGAAACTCTCTGTCCCCCAATTTATTCTTGCCACAACACTCTTGGCAACAACCTCCCTTTTGGGGGCGGAGAGTGCACCTCGACCCGCCAAGCCGGAAGGTCTTGAAGTCCTTATCTCTGGTAACACAGAAGATGTCACACCGGAAAAATTGGAAGGCCCCATGGCCATCCTGATGGGTGGTGGTTCCGAGGTGGATACAGTCTTCCAACAGCACGCTTTTCCCACACTGAATGGCGGCGATTTGGTGGTTCTCCGCCAAGGTCGAATAGGTGGATACAACAGTTATTTCTACGAGGAAGTTGTGGGTTCGTCGACTCGCCCTGATTCTGTGGAAACCATCCAACTCGATACCGTGGAGCAAGCGAACTCTGATTATGTTGTTTGGGCCTTGGAAAACGCCGAGATGGTGTGGTTCGCCGGTGGTGATCAATCGGCCTACCTCCAAGCTTGGCGGGGGACACGTGCTCAGGAAGCGATTCAAAAAGTCTGGGATAAAGGTGGAGTGGTCGGTGGAACTTCCGCCGGTCTCGCAATTCTGGGAGAGTACATTTACGATCCCGGTGCCGAAGAGGCCACCATCAGTGAGGATACCTTTGCCGATCCTTACAACAAAGGTGTCACCATTTCCGATCGCTTCATCAACATCCCCTGGCTTGAAGACGTTATTACCGATTCCCACTTCCGCAATCGCGATCGCATGGGGCGCTCCTTGGGATTCATGGCCGTACTCCGAGAGGAAAATCGCACCCCGCTCATTCGCGCCATCTGCGTCAGTGAAGAATCTTCCATTACGATCTATCCCAACGGCATGGGGACAGTGAATGCTGCTGGTGAAGTTTACATTCTACAGGAAAACGCCGATACCCAGCGCACACAAGTGAACCCCGGTGAACCGCTCATCTACGGCCCCGTGGACCGCATTCATCTGGTGGAAGGTGATCAGTTCAACTTCAACACGTGGTCGGCGTTGAAATCAAAACTTCCTCTTTCTGTAAATGGAACAAATCCCGAAACACCAATACTCCCCGCCAATTACTACGAAGGATCAGATCCGGAAACCACCTCCGAGACTGCAGGAAACTAGTTTTCTAATTTATTGAAGAGCCTCTTCAATCGCGTTGGCAAAGGTGATGTGGGAACCATCCTCAGTACTCAAATATAAGCTGGGTTCAATCAGTTCCCACTCCATCACGGCCAAGTTCCCATCGGGGCGTCGAACCAAATCCATCCGGGCGTAAAGCAGGATATCTTTTTTGCAGGATTCCGGGAGCGTTTTAAAGCAGGCTTCGGAGATGTCTAAAGCCTCACTGGAGGGCTCCACAATCCGGAACGTTCCGCCGTGTTCCTCCTGAACTCGGAAGTCCCCCATCTTCGGGGTCTTACGGATTGCATGGCTAAACTTCCCGTTGAAGTACATCAGGGAAAACTCCCCTTCTGTTTCAATGAATTCCATAAACGGTTGAACCATGCACTCTTGATCGGAGTAGTGATCGATGGCGTGCTGCACGATGGAATTCGTGAAGGGAGCTTCCAGCACAAACGTCCCTTCTGCACCAGCGCCAAGCGTGGGCTTTACCACCAGCTTGAGTGATTCAAACTTCTCCGCGCAGCGATTAATGATGATTTGATTCAGGCTCTTAACAATCACCGTAGGAACGATGGGAACACCCTTTTTCTCCATTTCCAGCAAGTATTGTTTCTGAATATTCCAGCGGATTACCTCGGGGTGATTGAGGATGCGCACACCACGATCATGAATCTGGCCGAGTTTCTTCAGGAAGTCTTCCGCAAAATGTTGGTAATCCCAAGGGGAACGGATGATCACCGCATCAAATCGCGTCCAGTCCTCCTTGCTCTTCCAGGGGATCATCCGAACCGTCCACCCGCGATCTTCCAACACCCGCGCCGTTAGGTGATCGTATGTGTAAAAGCCTTCAAGGCTGTTCATCGAAAGGAAGCAAAGTTGTTTTTTAAGGGGAGCCATGGTAATCCAGCGAAAGAATATCACCGAACACCTGTCATAAGCGTTGGAACGCCGCAAAAGAAAAGTCTGGCTACGCAACAAGTATGCGGAGCCAGACAAGATAAACTCACCAATTTGTTTCCTAATTCAGATCAGGGATTCCCTGATGCCCGAGCGGTCTGTCCCCGGGTGCTTCCCAAAAGAAGCGTCGTTCTTCGGGGAGAATGGCGACATCGTTGATACTGGCTTCACGGCGTTGCATTAGGCCTGCTTCGTCGAATTCCCAGTTTTCGTTACCGTAGGCTCGGAACCAGTTTCCATCGGCGGTGCGGTACTCATATTGGAACCGTACCGCGATATGGTTTTCGGTGTAGGCCCAGAGTGATTTTACCAGACGGTAGTCAATTTCTCGTGCCCATTTACGGGTAAGAAATTCCCGGATTTCCTCGCGCCCCTGAAGAAACTCAGAGCGGTTTCTCCAGAGGCTGTCGGGTGTATAGGCTAAGGAAACACGTTCAGGATTACGGCTGTTCCAGGCATTCTCCGCGAGGCGTACTTTCTGAAGAGCCGTTTCCCGGGTAAAGGGGGGGCGAAGGACAACAGGATTGGGGGACTGTGTTTCCATCATCGGTATCAGTCTTCCCGCTCAACACGGCGGTCAAGGAAGTCGAGCATCAGCGTTCCAATCAGCTCAGCATCTTCTTCCAAAGCAAAGTGGCCGGTATTCAGAAGGTGGAGTTCCGCGTTGGGGAGATCCCGGAGGTAGGGGTAAGCTCCATCCGCGGGGAAGATGTAGTCGTTGCGTCCCCAAACAATCAACGTCGGGGGTTGATTCTTCCGGAAGTAGGCTTGAAGTTTCGGATAAAGCTCCAGGTTGGTGCGATAATCGTAGAACAAATCGAGCTGAATCTGATTGTTGCCCGGGCGATCCAGACCCACTTGGTCATTGATCCAGTTGTCGGGGCTGATGTTCTCGGGATTGCGCGTCCCGTGAATGTATTGCCATTTGGTTACGTCCGCTACCAGGAAACCTGCAAGAGGCTTTTCTGTTTCCGGGGTTCTATTCGCCCAGTAGGCTTTGATGGGATCCCAGAATTCCTTAAGTCCTTCCTCGTAGGCGTTTCCGTTCTGCACCACGATGGAATCGATCTTCTTGGGATTCCGCAGAGCCAGTCGGTAACCCACCGGAGCACCATAATCCATCACGTAGATCGTATAGGTATCGAGGTCGAGTTTTTCCGTAAATTCCTCCACAACATCGGCCAAGTTATCGAAGGTGTAGGAAAATTCCGTCGCCGAAGGCATCGAGCTCTGACCATAGCCTGGATAATCGGGAGCCACAACGTGGTAGCGAGTGGCGAGTTGGGGGATCAAATTGCGGAACATGTGGGAAGACGTCGGGAAACCGTGTAACAACAGAACCGTGGGGTTTTCTGGATTACCTGCTTCGCGGTAGAAGATGTCCAAGCCATCTACTTTGATGGTCTTATGGAGCGTCCGGGTGGGAACATTTTCCTTCACCGGGATTTCGGGTTTGAACGGTTGAGCAGAATCGGCGAGAGAGCTGCCGGCGAGAAGAACCGTGAGTGCGAGTGTTTTGAGGAGACTGGATTTCATCTGAGTAGATTCCTTTGGAGATCTAGTTGGTTAGGCGTGAAGTGCTTCCACGGCGGGGAAGTCCACTTTGGTTTGAACCACATTATTGAAGGCGTTGGTGAAGAAATTCAGTGCAACATTCGCCACCACTTCGGCAATTACTCGTTCGTTCAATCCTGAATTAACCGCTTGGTGATATTCCGTTTGGGTAATTTGTCCGCGGCTCAGGGCAATAGCACGGGCCAGTTCAATGATGGCATTATGCTTGGGATCAGTTGAGGAACCGCGGCGTGCGTTGATGATTGCTTCAGGGGTCAGGCCCACCATTTTGCCAATGGCGGAGTGGGCGGCGGCGCAGTAATCGCAGCCGTTTGTTTCAGCTACAACGAGGGCAATTTCTTCTCGAAGCTTGGCGTCGAGTGTGTGGTTCAAAGCTCCGCTAAAGTTGAGGTAGGCTTCCAGAACGCCGGGTGAAACAGCCATGGTGGCCATCATGTTGGGGACAAATCCGAGCTTCGCTTTTACACCATCCAGAAGTTCTTTGGCTTTACCAGTGGCTTGAGCGGGGTTGAGAGGTTGAATACGAGACATTTTGTTGATTCCTTCTTGAGTGAAATTTGTGATGCCGTTGATCGGCTACACCACCCATAAGGCGTGGCGAGTGCCAAAACTGAAAATTCTGTGAAGCATTGAATATATTGAGTTTGTGATTTTTTCAGCATGCATTCTGATAAACTCAAATGCGTTGTAAACGATTTTGCGTTGCTTCTCAAAACGCAAATGAGTTTATTTCAACCCAAGAGGCAACCTCATGAATCTCGAACTCCTTCAACAAATCATGCTCTCCATGACTCAGGAGCTTTCCCCCCACAAGCTCCTGCAACTGATCGTGGATGAACTCACCAGTGAACGCATCGGTTTCGCCCTTACTCGCATCTGGGTGAAAGCCCCCGGGGATCGATGCAGTACCTGCCGTTTTGCAGAGGAATGCCCCGATAGAACAGAATGTCTTCATTTGGTGGCAAGTGCCGGGCGCTCCCTTGAAGGAGGGGTGATCTGGAATGCCACCGAGGGACCCTTTTCCCGGTTTCCCCTTGGGAGACGAAAAATTGGTCTCATCGGCCAAACCGGGGAATCGGTTTTCCTCCCCAACATTCAGGAACAAACCGAAGGAAAATGGCTTGTGGACCCGGAATGGGCAAAACGCGAAGCCATTAAGAGTTTTGCGGGTCATCCCCTTCTCTTTCGTGGTGAGGTACTCGGCGTCATCGGCATCTTTTGTCGAAAGGGGCTCTCCCATGACGCCAGTCATTGGCTTCGCCTCTTTGCCGATCAAGCCGCTATTGCCATCGCCAACGCCCGAGCTTTTGATGAAATCACCCGCCTCAAAGCTGAACTGGAAGCAGAAAATACCCTGCTTAAGGAGGAATTCCTCGGTTCCACGCTCGATCCCGAAATCATCGGATCTGGCGCTCAAGTCAGTCGACTTTTGGAGCAGGTGAAACTAGTGGCTCCCACCGAGGCAGCCATTCTCATCGAAGGGGAATCGGGAACAGGGAAGGAACTCGTGGCCCGGGCGCTGCATCGCAACAGCCGGCGAGCGGAAAAGCCCCTCATCAAAGTCAACTGCGCCGCCATACCCCGGGAATTGTTTGAAAGCGAGTTCTTTGGTCATGTGAAGGGGGCCTTCACTGGAGCAATCAAAGACCGTATTGGTCGGTTTCAACTCGCCGACCGAGGGACACTTTTCCTTGATGAAGTGGGGGAGATCCCCTTGGAACTCCAAAGCAAACTTTTACGAATTCTCCAGGAAGGAGAGTTTGAACGCATCGGTGAAGCCATCACCCGGAAAGTAAATGTTCGGATAATCGCCGCTACCAATCGTGATCTCAAAAAAGAATCCGAACTCGGGCGATTTCGCGAAGACCTCTACTATCGCCTTGGGGTTTTTCCCATCAGTGTCCCCCCGCTTCGGGAACGAATGGAAGATCTCCCGGCTCTTCTTAATCACTTCCTCAAATCATCGGCACAGCGGTTGAATGTTCCTGCTCCCAAGGTTCCTGCGGCTGAGTTGGATCGCCTGAGAGAGTATTTATGGCCGGGAAACATCCGAGAGCTTTCCCATGTGGTGGAACGCGCCGTGATCATGGCCAAAGGGGGACGAGTCAGTTTTGATTTTATCAAGCATCAGCCAAAAAAGGCAACTTTGCCTCCCCCAACTGCAGTGTCGGCTGGCGCCGTACTATCCGAGCGTACACTTCGGGAAATGGAAATCGACAATATTCGGAAAGCTCTGGAACAGGCCGAAGGGCGCATTTATGGGCCCGGTGGAGCGGCGGAAATTCTGGGAATTCCTCCCACTACCCTTACCTCGCGTATCCGACGCTGGGGGATTTAGTCCACAAACCAAAGTGCTCGTGCAGCCTGAGTGTCCCCACCGCGAAGAATCCACAACTCCAACCCGGAGTTTAAACCTGAAAGCATCGTCCCCTGAGCGCTAAAATACAAATTGGTTTCAGCCACCCGGGCATTTTGTGGCGTGGAACTTCCGCTTCCCACAGCGAGATCCTGAAACAATCGTGTCCCTTCCTCAGTGCCATCGGTCACCCAGAGTTCATTTCCCACTTCACCGTCTGAATAGGAAAAGTAAACCTTGTTTTCAAAACCCACAAACATTGGGGCAGGAGAGGATTCAAACGCCGAATTCTCACCTGTTGCCAAATCGCGCACAAGATACGTTCCCTCTGGTTCTCCATTCGATGCCCATATTTCTCGCCCTGTTTCCGGCGTGTTTACGATAAGGAAGATCTTGTCGTCTGTAAAAGTGAACGCTCGAATTTCATCTTCCTGGGAGGAGGAAAAGAAATCCCAAACCATCGAGGTTCCCTCGGGGGTACCGTCCGTTCTCCAAAGTTGATTCCGGTAGGAGAAGAGCGTCCAACTACCCAATTCTCCCAAGGCAATCGGTGCAGAAACCAAACTCGCGGTGAGATTTGTCACCTGCACTGTCCCTGTTGGGGTACCATCGGTTTTCCACAGTTGATAACGGTTTTCAACAAATGCAGTGAACCAACCCAAATTTTGAGAAACAACCATTCCGAATGGTTCCTGCTCAAAACTAGTGGCAATATCTTTCAATAGAGTAGTCCCGTTTGTTGTTCCATCGCTATACCATGGTTCAACGCCACTCAAACCATCGTCGGCAAAAAACAATACCCCATTATTGAATGCCGTCATCTCAGAAATGGAGGGGCCAGCGGGAAGCGATTCTGAAAAATTCTTCACCAGTGTCACCGATTCCTGAAGAGCATTTGTTTTCCAAAGTCCATCTACCGAAGCGCTTTCCTTTGCGGTAAAGAACACCCACTCGCCGGAAACCGTCAGTTCTCTCGGAAAGGAACTACCGCCTGAGTTGATGTTTTGAAAGAGACGTGTCCCCCCCGGAGTACCATCCGAAAACCATAACTCAGAATCCCCGGAAACGACCGGAGAAAAGAAAGCTCCAGTCTCATCGGCAATCATATCCCCAATCGCCACAGAAGCTGTACCAGGTGCCAAGTCTGCCAATCGAACCGTACCCTCTGCGGTACCATTACTAAAATACGGTTCTGAGCCCGTGGAGGAATCCGATGCTTGAAAAAAAAGATTGGATCCCGCGGAGGTCAACCGATTGGGGGTTGAACCATTCGTAGCACCCTCAATATCCTTTACCAACGTCGTGCCTTGAGGTGTCCCCGTGGACGTCCATAACTCCAAACCATTCACCGGATCGTTGGCACTGAAGAACACACGGTTTCCCTTCCCGACGATAAAGGCACCTGTGGTGGAAACCGAGTTCCCCGAGCCCGGTAAAATATCGCGGAGCAACACCGTCCCCACGGAACTTCCGTCACTGTACCAAACCTCATGGCCAGTTACTCCATCCGAGGCTGAAAAATACAGCCCGTTATCAATCCCGAGCAAACGCCCAACAACGGAAACACCGCTTCCCGTTCCTGGATTAATATCCTTCACCAACAAAGTCCCCTGCGCAGTTCCATTCGATCGAAACAACTCCATACCCGTCGTCGGAGTTGTTGCGAGGAAATACAAATCCCCATTGAATGCTTGGAGCGCGCGTGGATTGGAGCTTCCCGTCCCCGGGGAAAGATCCACAACGATCACTGTCCCCTGATTTGTTCCATCACTCTTCCACAACTCAAACCCCGATTCAGGAGTTGTTGCGCTAAAATAAAGTGTGGTGCCAAGTACCAGAAAGTTCTGAGGACTAAAGTTTCCAGCACCCGCCACCTTGTCCGTAATTCTCACTGTCCCTGCTTCCGTACCATTACTTCTCCATAGTTCGTTCCCTGTGGATCCATCATTCGCCGTGAAAAACAGCGCGTTTTGATATTCCACCATCCCGATGATATTCGAACTATTTTGCCCCGGCAGAATATCCTTTACCAAGACTGTTCCCTGTTCCGTACCATCACTCTTCCACAACTCTGTCCCCAACCCTTCTGCGGCGACAGTGAAAAAGATTGTGCTTCCCACTAAAGTCAACTGACGCGGTCCACCTGAATCCCCCGTCGCTGGATCAATCGCCTTTACCAGAACTGTCCCCTGCTCCGTTCCATCGGTTTTCCAAAGCTCCAACCCATTCACCCCATCATTTGCGGTAAAGAAAATCGTGGAGCCCACGGGAATAAAATTCCCCGCACTGCTGAACCCGTTTGGATTGATATCCTTTAGAAGGCGTGTCCCCTGAGAAGTACCATCTGTCACCCATGGTTCTTGATTGGTGACACCGTCATTCGCCACAAAATAGATAAGATCGCCAATACCGGTAAACCCGAGAGCGTTCGAAGTCCCCGAGCCGGGAAAGATATCCTTCAACAAAACCGTCCCCTCAGCCGTTCCATCAGTCACCCATGCTTCACCGCCCAACTCCGTGGTCCGGGCCGAAAAAAAGTGGACGTCCCCAAGATAAGGATTCCTCCCCGATCCGGGCGATGCTGAAGACCCCCCCGAGGAGGTGTTGATATCTTTAACTAACATCGCCTCCCCACAAAGTTCGCTGGGCCCCGCCAACACAGCAACCAATCCAAGGAATCTGAAAAAATTCTTCATGATGAATCATTCACTCTAAATCAACTTTAAGGTTTTCAAAGCATGCAAATGCAGAACATGGCAACTCAGAAGTTTATGAGGAGAAGCCAATTCGCTCTACGGCTAAATCTGATAAGCCAACTGGGTCTTTCGTTTGTTGAAGGGTTCGTCGACAAACCTCGCACTATTTGTTGGAAGGAATCCCAGCCTTCAACGCCCAGAGGCCTTTCTTGGCGAATGGCGAATTTCCCTTGAGGGGTTTTGGATTTTCGTATTAGTTTCGCTTTTGCCGGGCGTTCCCGGCGACTGTTATCCGCAGGAGTGATTGCCATGAAGCGACTCCAAAAATCTTCCCTTGGGGACAAGCAAACGGGCTTTCGTTCCCCGGCTCAGGATTGGGCCGAGGGGCAGCTCGATTTGAATTCCAAGCTGGTTCCTCATCCCTCCTCGACCTTTTTTTTCCGCGCGGAGACCGGAGCGGAGTACCCCGCCGGGCTGTATACCGAGGACCTGTTGATCGTGGATCGTTCGCTTTCGGCCGCTCCCGGGGATTTGGTGGTGGTGGTGCGCGGGGGGGAACTCGAAGTGGGGCCGCTGCCCCCGGCGATTCATGGCAACGCCGAGCACGTTGAAGTCTGGGGGGTTGTTACACATGTCGTCCACAACTGCCGCCGCCGCTGAGGCATCCCGCTCGCCGGGCGAGCTTCCCGATCACCTCTATGCCTTGGTGGATTGCAACAACTTCTACGCCTCGTGCGAGCGGGTTTTCCGGCCCAGCCTTCGGGGGCGACCGATTGTGGTGCTTTCCAACAACGATGGTTGCGTGGTGGCGCGCTCGCGGGAGGCCAAGGATTTGGGGATTGCCATGGGCGTTCCGTACTTCGAAGTACGCAAGTTGGTGGAGCGTCATCGGGTTGTGGTCTATTCCTCCAACTACGCGTTGTACGGCGACTTTTCGCGTCGGGTGATGGAGACGTTGGCGGAGTTCTGCCCGAACGTGGAGGTGTACTCGATTGACGAGGCGTTTCTCCGCCTTTCCCGCGAGCAGGTGGAGGCACTTGCGGCGCGGGAAGGCTCGCTGGAGCCCTTTGGTCATCGCATCATCGCGGCGGTGGGCAAGCGCCTGGGTCTTCCCGTTTCCGTTGGTTTCGCCCGCACAAAAACACTGGCCAAAATTGCAAACAAACACGCCAAGCGCGGCCCTGCAGCGCTCGATCTTTTCCATGACCCGCACCTCGACGCCTATCTTGCCCAGACGGACGTCGGCGATGTCTGGGGGATTGGTCGCCAGCACGCCAAATGGCTTCGGCTTCGGGGGATTCTCACCGCCTACGATCTGCGCCAGCAGGATGCCTGTTGGATTCGCCAGTACATGACGGTGGTGGGGGAGCGCACCGTGCGAGAGCTTCAGGGGGATTCCTGCATTGAACTCGGTGAGGTGCCCGTGAAGAAATCGATTCTGTGCTCACGTTCCTTCAGTCACCGGGTCACGGATAAAGCCGAACTTGTGGAGGCGCTCACCACGTATGCCACCCGCGCGGGTGAAAAGCTGCGAGAGGAAAACCAGGTGGCCTACAATCTCGAAGTCTTTCTCACGACCGGGCGATTTGGTGAGGGCCCCCACGCCAGCGTTGCGCTGTTGCAAACGTTTGATGTGGCCACCAGCGACACGCAGAAGCTCATCCGCGCGGCGCTGCACGCCCTCGATCGTCTGTATCAGCCGGGG
>JANRMB010000315.1:0-2779 GCA_033761985.1 Candidatus Sumerlaeia bacterium | reverse complement strand
CCTGGGGAACCACTTCCCGGGTAAGGGCTTTTTCCCGTACCTTGGCTTCTGTGGCGATTTGCCCCACCACCGTTCCCACGGGAACAGAAGCACCGTTTTCCACCAGTTTGGCCACCAGAGTTCCCGTTGCCGGAGCAGGATATTCGAAGACCGCTTTGTCGGCTTCCACGTCCACCAGCAACTCGCCCTCGGTTACGTGGTCGCCCACTTCCTTGGCCCATTCCAAAATGGTGATTCGTTCGTCGCTCGGGGAGCTTCCCAAAGCGATCAAATCCATCACGCCGTCCTTGGACTTCACGGTGTTGTCCATCCACTGCAAATCCAACCCGAGCATCTGGGCGGCGACTTCCGTTGTATGGCGAACTCCGGGAAGCAACTCCAACTGGCTGGGGAAATGGCAGGGGATGTGGGTATCAGGCCGAACCACCCGCCGGGCAACAATGGGCTCTCCGGGAAGATGCTCGAGAACCGTCGCCAGGACTTCTGCGCCGAAACCACACGTTTTGTTATCTTCATGGACCACCAGCAACCGGCGTGTTTTTTTCACGCTTTCCACCACAGCGGCTTCATCCCAGGGCATCAGACTGCGAAGATCGATAACCTCCACGGATTTACCTCCCTCGGCGATGAGTTCCGCCACTTTTTCCGAGATGGGAACGGTGTTCCCCCAGCCCACAATAGTGAGGTCCGAACCGGGGCGCGTAACCACCGCCCGGCCCAGAGTGGCCAAATGTTCGGAAATTTCCCCCGCCGTTGTGCGGGCGCGGTCGTTGAGCAAATTCTTGGGATAGAAGAACAAGGTCGGGCGACCGGATTCAAAGGCGCTATTGAGCAAGGCGGCGGCATCACCGGCGGTGCTTGGCATCAGGACGTCCACACCGGGAATGTGAGCGGAGATGCTCTCCATGGTCTGAGCGTGGAACGGACCCAGCCCGGGGCGGTACCCCCCGCAGGTGATCATCACAATCACCGGGCATTCCCAGTGTCCATCCGTCCGCCACCAATAGCTGGAAAGCTCGCAGATTACCTGATTGAATGCCGCAGGGTAGAAGTCCGCAAATTGAAGAAACGCCACGGGCTTTTGGCCCGCCAGCGCGCGCCCAATCGCCACCCCCACGATGGTAGCTTCTGCCAACGGGGAGTTCAATACCCGGTCGGGAGCTTCCTTGGTCAACGTCCGGGTGATTCCGAAGACGTCGCCCTTGGGGTCCTGAATGTCTTCCCCGTAGAGAACAACGCGTTCATCGGTTTTCAGTCGATGGCGAAGTACCTCGCGGATGGCTTCCAACATGGTGAGACCCGGCATTTCACCGGGGGCATCGCCACGGAATTCCTTGGCGGGGTTGGTCAGCAATTCCGGAAGCGGACGCGACGCCTCACGCATCGGTTCCGGTTCCGGGGAGTCGAGAGCCTCTTCTGCTTCAGCAGCAACTTTTGCGCGGATTTGTTCTTCTTCCGCGACGAGTTTGGCGGCATCCATGCCTTTGGCCAAAAGAGCGTTGCGCAAATTCGTGATGGGATCGAACTCGGCCTTGAACCGCTCCAAATCCTCGTGCGTCACGTAAACTTCCTGATTATCGGCGTTTGTGTGATCGCACAGTCGCTTGCACCGCATGATGACGATCATCGGGCGGCGCTCCTCACGAACGGTTTCCACCGCCTGCTTGAACACTTTCGCCGTAGCGGCCAAATTCCAGCCATCGGTGCGCAGAATGGGAATACCCATAAAGTCCTCAGGCTCGGAGCCATCCCGCAACGTGAAGAACGTTTTCCCTTTGGTGGTGGTGGAAATCGCCAACTCATTGTCATGGATCAGAAACAACATGGGAAGGCTGCTGCGGGCCGCTTCGGCGAGCGCCTCCAACACTTCACCCTGCTGAGTGGTTCCATCCCCCATGGCATGCACCACAATGGGCTGCTCGGGTTGCGCGGCAATAGCGTGGGCCGTTCCGCAGCTATGAAGCGCGTTGTTCCCCATGGGCGCCGCCAACGAGACAATATGAAGATCCCGACTGCTCAAGTGAGCGCTCATCTGGCGCCCCCGGGAGTGGGAGGCATCCCGACAAAGAAGTCCCAAAAAGAAGTCCAAGGGTTTCATGCCCCGGGCCAGCATCAAGGCCTTGTCGCGGTAATGCAAATAAAGCCAATCTTCTGGGATCAAATAGGGGTTCAAAAGGGCGGATGACTCGTGCCCGGCACCCGAGACGGAAAAGAACGCCTCGCCTTTCCCGATCAGGGCCTCTTCTGTTTCGTCCATTACCCGTGAACTAAACATCACACGGTAGTGGGCTTTGGCTTCAGAAAGGTTTCCAGGGAGCTGCATCAAGGAGGTGAATCCAAATGGGGAATGAATCGTGAAAAATTCCACGCAGGTGGTTCGTAAATTCTACAAACAACCAAAACTGGACACTAGCGATGGGATTTGGTGAGCCGCAAGGGTTTCTCCCATGGGGGGTGAAAAACCCACAAGAAGCTCTTCAAACCGTCCAGATTGTTCTTCACCCTACGCAGGTGCTCCCATGGGCCTCTCATAGACCAATACCAGAGCATTAACATTCCAATACCATTCGGTCACGGGACCTCTGCTACTCGGTATCCAGCGTGAAATCCGAGTGGATTTTAGACAGACCCAAGTAGCCAACATGGTTTAACATGAATACAGTATGATTACCTTACGCTCTGGCAAGTGAGAAATTAAATCCAAATAGGGTCCACAGCATATTCAATCAAGCAGCAATATATTTTTTGTGCCTATGCAACAAGGAACATCAAATTCTCA
>JANRMB010000314.1:0-6982 GCA_033761985.1 Candidatus Sumerlaeia bacterium | reverse complement strand
CCCATGGCGATCACCATAACTGTTGTAGGGTACATGGTCGCCATTTTGATTTTTCTCTGAAGACTCGCCGTCCGCTCCATGTACACCGCGACTTGCTCCAAAATGGAGTCGAGCATACCGGAAGCTTCACCCGCGCGAATCATGGAAAGATAGAACGTATCGAACACGTTGCGGTATTTGCACATGGCATCGGTGAGTGATTCCCCGGCTTCCACGTCTTTTTCAATCCGCTGAATAATCTCCGCGAGCATCCGGCGGTCGGTTTGTTCACCGAGAATGTTAAGAACCTCAATCAACGGCAGACCGGCCCGGATCATAACAGCCATTTGTTGGGAAAACACCGCCAAGTCGTCGATGGTGGGGCGACCGCGTTTGCCTTTTTTCTTTTTCACTTTGGTAGGGGATGAGGCACCAATTCGAATCTCTGTTGGCATCATCCCTTTTTCGCGAAGGAACTGCACAACCGTTTGTTGGTCGGCCGCTTCCATCGTTCCATTGATCATTTTTCCATCCGTAGCACGGGCGGTGTAGGAAAATAATGGCATTTGAATTCAGACTCCCAAGAGCGCTTTCGTGTTTTGCATTGCTCAATTTGGTTATTCTAAATGGTCACGTTTGATTTCAGAACGCAACCGGGAACTACAAGGATGCCGAAGTGCCTTAGACGGCAGCTTTTTCCAGCTCTTCTGCTTTTGCGGCTTTTGCCACTTCCTTGGCTTTCATTTCCGCCTTGAATGCATCATCCATTTCATCCTCAATGGTGGCTCCAAGCACTTCTTCGATTTTCGCTGCGCCTTGAAGAACTTTCCGGATACCCGCCATGCGCAGGGTTCTCATTCCGCTGGAAATAGCCAACCGCTTCAGTTGGTTTACGGGGAGTTCCTGCGTAATCGCATCCCGAATGGCATCGTTCACCGTCATAATTTCGTAGAGACCCACGCGGCCTTTTTGCCCGGAGCCACGGCACACTTCGCAACCTTTGCCGCGGAAGAAGACCGCTTCGGGGTCCTCGATTCCCAAGGATTTCAACAAACTCGCATCGGGTTTGTACTCTTCCTTGCACTTCTTGCAGATGCGGCGAATCAAACGCTGCGCTTCCACCAGAATGAGCGATGCACTAATCAGGAATGGTTCAATCCCCATGTTGGCGAGACGCTGTGGCGTACTCGGCGCATCGTTCGTGTGGATGGTGGAAAGAACCAAGTGACCCGTCAAAGCGGCCTTTACGGCGATCTCCCCGGTTTCCTTGTCCCGAATCTCCCCGATCATGATGATATCCGGGTCCTGACGGAGGAAGCTTTTCAAACCGGAGGCGAAAGTCAGCCCGATGTTCGGTTTTGCCTGCACCTGGTTGATGCCCTTCAGGTTGTATTCCACCGGGTCTTCAATGGTGCTGATGTTTTTGGTGGGATCGTTAATCGCGGAAAGCGCGGAATACAGCGTGGTGGATTTCCCGGAACCGGTGGGACCTGTGATCAGGGCCATACCCCACGGGGAGTTGATGGCTTTTTCCAAGGCTTCCATTTCTTCGGGGTCGAAACCCAAGTCGCCGAGATTCAGCATCAAGTTCCCGCCGTCCAAAATACGCATCACCACTTTTTCCCCGTGAACCACGGGGCAGGTGGACACCCGGAAGTCGATGGGGCGGCCGTTGGCTTTAATCCGGAAACGACCGTCCTGGGGGAGCCGCTTTTCAGAGATATCCAAATCGGAGATAATCTTGATGCGTGAGACAAGAGCGTTCTGGAACTTCTTCGGTGGGGGAGACATCTCAATCAGCGTACCGTCCACCCGGTAACGAAGCCGAATCTGCTTCTCAAATGGCTCGATGTGAATATCTGAGGCCCCTTGTTTAATAGCCTCCATAACGATCTGGTTAACCAACTGAATCACGGGAGCGGTATTATCTTCGTCGCCGCCATCGTTCTCGGCATTTTCGTCAACAATATCCAGTTGCTCTTCGGCCAATTCATCCTGAACGGACTTGAAGTCCGCATCAGAGATTTCCATCAGCATTTCATCAAAATTGTTGGAACTGCTTGTTTCGCTGGTATAGTAGCGAGCGATCGCCTCCATGATATCGGATTCAAAGGAGATGACGGGAATGATCTGACTTTTGGTAAGGAGTTTGAGTTCGTCCAGCAGGTAGATATTGCTGGGGTCGGCCAAGGCGATGGTCAGCGTATCACCGGTTTTGTCCACGGGGACAATTTTGTATTTCTTGACCAAGTTAACCGGGATGCTTTCCAGTACCAACTTGTCGATATCATAATGGCTGAGGGTGATGAAGGGAACATTGAGTTGTTTCCCCAGAGCGGAGGCCATTTCCCATTCGGTGGTGAGTTTTTTGTCCACCAGAATTTTACCGAGCGAACCACGTGTGGCTTCCTGCTCGGCCAAAGCCAATTCCAGATTGGCAGATGAGATTACCCCATCGGCAACCAGCATTTGCCCGAGTTTACGTTCCATCACAGAGGCCATGGTCTTATACTCCTGTCATCACTCACCAAATTTATTGAGATCAAGCGTGGTCACCATTCCAAGGAAAAAGAGTGCCGAATCTATCGGCTTATTCTGATTCACAAGTGCCTTAGTAGCCCTCGTCTTCGTAAGAATCTTGAATCATGGAAGGCGAAGCGGGGATTTTGCTCTCCCACTCGATCGGTTTGGCGTCACCCCAAAGGGTTTCCAACCGGTAATAGTCGCGGGTTTGTTCGTCCAAAATATGAATCACAATATCTCCATAGTCTAAGACAACCCAAAGGCTGCTGTCAGCACCGTCCACGATTCCGTTCCCAAAGCCGTGCTCTTTGAGAGCGGCTTGAATGGAGCGGGCGATGGAGCGTATCTGGACGCTGGAAGTTCCCGTGCAGATCATGAACGCATCGGTGAAGTCACAAATTCCACGCAAATCCATGAGTACAATATCGCGCGCCTTGGTGTCGTCCGCAGCATCAGCGGCCAACCGTACTTTTTCTTCTATCTGGGTGTTATCCGATTCAGTCACTCAATCCATCCTTTGGGTAAGCGGGGTTTTGTCCGAGGCACGCAGCCAATGGGCCATCTCCTCCGTTTGGGTGTGGGGGAGTTGCCCCTTTTCGCGAAGGTGTTCCAGCTTCAAATTGGCTACTTCGGTTACGGCTTCATGGAGATTCATTTGAAACAACCGGGTGCGGGTAACATCGGCACCATCCCATTTACGGGATGGCTCGATAAAGTCAGCCACAAAAAGAACCATTCCCACTTCGGGCATTTTGATGCAACCCGTGGAATGATAGGCCACAGAAGTAAGGATTTCCGGTTCCGTAATTCCAAACAAGTCCTTCGCCAACTGCGCTGCTACTTTGCCATGCCACACGTTTTTATAGTTATAGTCTTCCGGCGTGATAGGAACCACACGGATCCGATCCAGCCATTCCCGTTGTTCTTCCAAGGGCATGCACTTGGCCAAATCATGCAGAAGTGCTGCCACCAGAGTGGTTTCCAAATCAATCTTCCAACGGTCAGCCAACACCATGGCCATCCCTTCCACCCCAAGTACATGCAACTGCCGTTTGGGCTTGGTTGCATCCAATAACTGGCGGCGGATCTCACAAAACAATTGGGGGGTGAGTGGGGCTGACTTCATCACTTCCGCGATCGGGGATTCCGTAGAGACTGATTGGGCGTGGTGCCGAGAGTCTCACCCTACCTGAGCACCCACCCATGGCAAGGGAAAGTCTTTTGGGGAGGGGAAAACAACAAAATGAATAACAATGCCACCATGAACCGCTACATAGCAGCTTTCCACCAAAAACGCCTTGTTGAACAACTCCCTCCCCCCGGAGGTTGATGATTAGTAGTTGACGTTTTGTTTGGCTTTTTCCAGCGCCGCCATCTTCATTTCTTCCCGTTGTTTGGGGTCCTTCCACGCCTTGCGAATCTGCTCGGAGAGGGTATCAAAGGGGTCGAAGTAGAAGAAGAACTTGCCGTACTTCACGGTGGGAGCAGTGTAGACGGAAATGCCTGTCTCGCGATCATAGTGTTCGTAGCTGTGAACGATGCGCTTACCACCGCCGCCCGGAGCATCCACCACGAAGTTCGGGGTGTTGAATCCTGCCGTGGAACCGCGCAGCCATTTCTCCACATCAATCCCGTTTTGCAGGGTGGTGCGAAGATCTTCCACGCCCGAAACCATGTCGTGCATGTACACGTAGTAGGGGTGCACGTTGATGTACCCGAGACGCTTGACCAGGAGTTGCATGGTGTCCTTGTCGTTGTTCACCCCGCGTTGGAAGACCGCTTGGTTGCGAACAGTGATGCCTTCCTCGAAGCAGCGGCCGAGAGCCCGCTGGCTGATTTCCGTGCACTCGTTCGGGTGGCTGAAGTGGGTGTGCATCACCACTTCCTTGTGCATCTTGCGACCTTTGTTGACAACGTCGCGCACGGCACCGAACCACTCGTTATCGGTGATTAGCTTCATGGGGAGAATGGCGGGGCCTTTGGTGGCGATGCGAATACGGCGCACGTGGGGAATATCCAACAGGGTTTCGCCGATCATCTTGAGGCGCGCAGCACGAAGCATGTAGGCATCACCGCCGGAAAGTACGATGTCTTCCAGTTGGGGTTGGCTGCGGATGTACTCGAACATGCGTTGATAGCGTTTTTCATCCTGGGCGAGTTTTACTTTTTCCACCCCTTCGGTATCGAAACCGACGGCGTAGCTGCGTGTACAGTAACGGCAATAAACCGGGCAGATATCCAAAGCAAGGAACAGCGCCTTGTCGGGATAACGGTGAGTCAAACCTTTGGTGGCGGAGTCATCCTGCTCATTGAGGGTGTCCAAATGGCTTTCGGGGTGGTCCTCCGTGTATCGGCTTACCAAGGGAATAAACTGTGTACGCAGTGGATCGGTGTAGGGATTTTCCCAGTCAATCAAGCTGATGACGTAAGGGGAAACCCGAACTGCCATGGGTGCTTTCTCAAATCCACTCTTCACATCTTCATAGAAGTCTGTGGATACCAGATCGCTCACGGTATCCAGCAGGTCCTTCACCGAAGTGATGGAGTTTTTGAGCTGCCACATGTGGTCGAGGAACATCTCCTCGGGGACGTTGGAATAGGCGGGGATTTTTTTCCAGAACTCACCGGATTTCAGGTTTCGGTGTTCCAGATTGGGCTTCTCCGTGTAGCCCGAAGCGTTGGTGTTGAAGTTCCCCTCAAGACCGGGGATTGCGTCGACTTGTACTGCCATGGTAGTCAGTCTCCTGGCGGTGTACCTTTTCGGCTGCAACGTTTGGTGATGTTTTGGGGGGGGAATTTGTAGCCGCACACCCAACACTTAACCGAAACGATGTAAGGAAAAGTGGGCGGTAGCTGTTGTGGCCCAGTGCCAGCGAGGTGATTGAATCAATTCACCCTGTCATGATGCTATGATATGAGGATTTGGGTTGTCAAGGACATGGTGGGCTTGTGACGCTTCCAAAGAACTTTTTTGTGTTCCCTAAATCCTTCCAATCCTTCAGTTTCGGAGTCCTTCCCTGATGTACAACCTAAGTTGTGGAGCAGCCCTCCTTCTTCTTTCTTCTCCCATCGCTGCCGCCACCTTCCAAGCCGATATCGTCATCAACGGAGGAAGTTTTTCCGCACCGGCTGCCGCAATGTCCGCAGCACGCACTTGGCCAACTGCACAAATCCTCCTGATTGAACCCACCGATTGGCTCGGTGGTCAGGGAACCTCCCAAGGTGTTTCCGCCATCGATAACGCCTGGCATGAGCCCGGTGCCTCTTTGATGCGGTTGAACCCCTCTCTCTACTATCCTGCGGATTACCTTCAGTTCCTTGATGACATGAGCCCTGTTCCCGGTGGAGCACCCGGATTTGGTCTTTCCCCCAACGGAACCAACTGGGTTTCCCGGGAAGGATACGATCCCCGTACCGCCGCATGGGTACTGGATCAAATGGTGGCGGATTATCCCAACATCACCGTCCTTAAGCTCACCGTGGTCAAGGATTTGAACATCACCGCAGTGAATGATACCGAAGGCGCTGGTGCCCGCATCACGGACCTTACGCTCATCGAACGCACCCCCGCCAACGGGTACATCCCTTTCACGGATTTCACCTCTGTGGAATTCCCGGATTGGTATTCCACCACGAACTCCGCTCGGTTTACCAAGCAGGTACACACCGTTACACCGGTCAATGCGGGCCGTGGGCTTGTGGTGATTGATGCCTCGGAAACCTCCGACGCCATGGTGCTTTCCGGCGCGCGATACACCGTGGGGCGCGAGATTTCCACCGAAGAAATTGCCGCCAACGGAACGTTGCCCGCCATGGACGAGGATGGTGGAAACGCCGTGGTATTCCCTTTTGCCTTGAAAGGTGCAAATACCACCGATCCCGAAACAGCCGTTTCGGCTCAGTTCCCCAACTTCAATACTTACTACAATTCTCAACTCGGTTTCTACGGCCTTGGTGCCCGCACTTGGCAACAAGTGTGGACCTACCGCCGCCTCCGCACAACCGCTCCGTTGTTTAATATCAACACCGTGGATGTGAACGATGTTTCCATGCAGAACTGGAACCCTGGGAACGATTATTTTGCCGGTTTCCTCTATACCTCCAGCGCAAGCGCCGCTGCTGAAGCCGCCAGTGACTGGCGGGGTGGGCTCAACCTAACGGCCATGGCTGGAGCCGAACTGCATGCAATCGGTTGGTACTTTTGGTTGAAGAACAATCGACCCGGTTCCGTGCCGTTTAGTGACACACGTCTGCTCCGCGGAAACGACCCCGATAACGTCATGGGGACGGGGCACGGGCTCGCCAAGTTCCCCTACATTCGTGGTTTGCGTCATGGTGTGGGTGTCCGCAATTTCCGCATCACCGAGCGCTACTGGGATAACACCACCGCAAGCACTTACGCCAATACTTCCTCTTTCCGCTTCTTCGATTCCGTGGGGATTGGCAATTATGCGGCTGATGTTCGCCCTGTTTCCGGAAG
>JANRMB010000313.1:0-30953 GCA_033761985.1 Candidatus Sumerlaeia bacterium | reverse complement strand
AACGGCCTGAAGGAGTGGAAGCCGGTACTGCTCGGCTTGTGGGAACGAGTCCCGAACGCATCGTGGGCGAAGCCACCCGTCTCCTTACCGATTCTGCACACTATCGCTCCATGGCAACAGCACATAATCCCTTCGGAGATGGTACGGCATGCCGTCAAATTCGCCAGCACTTGGAAGCTTGGGCGAATGCCTGATCCGCACCACCCATTTCGGTATCCCCTTTTCCCCCGGCCCAATGGTGAGAAGGAATCCGAGTACCTTACCTTTTTGGGTCGGTTGATTTTCAGTACCGGGCAAGTTTCTTCTCTTCTTCCCCACGGTTCGTCCATTCCTCTCTACCCGCCATTGGTTTGCATCCTCCCCTGGCTGATGGATCGCTGTCACTTTTCCGGGTTGGAATTTGATCAAAGCTTTCTCGCCCCGGAAGATTGGCCCTCCTGGATGGAATCCACTGCCCTGCGCTCTTTTCGTCAACAGCGTTGCCTTGCGGAAATCATGCAGTCTGCCCAAGCCCAATCACTTCCACTTTTGCTGTTCAAGGGTGCCGCCCTAGCGAATGTGTATCCCAATCCCTTGCTTCGTTCATTTGCGGATATCGATGTGGCAACACTCCCCGAACGGATGCAACAAACCGAGTGGTTGCTGCTGGAAACCGGATGGAAAAAGCTTCGACCCACACCGAAAGGGAGTCTGTGGATTCATCCGCTCCGAGTAAACCTTGATTTGCAGGTGATTTCCAACCGGCGGGGGAGAAGAATCTGGAAATCTTCCCGGCCCATGGATCAGGAGTTTCCCTGCATCCGCCAACCTCATCCCACCGCCTCCCTTGCTTTCGCGCTCCTGCACAACACGGGCAGGGGGTGGAAGAAAACATGGCGCGATTTGTTGGATTGCTTCCTACTGATTCAACAGCATCCCAAAATCATCTCCGAATTGGACTCCTACCTCCTAAACCAACCGGAACGCGATGCCGCCTACGGCCTTCTTGGGGTACTCCAAGAGTTGACCAATCACCCCAAACTCCTTGAGGAGCTTCCGGAACCCACCCCCCTTTCGGTTTCCTATCGGAACTTTCATCAAGCGCTTCTGCTGGACGTTTTTCCTTCCTCAATGTACGGAATTCTGGAAGCGTATGCAAAGTATCCCGCTATCTGTATCCGCCTCTGGGATTGGATGAGTTCTGTTACGCCGAAAAGTGGGAGCAACCATTCGGGGTTCGACGAATGGTATGCCGATGCTCTATTTCAGGGTACCAACAGGCGACTCGTTTTGGGTAAGCTGGTTCACCAGGGCATTGAAGGAGTACGTTTACGGTCAATTCTGAAGCAGCAAACCCGTTTTCCTTCCCTGGAAAGCCTTGTGTAGAGGTATTGAATGATAAACAAACCCATTTTTTTTCTAGACTCAAACCATTGAATTTATTTGAGTTGGATATTTTTTCTGATTTGTTTATCAACTTTTACGTCGCCAATTCCCCGGATTGGGTGTGAAGGATTGACGGATCGAACGATTTTTGCATTTCTTACATCCAACGACAACATACTGAGTGTGATTTACCCGTGCGGTTTCTGTTCATAAACCAATATTATTCCCCTGACTATGCCGCCACCGCGCAGCAGCTTTCCGACGTTTGCGAGCAGCTAGTTCAGGATAACCATGAAGTACACGTACTCACCAGTCGGGCGATTTATGATGGTCGGGACCTTGTGCTTCCCACCTATGAAGTCTTGAATGGTGTGCATGTCCACCGGCTTTCCATCGGCAACACGGGCCGCAAACGCCTTCGCGATCGGTTCATGGGGTATGCAAGTTTCTACGCCAAGGCTTTCGCCAAAATCCATACTCTTCCCCGCCCCGATGTGGTTGTAACTCTTACCACGCCTCCGTTGATTTCCATGCTGGGTGCTTATCTTCGTGTCCTCAAAGGCTCACGTTTCGTCTATTGGGTGATGGACGTTTACCCCGACATCGCTATCAAGGCGGGCGTTCTTCCCCAATGGTTTCCGGCCAATTTTCTGGCCAAAACGTGGAGCGCTTTCGGTTGGTTGAGCTACACTCTGGCCAATAAAATCGTCGTGCTCGGTGAGGACATGAAGTCCGCCATCGCTTCCAAAGGCATCTCTGAGGAGAAGCTTTCTGTGATTCAAAGCTGGGCGTGCCGCCACGAAGTGTTCCCCATCGATGCCTCAAAAAACCACTTCCGCAACACAGAACTCGATGCCAACTCCTACAACGTGATGTACTCCGGAAACATGGGTACCTGCCATCGTTTTCAGGAAGTGATTGCCGCTGCCAAAGAACTCTCCCCGGAAGAGGGAATCCGCTTTTCTTTTGTGGGCGGAGGAAAGCAACAGCCGCTGATCAAATCGGCGTTGGAGTCGCTTTCCCACGTGCGTTTTCTTCCCTATCAGGATCGCTCCGAACTTAGTCAGTCGCTATCGGCTCCTGATCTCCATTTGATTACGCTGGATCCACGATACGATGGTTTGTTGGTACCGAGCAAACTGTATGCGGTGATGGCCGCCGGGAAACCGATTCTCTTTGTGGGAAGCCGTAAGAATGAAATTGCTCGCATTATCACCGAGGCTGAATGCGGGGTCATTGTGGAACCCGGTGATGCGGCGGGTTTTGCCTCGGCAGTGCGCCGATTGGCAGCAAATCCCTCCACCGGGCTTGCGATGGGAGCCAACGGATTGCGGTACTTTCTTGCGAATTTTGACAAACAGATTCTCGTCTCCCGCCTTGGGAATCTGCTTCAAACCGAGGCTCTGACTCCCGGGCTTCGCGGGGCGCGTTCCCTGTCCCATTCCACCGTCAACTTGCGAGAAAGCAGAACTTTCCAACAACTCCGCGATGCTGTTCCCCTCAAACACGATGGCCCCCGGAAAACCTGAGGTGATGTTCAGAGACTTGTTGCTCCCCCGGAACAACCCCACTTCAATCCTTGTGCAGCAAATTCGATTGGCATTCCGGCGCGTTCGCCCTTCGCTTCTGCCTCGCATGTGATTGTTGAAGAGGTCTTGAGTTGCAGAACCCGTTGTTTGAACCCTTACTCACTTCCATCCAAAATCGTTCAGCCCGTATTGGGGTTGTAGGTCTCGGGTATGTGGGGCTTCCCCTTGTTTTGGAATTTGCCCATGCTGGTTTCCAAGTCGTTGGGTTGGATATTGATCCTGAAAAAATCAATCGGCTCCTGGCGGGAAAAACCTACATCAAGCATATTGCCGAAGAACGGCTTCAAGCTCTCAACGCCACCGGGCGCTTCACCGCTACAACAGACTATGCTCTTGCCCGCGATTGTGACGCCCTCATCCTCTGCGTCCCCACTCCTTTGACACGCAATCGCGAACCGGATATGCGCTATGTGGAGCAAACAGCCCTGAGTCTGGCGCCCCACGTTCGCCCCGGTCAGGTTGTTTCCCTTGAATCCACCACCTACCCCGGAACCACGCGCGATGTATTGATCCCCGCGTTGGAAGAGGGCTCCGGACTCAAGGCCGGGGTGGATTTCTGCGTTGTGTATTCCCCCGAACGCGAAGACCCCAATAACGGTAAATTTACCACAGCCACCATTCCGAAGGTTGTGGGGGGATGGACTTCCGATTCCTTGAAAATTGGCGAGGCTCTGTACGGTGCCATCGTTCAGCAAACCGTACCCGTTTCTTCCTGCGAAGTGGCCGAAGCCAGCAAACTCCTGGAAAACATCTTCCGCAGCGTCAACATCGCCATGGTGAACGAACTCAAGGTTGTTTTCACACGCATGGGGATCGACATCTGGGAAGTCATCGAGGCCGCCAAAACAAAGCCTTTCGGCTACATGCCCTTCTATCCCGGCCCCGGACTCGGCGGTCACTGCATTCCCATCGATCCTTTCTACCTTACTTGGAAAGCCCGCGAATACGAAACCACCACCCGGTTTATCGAACTCGCCGGGGAAATCAACACCGCCATGCCCGAGTATGTGGTGCATGAATTAATGAACGCCCTGAACGAGGTTGGCAAACCGCTGAAGGGGAGCCGAATCCTTCTGGTGGGCCTTGCCTATAAACCCGATGTGGACGACATGCGGGAAAGCCCCACGCTCAAGATTCTGGAACTGCTCGAACACAAGGGCGCAGAGGTCTTTTACCACGATCCCTACATTCCGGAGATCAAGCCCTCCCGTGAATACCCCCACCTTGCCGGGCGCCACAGCACCCCGCTGGAGGAAGCTCTTACCATGACCGCCGTGGTCATCGTTACCCATCACAAAGCGCTCGATTATCAATCCCTTGTGAACAACAGCGCACTTATTGTGGATACCCGAAACGCCCTCGCCCAAACGAAACCGGGCAAGGCGTTGATTGTAAAAGCATGAGTGCTCAGCCGAATTTCTTCACCCGTACTTCTCTCCCCAAAGGTCTTCTCCCATGCCCAGAACAGTGATTACCGGCGGCGCCGGATTTCTTGGAAGCCATCTTTGCGACAAACTTTTGGCTCGTGGCCATGAAGTTGTTTGCATCGACAACCTTTCCACCGGTTCCACCCAGAACATCGATCACATCCGCTCGGAGAAGTTCCGCTTCATCAAGCAGGACGTTACGGAGTATATCTACCTGGAGGGGCCCGTGGATTTTATCATCCACTTTGCCTCTCCCGCCAGCCCGGTGGATTATCTGGAGCGCCCCATCCCCACCTTGAAAGTGGGTTCCCTGGGGACTCACAAAGCCCTCGGGCTTGCACGCAGCAAAGGGGCTCGGTTCCTTCTCGCCTCCACCAGCGAAATCTACGGCGATCCCCTTGTTCACCCCCAAACCGAGGAATACTGGGGCAACGTGAACACCATCGGTCCGCGCGGCGTGTATGATGAAGCCAAGCGTTTTGCGGAGTCCCTCACCATGGCGTACCATCGCTTCCATGGGTTGGAGACCCGTATTGTGCGTATCTTCAACACCTACGGCCCCCGCATGCGCCTCAATGATGGCCGCGTGGTTCCCAACTTTATGAGCCAAGCACTCAAAGGCGAACCTCTCACGGTTTACGGCGATGGATCCCAAACACGCAGCTTCTGCTATATGGATGATTTGCTTGAAGGGATTACCCGGCTTCTGTACAGCTCCCTTCAGGAACCCTGCAACATCGGGAATCCCCAGGAAATCACCATCAAGGAATTTGCGGAAACCATCATCAAGTTTAGCAATTCCAAGAGTGAAATCGTTTACAAGCCCCTTCCGGAGGATGATCCCAAGCAGCGCAAACCAGACATTACGCGCGCCAAAAAACACCTCGACGGCTGGGAACCCAAAGTCGGCCTGGAAGAAGGCATCTCCAAAACCATGGCCTACTTCAAAGCCAAACTCGGTCTCTAATCCCCCTACCGTTTTTCAACCAGCCCTCTGAATCAGGACTCTATTGATGAGCAACTTCCGGAATTCCTCCCAAACAACCGCCGTTATACTGGCCGCCGGCCAAGGCAAGCGGATGAAGACGCAGCGCCCCAAGGTGCTGACCACCGTACTCGGTCAGGAAATGCTGACCTACATCCTGGATAGCCTGAAGCAGGTCGGCATTGATCGCCCGATTGTGGTTGTCGGATTCGATGGGCAATCCGTGGTGGATCTCGTGGGGGATAACGCGGTCATTGCCTGGCAAAAAGAACAGCTCGGTACGGGGCACGCCGTACAACAAGCCCTCCCACAACTCGCCCGTATTCAAGGTAGTGTGATCGTAACGAACGGAGACGTTCCGCTGATTTCCTCCGACTTTTTCAAGGCGTTGGTCAACGAGCGGGAAAGCACCGGGGCGGCTGCCGTGGTGGCGACGATGATTCTGGAAAAACCGAAAGCATACGGCCGTATCAAGCGCGACGCAGAGGGGAATATCTCCGAAATCGTGGAGATGCGTGATGCCTCACCCGAGGAACTCCTCATTCGGGAAGTTAACACCGGGACATATTGCTTCGAAAGTCGGCTGCTCAAGGAATTCATTCCCAAACTCAAGAACGACAACGCTCAGGGTGAATTTTATCTCACGGATATGATTGCCCACCTGCTGAAAGCAGGGCACAAAGTACGGAGTTTCGTGACACCAGATCCGGATGAATTTCTCGGCATCAACGATCCGTCGGACCTTGTGGTGGTGGAACAAACTCTCTCCCGTCAGATTCGCCAAAAGCACTTGGCGAATGGAGTGATTATCGAAAACCCCGAAACGGTGCGCATTGAGCCCCACGTCACCATAGGACCACGGACTCGCATCCGGCCAAACACCATCATCGAGGGCTACAGTGTTATCGGCTCCGATTGCCTGCTTGGTCCGAATGTGGTGATCCGCAATCATACACTCCCCGATGGTACTCAGTTCACCGCTTCCGGACTCATCGGAAAAAATAAACGCCAATCCTAAGTTTCTGCGCTTTAGCAAACGATTCCAATTCTTCCTAATGGTCACCCCATAATGGCAAATAAACGTGCACTCATCACAGGTATCACCGGGCAGGATGGCGCCTACCTCGCCGAATTCCTGATTTCCAAGGGGTATGAGGTTCATGGCGTCAAACGGCGTTCTTCATTAATCAACACAGACCGTATCGATCATCTTTACGAGGACCCCCACCAATCCGGGCGTCACATGATTCTCCACTACGGGGATTTGGCTGATTCCACCAACTTGTTGCGCCTTGTGCAGGAGATTCAACCTCAGGAAATCTACAACCTCGCCGCCCAAAGCCATGTGAAGGTTTCCTTCGACATGCCCGAGTACACCGCCAACACCGATGCCTTGGGGACGTTGCGCCTTCTGGAAGCGATACGGACACTGAAGATGGAGCGCACGGTGAAGTTCTACCAAGCTTCTACCAGCGAGTTGTACGGCAAAGTACAAGAGATTCCGCAGAGTGAAACCACCCCCTTCTACCCCCGTTCCCCCTACGCCGTGGCAAAGCTTTATGCCTATTGGATTTGCGTGAATTACCGCGAGGCTTATGACATCTTCGCCTGTAACGGCATTCTGTTCAACCACGAGTCTCCCCTGCGCGGTGAAACGTTTGTTACCCGTAAGATTACCCGCGCCGCCGCTCGAATTGTTCTGGGTTTGCAGGATAAACTTTACCTCGGAAACTTGGATTCCCTGCGCGATTGGGGACACGCCAAGGACTATGTTGTGGCCCAATGGTTGATGCTTCAGCGCGAGACTCCCGAGGATTTCGTCATTGCAACGGGCGAACAGCACTCCGTGCGTGAGTTTGTAACGCTTACCTTCCGGGAGCTGGGAGTCGAGTTGGAATGGAAAGGGAAGGGTGTGGAGGAAAAAGCAATCGTGGTAAGCGCCACCGAGGAATTTGCCAAACTCAAGGGGCGTGAAATCGTCTCCGTTGACCCTCGTTACTTCCGCCCCACTGAGGTGGAAACACTCTTGGGTAATCCTGAAAAAGCAAAACGCCTTCTCGGCTGGGAACCGGAATACACGTTCCAGCAACTGGTATCAGAAATGGCCTTGAGTGATCTGCAGGAAGCCCGGAAGCACAAACTGATGGAATCGCATGGGTACAAAGCCCCGGCGTTCAACGAGTAATAGCGTCTCTTTTTGAGACGCCCGCTCTCATCATTCATTGTTATTTTATTGCTTATTCACAGCACGAGTAAAAGTTCTCCTTGCCGGGTGAATTTTCCCTTACTAAACTCCACCTGAATAAACTATAGATTGGGTTGAATTGCGCCCAATTTGGCTTGGTGAAAAAATGCGTACTGGATTCGTCCTTCTTTATACAGTTATTGCTGTATTCGCTGCTTCAAGTGGAATCGCTTCGGCCAAGGATTCCATGCTGACTCGTTCAAAAGGTGCCTTTACGGTAACACGTGGAGATCAGTCTGTGACCGTCCCTGCGGAGACTGATTTCCTTCTTCGTAGTGGTGATTTGGTGGAAACTGCAGAGCACCCCGTTCAAGCCTCCACATCCAGCAACACGCACTTGGCGCTGAACAAACAATCGGCACTCAAAGTGGTGGGCGAGGATCGTTTTGAATTGGTTGCTGGTCAGTTGGCCGTCATGCATGAGCAACAATCCCTCGTGGGTGTTGATTACGACACTCTTCAAATCCAATCCGAGGCGCTTGCTAACGAAGCTCTTCCCGCTTCCACAGAGGTGGAAGTCAAACCGGTTTCCGCCACCAAGGAACCACAATCCATCATGTTGTTCGATGCCATTTCTCCCGCCGAGTTGCAGGTGTACAGCATGGGCCAAAACATGGTGGTAACGGCCGAAGACCTTGCAAGCCGCGTCGCTACCGTCCCCACTGGTGATTATGTTCGCATGGCAAAAAACGCCGGCACTGGTGCTTGGGAAGTTGTGGATAACGTCCCAAACTTTCTTTCTGAAGTGACCACCAACAACACCAGTCGTACGATTGAAGTGGTTGATGATCGCCGTTTTGGGTTGTTCTGGTGGGAAGGTGGGGCCGTTGTGGGCGGTGCCGCACTTCTTGGCGGCACGGCACTTCTTCTGAATGACGACGATGATGACGACGATGACGATGATGATGATCGTCGGTTCAACACCAGTCCCTTCTTCTTCTTTTGATTCAGTTTTCGAAACTTATCAGGTATCCTGACTTTTCCCTCACTCCCAGCGAGTGAGGGATTTTATTTGGTATGAAGAGTATCACACTCGGTTTTCTCCTGTTGTTGCTGTTGGGTTGGTCACTCCAACAGTTGACTCATGCTTTTTCCGACAATCTGGAGCCTCGAACTCTTCTGGTATCCGATCTTGCATCTGCTCCACTGGATCAGGTTACAGCCGAAGGACTTGTCTCCGCTGCTCAGGAAACTCTCGATCGCACCTTCCCGCCGGACGTGGATCGGGCCAACGCGTTGTTGCGTGCTGCGCTTCGGAAAAGTCCGTTGGATTCCGTGGCGTGGGCGCAGTTTGCCCGATCCGGAACCTTGGCCAATGAAGTGACCACGGCGGAGTCCTCCCTCCAGTTGGCGGTTCAATTGGACCCCGGCTTCCTTCAGCAAAAAGTAGCGTTGCTTCCCATCAATTTGGCGCTTGGCAAAGAACAGGAAGCCTATGGGTTGGCGAAGGTTATCCTCACCAAATCACCTCAACGGACGGCTGAAACATTCCGCCCTTTTCTTTCTTCCGGAGCGGATTTGTCGCCGCTGATTTCCAGTCTGGACTTCGAAAGTATTTCGGATGCAGAATTGATCGAACTCGTTTCCCTGTTTCGGTTGGCAGATCAATCCACACGGAATCAGTTTTTCGCGCTATTGGATTCCACTGTTGTCTCGCGTCCTGTGGAGTTTAAGCATCTGTTTGTGGCCGAGATTTTTCGTCAGAATGCCTTCCCCACGGCGCTTCCCTTGATTCAGGAGCTTTATCCCTTATGGAAAACCCAGAATGGTGTTCTTCTGGTGGATCCCGAAGCACTTCGCACGCTTCCCATAGAACGCTCCAAACCGGTTTTCGGTTGGCAACAAATGCTGGTGGATTCCGGGATGTTGTACGCTTTCTTCCCCCAGTTTGATGACCGCAAGGGGGTTCATCGCTTCGAGTTTTCGGCAGCCATTCCCTCCGGAACCACTCGGGTTTATCGTTGGAAAGCTTTTCGGATTGGCGTAATGGAGGTGACTTCCAAAACTCCGGATTTGCAACTTCAGCTTACTACCCGGAATTCCGATCCCGGGCTTCTGCAAATCCGGTGGGAAGCCCGCAGCATCACCAGTTCAACTCCCTACACCACGCAATACTCAGCTTCTTCTCCTTCAAAATCGGAGTGGGGCACCACATTGATTTCCGTAAAGCCCAAACCCAGACCCGGTGAAATCCTGGAGTTTGATATGGTAGCCACGATTCAGGGAAATCCCCTGAGTACGTTCGCCCATCTCTTTCTCGACACCATAGAGGTGCCGACGAGCACGGGTGAATCGATTGAATAGCCCCGTTTCGTTTCATGATTCACCCTGGTTTAAGGCTCCGGGTTATCTTCTCCCCCTGTTCATCGCCCTCATCATGGCGTTTTCCGGTGGACTCGCCCATCCGGAGGGGCGGGAAGGGGTGTGGTTCCTCTGTGGTCTTTTTGGCATTTGGGGGATTCTGGATTTTCTTTTCAAACCTTTCGAAATGGAAAAGCGGCGGACTTTGGTCGGTTATCTTGTGGTGGCGCTGCTGTTAATTTTCTGGTGTGGGCTGCAACTTCTCCCGCCTTCGCTTTTGGGATATCCATGGCTTGGGAAGGGTTTCTCGGCGGAGTTTGCGGGTGTAACCCCCGCTTCATGGGCTTGGAACACCGAGGCGGCTACACGGGGTCTTCATCAACTGATCGGGATTTTCTGCGTCGTGTTGGGTGGGGCGGCGTTAGCACGGGATGTTCGCGGGCGGTTTTTTCTGGTTCTTCTGTTGATTCTCATCTCCTTTACGCAAGCTTTCGTGGGGTTTTTCACCCTTGGATTTTCTCAAAATCGCGCCATGGGGCTATTGGTGAATCCCAATCACCATGCTGCCAGCGTCTTCATCGGGATTCCTTTGTTGGTGGGGTGGCTGCGCGAGGCCCTTCGCCGCCTGCAGGAACGGATGCTTTATCCCTTTGAACGGGATCTGATGCTCCTGGGATTGGGAATGCTAATAGTGATGCTTTTTTCCTGGATGAGTTCCTTCTCCCGGGGGAGTCTGTTCATCGGTTGGTTGGCGATGACAAGTTGGGCGTTATTGGAGGTGGTGGCGCGCATTCGATTGAAGTCCGCGCATCAGGAAGAACCCAATTCCCGGGCGATTTTGGTGAATCGTTTGACCGTGGTCTTCATCCTAAGCGGGCTGATCATTCTGGTGGTCTGGGCGATTCTGGATGAAGGTCGTGGCCGTGGAACGGAAGACTCCATCGTGGATTTGGATACCCGCCTTCTTTACTGGCAAGCCACTCTTCAGGGGTTTCAGGAATCGCATTTTTTGGGGATGGGAATCGGGGGAACACGGTTCGCCATTAATCGCTACATCACTGGCCAATCTTTGGAAACAGAACCGGTATTTGCCCATAACGATTGGGTTCAATGGCTGGGGGATACTGGTGTGCCAGGGTTTCTTTTGTTGTTGTGTCTTTGGGGATTGTTTGGACGCCAGATGGTCTCCGGCGTGAGAAAGGATTTGCGCGGGCAAGGGCGTTGGCGTGAGAAACGGTTGTGGAGGGCGGCTTTGGTTGCATTCCTCGCCCTTTGGTTACACGCTTTTGTGGAGTTCCATTTTCGAGTGCCGTTGGTTGGACTGCAAATGGGGCTTCTCTTTGCCCTCCTGACCTCCTACCCACGGTTGCGATGCGAAGATGTCTTCTTCTCCCACCGATGAGTATTCGTTGAGATGATTTACCACCAAGGATTACCACGTTGAGTTCACCCTCTTCTCCGGAACAACAACCGAACGATTCTGCCAAGCAACAGTCTGTGGAGCTTGTCAAGCTCCCCATTGTTTTTGAGGCGGAACATACCGCCTCCACAGGGACAGCCGCCAAATCCGAGGAACCCATCATCGATTTGGTGCGGATTCTCTCCATCATTTTGCAGCGCCTTTTTGTGGTGCTCTTCTGCGTGCTCTTCTTTTTGGGGCTTGGTGTTCTCCAGGTTTATCGCACTCAACCCGAGTATACGAGTGTCACCAAACTCCAGTATGAACCCACAAAAACTCGCGTTCTGGACTTCGGTAGTAAGTCCACCGTGTTGTATCAACCCTTCGAGATAAATACAGCGGTTGAGTTTATCCGCAGCACCTCGCTCGCTTCCGAGGCGTTGAATATTCTGGAATCAAAAACAGGTACACCCGCTGCCGCTCCCACCACACAGAGTTCCATGTCTCCCTTGGGATTGGCGATGTACTATATCTCGCAACTGCGCGATCGTGTTCGCTCGGCAGTGGTTTCCTACAAAACTCCCGACCCCACACCAGAGTCCGATGCCCAGGCAAAACTTTACAGCCTGTTGCAACAGATCCGTGTTTATAATGTGGAGGATTCCAAGATCATTCATATAGAAGCACGGGCGAGCAACAACCAGCGCGCAAGAGATATTGCCGACGCATTCGCTCTGGCATTCACTCGAAGCGTTACAGAAAACCAACAACAGAACTTTGTTTCGCTTCAGGAAGTTTTCCGAAATCAGATCGCAGAAATTCAGGAAAAGATCGACGAGTTGGAAGCCGAACGATTAAAGTTTCGGGAAACAAACGAAACGCGCGTTACCAAGGAGTCACGCGATCTTGCAGTCACCAAGCTGGAACAGCTGGATCAGAACATCCTCGATCTCAAACAACAATATGTGAACGTTGCCTCTCTTCAGGAAGTGGATTCCCTGGAAGCAACCCGTGTGGATTTGTTCCAGAAAAACCCCATCTATCAATCCCTGACCAACCGCAAAGGGGAACTCCTTTTGGAACGTTCCAAACTCAGCGCGGGGAGCTTGGAGAACTTTGATCCACTCAAAAACATCGATCTCCAGATTGAGGAAATTAATCGCCAAATTTCCGAGTTTGAGCAACAAGCCGAGGAAAGCTACGCCTCGGAGGCCAAGCTTCTGCTCAATCAAATTGAACGCCTGGAAGCACTCTACGTGGAGCAGGAAAAGGCCATTGATGAAATTGATCGGAATCTGATTCGATACGAGGATTTGGAACGCCGTATTGAACAAACACGCAGCATTGCTGATGCGTTGATCACCAATCTGGATGGTTTGCAGGTAAACAACTCGGCCGAATCCAATTCGGTGAAAATCATCGAACCCGCCAGCATTCCAATGCTTCCCTCGAAGCCAAACGTTTTCCGCACCATTGCGGGATTTCTCTTTCTGGGCTTTTTTGCCGGCATCGGTTTGGTGTTGTTACTCCATGTGATGGACCGAACCGTTCGCAATCCGGCAGAAGTGGAGTCGTCGCTGGGGCTTCCGAACCTTGGCTATGTTCCGTATTTGAAGCAGCCAACCCTTATCGGGAACATCCGGGGCAAAAAGAAACCCGTCCCCCTGGTGGATACCACTTCCAAAGGGAATGCGGCGGAGTGCTTCCGGTATCTGCGCACCTCGCTGATCTACTCCCGCGCCAAGAACGCCCCCCAAGTGATTCACGTAACCTCCTGCCTTCCTGGTGAAGGAAAGTCCACGGTGAGTTCCAACCTGAGTGTTTTCTTTGCGGAAAGTAATGCCCGCGTTTTGCTGATTGATGCAGACTTGAAGCGCCCCTCCATCCAGAGGATTTTCAACATTTCCCGCACACCCGGTTTGGCCGACATCTTGGTGGGTCAAAAAACGCTCGAGGATTGTATCCTGGTTTCCCAAGTTAAAAACCTGGATATTCTCCCCGCTGGAACCATCACACCCAATCCCGTAACTCTTTTGGAAAGCAAGGTTATGCAGGATTTGCTGGCCAATATGAGGTTGAAATACGATGTGATTGTGGTGGACTCCGCCCCCACTCACGGCATGGCCGATACAATTGTTCTTTCCAACAAAGTGGATGGCCTTCTGCTGGTCGTTCGCCAAGGTCAAACGCCGATGGACATTCTCAAAGGCACCACCGAGAAACTCCGGAAACTCAACGTACCCATGCTGGGCGTGGTTTACAACAATACCGGTGCCTCTGCCAAAAACTTCTACGGTTACTACGGTAATTATGGCTACGGCCAGAAGTATCAGTACAGCTATCGCTACGATCCCATTCCTGATGACGAGGATTAAGATGCACTCTTCCACCACAATCCCCAAAGTACAAACTTCACGCACCAGCCTGTTGTTCATTCCATTTTTGTTCCTCGGGTTGATGAGTTTTCTCGCCACCGGCTGTGGCACCCGTGGTCCGAGCAGTGCCGCCGTGGGTTCCCCTGTGGACGTTGACCGCGTGGGGTGGGAAAATGATCTTCAGAGGATTAACTCCGGGGAGTTGCAGCTCCCCTCCGTGGGCGATTATCGCCTCGGGCCCGGTGATGTGATCACCCTGAGCATTGTGGGGCGTCCGGATATTCTGGGCGTCGATGCCGAGGGGGAACCCTTCCGAGTGGAAATCACGGAAAACCCCGCCATCGTGCTTCCCTACATCGGGGCCATCCGCGCCCATGGCAAGTCTCCCGATCAACTCCAGACGGATATTCAAAACGCCTATCGCAGTATAGTTCGTGAACCCATCATTATTCTGAACGTGGAAAAATATTTCTACAATCAGGTGGTCATCCTGGGGAGCGTGAATACTCCCGGCCGTTACAAACTCGATGTGGGTGATACGGTGCTGGATGGTATCTTCAAAGCTGGTGGCCTTACGTTTGGTGGTCAGCGCACCCTTCCTCCTGCACGCGTTCTCAAGCTCTACCGCGAAAAAGTAGGTCAGGAACAACGTCTCACCCTGAAACCGGAGGAACTTCTGGAACTCTTCAAAGATGAGAAGGGCCTCATCAGTACGCGCGAGGAAATCACCATACCCCTTGAGGAGTTTATCTTCGGCGGTGATCTGCGGTATAACATTCCTCTGCAACCCAACGATGTGTTGTTCATCCCTCCAGCGGGGACGGTGTCTGTGCACGGGCCTGTTCGCAATCCCCGCGTGGTATTCCTTGGGCCGGGCCTTCGTACCCTTTCCCAAGTGATGACGGAGTGTGGCGGCATGCGATTCAAAGCGGCCTCACGGGTGGAAGTTGTGCGCAACAACGCCGACGGCACCACCACCAGTTACTTCATGAACGCCCGCAGAATCATGGAACGTGAGCAACCGGACTTTATCCTCGAGGACAACGATCAGGTTTTTGCCTTCAGCCATCCAGTTCGCGCCACATTTGACACCATCGGATCCATCTTCAAGGGCACAGCCTCCGCAGGGGTCAATGCCACCTACAACCCGGCGAACTAATTCTCGCAGCTTAGCTCAAGCGGTGGAGGGAGTCAGAATTCTCTCCACCGTTTGAACAAACTGTTCGCGGGAGAAGGGTTTCGGGAGGATTCCTTTTATCCCCGGATGGAAGACGAATACCTCATCCGTGGATTTGTAATAGCCTGAAGTAAACAGAATCCGCTGTTCGGGTCTGGACTTGAAGATTTCCTCCGCCACTTCCGTCCCGGTGTGTTGGGGCATGATGACATCCAGAATGATCAAATCGTAGCGGGTGGGGGAACTCTGAAACAATCGCAAGGTCTCCGCGCCATCTCTTGCGGCATCCACTTCCACGCCCATTTGCTCCAGAATTCTTCGGCATACATCACGCACGATGGGGTTGTCATCGGCCAGAAGAATCACAGCACCGGAATCCTTGAGTTTTCCGGATCGACTGTGTTTCTGGTGAGGCTCGGTTGTTTTCGCAACTGGAGGAAAAGTTTCCAAACCCTCATTAATTTTGGCAGCGGGCCGGCCACTTGCAGTGCCATCCAGGGGTTTACCTGTGCTGGGTGGAAGACTCACAAAAGGTTTCGCTGAGGCCAGCATTAATTCAAATCGAGTACCTTGCTCGGGGTGCACGCTGACTTGAAAAGAGGGGGGAAGGTTGAGGTGTTCCGGGCGTTCAAACGATAACCGATTTTGTTTTTGCACAAAACAGATTGCCCGTAGGAGCGCTCGGGATTTTGCCACTTCTTTTTGACCGGTGACGGCAAACGGAAGAAACAGGTTATCCCAATCCTCCTTGCAGGAGGAAGGTTGTTTCAACGTAACGCTGATGCATAGTACCGGCAAATCCGAGAGACCGGGAATCTTTTTGTATTCCGCACGAAGCGTAGGTTCATCTTCTTCCACCCGAAATGCCTGAATCAACAGGATCAGGATATCACGCAATTGCTCGGTATCGATCACCAACGAAGCGGAATTCAAATCGCCGGAAAGGAGGAATCGAACGGGAATGTTGAGGCCCAAAAACTCTTCTTCCAAGGAGGCCAAAAACGAGGTTCCCTCGAAAGCCGATTGTTGAATCGATAGTTGTGAGGTGCTACGCTGAAAATCCGTGTACTGGCGCGTGGCTTCGTAAATCCGCTTCAACGCGTCCTGTACATCCTGTTTTGCGGGTGAACCCGGTTGGATTTCCTCCTCCGCATATTGCAGATGAATCGTGAGTGCTTGAAACACGTTGTTGCTGTGGTGAATGATTTTCCCAGCAGCCCGAAGGCCCTGCAGAAACTCGGAAAGTTTGGAAGAAGTAAGGAGAGGAGACCAATCCGAAAAAGCTGTCTTGTCCACAATAGTTGTTCAAACATTCTACAATATGTACCAATGAGATGCACATTCGGCACATCGGTCAAGGGGAAGCTGATTCGATTACCTCTAATGAGTCTATTTTTCTCTCCTATTCGTTGTTAAGGGAAAAACAAATGAGCCCTGTTTCTTCGGTCTTCTATTGACCGCTTTCCACGCGCTGAAACACGTTACTTTAGATTTTTCAAGCAAAACAACCGCAACGGTTCAGGTTCAAGCCGGAGTCCCTTATGTCCACCAGTCAGAATCAGCTACAAGAGCGCCTCAAAGCTCTCTTCGCCTCCCGCAACTATGAAATTCTGGGGGAGATTGGCCGCGGTGGCATGGGGGTTGTCTATCTGGCGAATGACAAACGGCTCGACCGCAAGGTGGCTTTGAAAACCCTCTCTCCCGATAGAGCCTCCAAGGAAAACAGCCTCCGCCGGTTTGAACGCGAAGCCAAAAGTTTTGCGCGTATCAACCACCCCCACATCGCCACACTCTATGAATTTGAGGATGCGGGCCCCATTCAGTATCTGGCTCTCGAGTATATCAACGGATTCGATTTGGAGTCTGAACGCCGTAACGGGAAAAAATGGGCTCCCGAGGAAGCTGTTCCGGTTATCATCTCTGTAGCCAACGCTCTTGCATATACTCACAAAAAGGGCATCCTCCACCGTGATATCAAACCCGGCAATATCCTGATAGAAGCCGCCACCAAGCGCACCGTTCTCACAGACTTTGGTTTGGCCAAAGGCAAAACAGACGAAAGCCTGACCGCCACCGGGTTCGCCGTGGGAACCCCCGCATACATGGCACCGGAGCAAATTTCCGATCAATTTGAAATCGAACCCGATGGCCGCTCTGATATCTTCGCCCTTGGCACCGTATTCTACGAAATGCTGACGAACGAGCACCCCTTCATCGGTCAGGACGACCTCAAAACCATGCGGGCGATTGTGCAGCAGCCTCACCCACCCATCACCAAGTATATTCCCAACTTTCCTCCTGCGCTGACGGCGGTGATTGACAAAATGTTGGCCAAGCACCCCGACGACCGTTTTGCCAACGCCGAGGAAGTGGAGCAGGCGCTGAAAGAGTGGTTGGCGAACCCACGGGCCGTTTCTTCCTCCAAGAGTGCAACCGCCGCACCACCGGCAGCAGCTCAAGCCGCGAGTGTGGGTGCTCCCGTTGCCCAGAACCCGGCACCGCAACAACCTTCTGCCGCACCGGAATCTGGAATATCCCAGCAAAAGCTTATAATAATTGCCATTCTTGTTGCCGTTGCCATGTTGTGTATTGGATTAGTTGTTGGGCTGCTGTTGAAATAGCAGCACTTTCACGACAAAGGAATCATCATGATTTCGGCATTAATTAGCATTCTCTATCTACTTGCTTGGATAATTGGTATCTACAAAACCGTTACCAGTTCAGCCAGCCTTGTCACAAAAATCATTTGGATCGTGATTATACTCATCTGCGGTCCTCTTGGTCTGTTGGCTTGGTTCTTCCTTGGACCAAGGTAATCACCAGCATCTACGATAAAACCAACAAAAGAACTCCTCTTGGCTGTGTTACAACAAGTCGAGGAGTTCCCCTCTGTGTTTACGCAAAAACAAAATGCCCGCGGAAAGTGTCAGGAACGGAAGCAAAAACAATCCGTGGGCAGACATCAGGTATTGCTGGGCTGAGTTGGCATCCCCAAAGGCGAATTGGCTGAGGCTTACGTAGGGGAGCAGGGGATTATACCGAAGAATCGTTTGGATGCTTTCGGGTAGCGCCGTCATGGGATAAACGATTGGGGAGAGCCAGAAGAGAAACTGCAGCGCCACGTTTACCAACTGGCCCACATCCTTCAGCACCAAATGCAGAACGGAAAGGATCAGGCCGATCCCCGTGGCCACCATGGCAAATAGAACCACCAGCGGGAAAACCCACATCCATCGAATCGGTAAATCATATCCCACCAACACCAGAAAAGCAGCCAACGCGATGTAGCTGATGCTGTGAAGAAGGAGCGTGGAGAGAAACAAGCTGATATGCAGAATCTCAACGGGGATGGCGACCTTCTGCAGGAAGTTGGCATTCTCCGCCAGCAGGGTGGAACTGCGGGAAACAATCTCACTGAATACCAGCCACGGAATCATCCCAGCGGTAAGGTGCACGGCGTAAGTGAGCGTACTTCCACCTCCCACGCGATCGGCCATAATGCTGGAAAAAATCAATACATAAACACCCACCAGGATGATGGGGTGGATGATGTTCCACAGTACACCGAGCGTGGAGCCGGCATACCGGGACTGTAAATCCCGGCGTATCAACAACCACAGCAGACTCCGATTCTTCAGGAATTCCTGCAACCGGGCCACGGGGTGGTGACCCGAACGTATGGAGGTGGAGTTCTGGGATACCATTTCGCTCCAAGGAGTTCTGGTGATTACACCAGTAGACTGAGCACTATTGTGAAACTTTAGGCCGCTCCAGCCTTGAAATCAAGGGTATGTTCCCGCCCGGGTCCGGTGCTCACCATGGTAATGGGTGTCCCCAGCCAGGAAGAGATTTTGTTCAAATAATGCACTGCACCCCCGGGAAGGGCTTCCTGAGTATCGCAGGCACAGCTGGCGGATTGCCAACCTTTCACCGTTTCGTAAAGAGGTTTGGCTTGCTTGAGTTCATCCAAATCGAAGGGAAGGTGACTGCGGCGCTCGCCTCCGATTTCATAATGCGTGCAAACGGGGAGTTCCGGATAATCATCCAACACATCGAGTTTGGTGATACATAGGTCTGTGCAGCCGGAAATCTGGATGGAACGGCGAAGCACTGGGAGATCAAGCCAACCGCAACGGCGAGCGCGACCAGTTGTGGCGCCAAATTCACCACCACGCTGACGAAGGGTTTCACCGGCCTCTCCCAACAATTCTGTGGGAAGGGGGCCTTCACCCACGCGGGTGGTGTATGCCTTCACAATACCGATGATCCGGTTGATTTTATTCGGGGCAATTCCCAATCCCGTGCATGCGCCACCAGGGGAGGGATTGGAAGAAGTCACAAAGGGGTAGGTACCGTGATCAATGTCCAGTAATACGCCTTGGGCACCTTCGCAGAGAACATTCTTTCCGGCATCCAACGCGTCATTCACCATCATCACCCCGTCACAGACCATGGGGAGCAGGCGTTGACCGGCTTGCCAAACGGATTCCATTTCTTCTTGCAGGTTATCCAAGGTGGCGCCGCTCAGGAACTTGATCACCTGTCCGTGGTAGGATGCGAGAACGTTATACTTCTTCTCAAAGCTTGCACGGTGACGGAAGTCGCAAAGGCGGATTCCCTGACGGCGGGATTTATCGGCATAAGCCAAACCGATTCCGCGTTTGGTAGTGCCGATTTTTCCTTCACCGCGGGCGTCTTCCAATGCCGCATCCAATTGCTTGTGCAGGGGAAGAATAACGTGGGCCTGTTCGCTGAGGCGAAGACGCGATTCCACATTAATGCCAGTGGCTTCCACTCCATCAATTTCCTTCAGGAGGGAAATCGGGTCAACCACCACTCCGTTCCCGATGAGGTTCATGACCCCTTCATGCAGAATGCCGGAAGGAAGAATATGGAAGATGGACTTTTTGCCGTTGATGACGACGGTGTGGCCTGCGTTCGGTCCCCCTTGATAGCGCGCCACCAAATGCGATTGGGCGGCTAATACGTCCACGATCTTCCCTTTTCCTTCATCTCCCCACTGGCATCCGACGACAACTGTTGCTGGCAAGTTTTTGTTCTCTCTTTCCGTTAGTTCAGGCGCAAGGCACTGAGAAAGTTACTACGTGGTTTATGGTGAAGGGCCTGGAAGTGACCCTCCACACAAAGCAATCGCCCCGTCTCCGGGGCGATTAGACTTATTGGGCTAGGGGGGAGAAGAGTATTTAGCTTCTACCTGAATTATGCTTTGTCACCCTTGTTTTCATTCTTCTTGGATTTGTCGGTGTCATCACCGAAATCGTCGTCTTCTTCGTCGTCGAAGAATTCGTCTTCGAAGTCGAATTCATCGTCGTCATCGTAATTATCTTCAGAGGGTGACAGAAGCCACTTCACAAAGAAGATGATAATCACGATCAGGAGAATGATGACAATTATAGCGAAGAGGAAGGAGCCGCTTCCACCGGTGGAGGGTTGCGCTTCCGTGGTGGCTTTGGACTCGGCCAAAGCAGCCTCGCGTGCGGCAAAGGCGTCGTTAACCTGTTTTTGTTCTTTCTCAACAGATTCTTTGAGGGAACGAACTTGGAAAACCATTTCGTCGAGTACTGTGCTTTGAGCACCGTACATCGCGATCATTTCTTGGTTTTTCTTTTTGAGTTCTTCCAACTGTTTGAGAGTTTCAGCAAGGCGAGTGGCGGATTCGTTAGCCACACGGTCAAGCCCGCCACGAGGATCAGGTGTGGGGAGTGAAGCCAGTTTTTCGTTGGCCTTGGCTTGTGCTTCCTTTTGGGCAGTTGAAGATTCACTGCCACCGCAACCGATTACGAGAAGAGCGAAGAGCGCAAAAAGCGCTGTAACAAAGCGTTGGGTTTTCACACGAAGCCTCCAGAGCCTGATTCTGTGTAGAAAATACGAGTGCATCAAATGCACGGCCAAGAACACGTGAAGTGGTGGTCAGAGGCGGGATCGAACCGCCGACACCAGGATTTTCAATCCTGTGCTCTACCGACTGAGCTATCTGACCACAATTGTGCTCACGTGTACGTCAGCAACGGTGTCTAGTACGTCAAAGAACCGAGGATGAGGCAAGCATGAAATGAAAAAAAAACGATCCCTCCTGAGAAACTGGGGATTCATACCCATCTGTCACCCAACGCCTCCCAGTTGATTGTTGACTCTCTTTGCCGAGACGGTGTTTTCACTTGCCATGGCGTAAACTTCGATGTCTAAGCATTCACACCTTTTGCGAAAAAACCAAAAAAGTTCTGAATAACTCCATGAGCGTCCTCTATACCCCCAAATTTACGCTCCCTGTCTTCGAGGGCCCCCTGGATTTGCTCCTGCACTTGGTAAAAGTGCAGGAGATGGAAATCACGGATATTGAAATCTCCCGAATAACCGCCCAGTATCTTGAGGCGCTTCAGACGATGGAGGCTCTTCAACTGGAAGTTGCCGGTGATTTTCTGGTGATGGCCGCCACGCTCCTGAATATCAAACTTCGCATGATTCTGCCGCAGGAAGCCTCCACCGAAGAGGCCATCCCTGAGGAAGAAATCGACGAAATTCTTTCCACTCAGGATTTGATCCGCAAGTTGGTGGAGTATCGCCGTTTCAAGGAACTCAGCGCCACCCTCCGGGAATTTGAGATTCAAAACAAAGGCGTGGTGTATCGTACTCAAGCGGTGATGAGTGTACCAGGTGCGAAGTCGGAAATCCCCCGTCAGGATATTCGTATTCTTTATGATGCTTTTAGCAAGGTGTTTCGCCGAATCCGCACCCAGCCGCAACACACCGTACAGAAAGAGCGTTTCACCACGGATGACAAATTGGTGGAACTGCGCAGTCGGATTCAACTCGGTCATCATCTGAACATGAACCGCCTTTTTGAGCGTTGCACGGACAAGGAAGAAGTCATCACCTATTTTCTCGCCATTTTGGAGTTGGCCAAACTGCGGGAAATCACCATCGCACAGGCTGGCAGCTACGAGGAGATCTTTATCGCTCCCTGGAATGATTCCCAGCTCTTTAGTAGTGTGGAAGAGTCGGCCCCCCACGCGGTTATTGGGATCGATTCCATCCAAACAAATGGGGAATCCATCAGCCCCCAAATTGAATTGAACAGTAATCTGGCGGATGAACTCCTCTCTCCGGAAATTACTGGAGGGGTTTGAAGATGGAGGAACTGAATCCCCAGCCGGAAGAATTGGTTCCCGGAGATTCCCCGGAGGAAACCGCTGATGGGGCGCTTCCCCAACCCCTCCCCGAGGAATTGGAACCAGTGTTGGAAGCCCTGTTGTTTACCACCACTTCGCCACTCAGCCTTAAACGACTCTCTGAATTGACCGGTGGGTTGGAGGAAGCGGAGATTCTTGGCGCCCTGAACGGGCTCCGCACCCAGTACGCCCATTCCCAGCGAGGTCTCATGCTGTCCGAGGTTTCCGGTGGCTATCAACTCGCCACCAAACCGGATTACGCCGATTGGATTTTGGCGCTCCTCAAGCACCGCCGAAAGAATCCCCTGAGCCCGGCGCTGATTGAAACACTTTCGATTGTTGCCTACAAACAACCGATTGTGAAGGCGGAGATTGAGGCCATCCGCGGGGTGGATACCGGAGCTGTGTTGAGAACCCTGATGGAGGCAGGACTGATTGAAGTCGTGGGAACCAAGGAAGTCCCCGGGCGCCCCTCGCTTTATGGCACCACGGAAGTCTTTCTAAAGACCTTCGGCCTTCGCAATCTGGAGGAGCTCCCATCCCTTGGCCAAATGAAGGAATTGTTTCAACGGGAGTTGCGCAAGCCCGCTACTTCTGAGGAGATCTCCGACACTGGTGCCACCAAATGAACCCCTGGAAGAAGAACCGCGCCGGCAAAAGTGAACCGAGCGGGGAAGCTCCCGAACCCCCAGTTGATGCGCTTGAAACCGGACCCATGCGGATAGCCCGGTATCTTTCCCAATGCGGAATCGCGAGCCGAAGAAAAGCCGAGGAACTGGTGGATCAACGCCGTGTGCAGGTCAACGGCGTAACTCTGCTGGAAAAGGGAACGGTGGTAACCCCCGGGGTGGATCAGGTTTTGGTGGATGGCAAACCGGTGGAGCTCCCCACTGGTGGCGAGGAAACCTGGATGTACCACAAACCGATTGAAGTTCTCGTCACCACGCACGATCCGCAGGGGCGGCCCACCGTGTTTGATCATCTCCCTGTGATGTTGCGCCCGCTCAAAGGCCGGTTGAAACCCGTTGGCCGACTCGATTTTATGAGCGAGGGGCTGTTGCTTCTTACCACCGATGGCAATCTGGCAAACCGCCTGATGCACCCCCGCTATGAGGTGGAGAAGGAATACGAGATTGTACTTCGGGAGGAGATCGACGCCTCCGAGCATGCAAAAATGATTCAAGGGGTTGTGGATGAAGGGGAGCGTCTGATGGCCAAAGTTGTGGAGCGAATCCCTGTGCTTTCCACCGGGGAAGAAATTGACCGCGGTTTTGGGTACCGTGTTGTCTTGGGTGAAGGGCGCAACCGCCATATTCGCCGCATGTTGACGGCCCTTGGGAAGACATTATATCGGCTTCGCAGAATTCGAAGCGGAAGTATTACGCTCGGAAATCTTCAGCCCGGCGGATGGAGAAAGCTGCGTTCTTCGGAGTTAGTGGGGCTTATTGAGGGTGATGTTGAATAAAAGCCGATTTCAGCACTTGCACACAACAAGGTAAATCCTCTTGAGTTCCCTCACTACAACTTATCTGGTGGTGATGTGGGATTGACGTTGCGAGGCTATCGATGATTTGTAGAACTCTTGAATAGGAATCCGGGTAACCCGATTCCTCCCCGATTTTTCGGAAAGCAGACGATTCTGTTTCATGGCGGCCAATAAATCAGAAACCATCGTGGTGCTTCTTGCCTTGGGTAACCAAGAGGAAGCGGAGCTATTGGAAGCGAAACTTCAGGAGAAGTTTCTGGAGAATATCGAGGTGTATCAGGCCCCCACGGGCTTCGACGCCATGAGCCTTTCCATGAACCGCCCGCACATTGTGTTGCTGGATCAGCGGCTCCCTGATATTATGGGGCTGGATATGATTGAATCCATTCGGGAGCAAATCGGCGCAGATAAATTTTTGATTTTCATCGGCGGCGCTGGCAAAGCAGGAATGCGCCCCGGCATGCGCGATGAAGCGCTGAAGCGCGGAGCTACAACCATCTGCGAACGCCCCTTGGAACCCGACTGGGTGGTGCGCATGCTTCACCAATTGATCTATCCCGAGGTCCCCGATCACCCCCACTTGCACGGCTTGGAACTTCTGGACTTGATTCAGATGTTCCACCAGAAACGCTGCGACCGCACCATGAGGATCTTCGCCAATGATGGCCGTGTTGGTTCCATCTACATGAACAAGGGCGAGATTACCCACGTGGAAGCCGGTTCCCAGCGGGGGTTCGATGCCGTTTTGAGTCTGATGCGTTGGACGGAAGGGCGGATTATTGTGTATGACTCACTTCTTTCCGCTGAACGCACCAATGAGCAACCCACCATGCACCTGATCATGGAAGCCGCCCGATTGATGGACGAAGGCTCCTCTGTGGAGGAACCTGAAGCGAAGGAACCCACCAACGCCTTGGAAGCGATGGAGGCCGCGGAGGAAAACGACTTCATGCTCCCATTTGCTGATGATCAACCAGCATTACGAAGTGAGCCCGCTGGATTTGATTTGGAGGATAACCGCAACGTTCTTCCCGATGAACCCAACAAAAAGAAGAAGGACGACACCCTCTCCATTCCGGCACTGGATCTTGACTTCGATCTGGACTAATATCGCACAATGAGAGCGGTGGTTTGAGTTTATGAATTAACTCAACTGAGTAAAAGCAAGAATGGGCTCCGCAAGGAGCCCATTCGATTTTCCAGTATTTGGAGCAGCAATTATGTGTTGCCACCGTTTGCAGCACCGGAGGGGAAGGGGTGATCGGCGATGCTACAAGAAACGGTTTCACCCAAAGAACCTTCTTGAGCGAGGAAGGAATAGACACCGCCAGAGGGGCATACGGGAACGGCTTTGAGGTAGTTGGCAGAACCAACAAGTGCAGTTGCACCAGCAGAACCAGCAGCGAAGGCAGATCCTTGGAAGGGGGTGTCAGCAAGGGCGTTAAGGTTTTCTTCAAGGATGTACTGTTGTACAGCGCCGTCGATCTTGGTTTGGTTTTCTTGGCAAGCGTTACGACGGGAAGTGTTACGGGCTTTGATGAAGCCGGGTACGGCGATGGCGATCAGGATACCGATGATGGCAACCACGATCATGATTTCAACAAGTGTGAAGCCTTTGATGGAACGTTTCATTGTAGTTTCCTCAATTTTTGAATTACTGCGCTGATGCAGATGTAGGACTATCTGCATTCAGAGTGCCAAGGTTTCGTTTGGTGAAGAATGGGAATGTGCGGATGTTCAACTCTATGAATATCAATCATTTAGGGTATACAAAAGGTTCTCGTTTATCGTCAACAACCGAATTTGTGGCGAGTACGATGGGTAACATGAGTAGAGTGTTGCACAACCCTTGATTCAGGGGTTACTCATGTTTGTTTTCGATGAATTTTGCTAAGTTCAATTAAATGAAATTAATACGTTTATGGGCGAATTATAAGAGGCCCTGAACACTACTTATGATCCCCAATAGCGACGTTGTATACGGATATGTTCTCTGGAAAATGAGCTTCCAAGGACGGTTCAACCCAGCCATTTACCCAACTCGCAGATGAAAAAAGCCCGACCGTTTACTCAAATTGTGTCGTGGATCCCTTGAACTCGTTTAGCAAATTGTAACGAACCATCTTGTTATGGAGGCTCTTGCGGGAAATCCCCAGCAAGTCGGCCGTTTCCTGACGGTGATTGTTGGATTTGATCAGCGCCGCCTTGATGAGGAACTGCTCCACATGATCGTTGAGTTTTGCGAGTCGTTCGGCCAGGGGGCAGCTGAAGTCCTCAGTATTGAGGAGATCGCTGAGGTCAAGTTCCTTGAGGGGATTGACAAGGCCGAGTTCTTCGAGTTCCGGGGAGATCCGTACAGGAATCGGAGTTTCCCCACTTCCGCCCTTAAGCACCGGGGGGAGATCCTTGACCTGTATCTGGGTTCCTTTCGTCATCAAAATGGTTCGCTGCATTAGGTTTTCCAACTCGCGAACGTTCCCCGGCCAACGGTACTTCAGCATGATATCCAGGGCGTCGGGGTGGATGGATTCCACGGGGCGTGCGAAACGAGGAGCGTAACGCTGGATAAAGAAGTCGATCAGCAAGGGGATGTCCTCACGCCGTTCTCGCAAGGCGGGGAGCATAATGGGCATTACGTTGATGCGGTAATACAAATCCTCACGGAAGGAGTTTTCCTTGATGGATTTGGAGAGATCGCGATTGGTGGCGCAAACAACCCGGATATCCACGGGAATGGTTTTGGTGGAACCGAGCCGCTCAAGTTCGCGCTCCTGAAGCACACGGAGCAACTTCGCCTGAAGCGTCATGGGCATATCGCCAATTTCATCCAGAAAAAGAGTTCCCCCGTTCGCGGCTTCGAACTTCCCAATTTTTTGGCTCACGGCACCTGTGAAGGAACCCTTCTCGTGACCAAACATTTCGCTTTCCAACAGTGTTTCCGGAATGGCGACGGTGTTGACTTTGACGAACGAATTCCCTTTTCGGGGGCTGTTGTGGTGAATTGCGGAGGCGATCATCTCCTTACCGGTTCCCGATTCTCCGGTCACCAACACGGTAACGTCAGTGTCCACCACGTTTTCAATGAGTTCAAAAACGCTTCGCATGGCGGCGGATTGGCCGATGATGTTCTCAAACGAATAACGGGAGGTGGAGTCGCGTTTGAGGGTCTCGACTTCGTTGCGGAGTTTGATTTTATCAATGGCGCGACGAAGGACAACCCGCACCTCTGTAAGGTCAAAGGGTTTGGTAAAGAAATCGTAGGCGCCCTTTTGAACGGCTTCCAGAGCCGTTTTCTCAGTACCATGAGCGGTGATGATCAACACCAGAAGCTCTGGCCTGAGTTCCAACATCCGTTGCATGGCAGACATGCCATCGAGACGGGGCATGCGAATATCCATGATCACGAGATCGATGGGTTTTTGCTGAACCAAATCCAAAGCTTGCAGCCCATCCACGGCTTCAATGGAGCTAAGCCCTTCGCGGCGGACTACTTCGGTGAGAACGAACCGGATGTTGGGTTCATCATCCACAATCAGGATCTGGGGGGTGTGCGGATTTGCCATGGAAATCAATACCCTCACGTTGCGGGTGTTTCGCTTATACCACTCGGTTACCCTTTATGAGATATCAGGAAAGAGTGGTCAAAGGCAAATACTGGAAACTCCGTTGCTGATTATCAAGCAAGTGGCTGTGTTCCCGGTGCGCCAACACGAATCCATTCCTTCAAGGTATGGTGGGAACAGGGGGTAACGCGCCAATCCAAATCAAGGGAGTCAGGATCGGCAAGGCGTTTGTAGTCTTCGAGAGACACCCAGCGAACCCCGGCGATTTCATCGGGATTGGGGGCCAGCAACGAGACATCTTTCAGGCGGGCGGTAAACACGTGGATGTGTTCAAAACCGTTGATTGCTGTGGGTGGCATAACACAAACGCGTTCCAAGTTCAGGTTTGGAAGACCCATTTCTTCCCGGCATTCGCGTTGGGCTGCCTCCAAATAGAGTTCACCGGCGTTGAGATGCCCTCCCACGGAGATGTCCCACCAGCCGGGAAAGCGATCTTTTAGACTACTCCGCTTTTGTTGGAGGAAGTGCCCTTGAGGGTTGGTGATGATGACGTGGATGGCTCGATGGATGAGACCTTTTTGGTGAATTTCTCGCCGGGTGGCCACGCCGATGGTGCGGTCATCAAAATCCACCACATCAAGCAGCTCGTTATCAGTGGAGGCGGGGAGATAAGCCCCGGAATCGGGATTGTTCGGTGAGTTGTTCATGGAAGTCGATGGCTCATGGTCTCCGCCGCTGTGGTGATGGGCGAGGCGGCAATTCGGTCGTCCACAAGTTCAGCCAACTGATGACGTTTGGCTTTGCGCTGAGCCATCATTCGGGCGTGGGCTTGCATGTCGGGATATTTGTCGTAAGGGTCCACAATCTCCACGCCAATCATGAACTCCAGTACATCTTCCAGAGAAATCACCCCTTCCATTCCGCCGAACTCGTTGGTGACGACGATGAGGTATTCCTGAGACTCGATAAATTTCCGAAGCAATTCGTTGGCGGGGATTGTCTCGGGAACAAACACGGCTGGGCGCATGAGGTCGCGCAGGCGGGTTTTCGCGAGGGTTTCTTTATCATCACGCACCAGATGATCGAACACCGTTCTCCGGTAGATGATTCCCTCAACTTTATCCGGGTTGTTGTTGTGCACGAGGGGGAGCCGACTATGGCTCCAGTGATCGCTGTTGGCGGAGATCATGGAAAGAGGGAGATCGGTGGGGAGCATGTAAACAACGGTGCGGGGGGTCATCAGATCTTTTGCGGTAACATCGTTCAGCAAGAGGGCATTGGTGAGCCAAAGGGCCTCATCAGAACTAATCTTCCCGGCTTTTTCAGAGATCTTGGCCATGGCCAAAATTTCGTTCTCGCTCGGGGCGGTTACTTCATCGATGTTTGATGGTTTAAAGAAACTCGTCACGGTTCGGGTAAGAAAGAGTAACGGCTTCATCAAAAAAATAATAATAAGAATCGGAATGGTGAGAAGCGGTGCGATGCGATCGGCGTAGGTTACACCCAACGTTTTGGGGAGAATCTCGGAAAACATCAAAAGAAAGCATGTCATCAAACAACCGTAGATCAGGGTTGCCAGATCGGGTGATTCTGCAAAAGCACGACCAATCAACGAGCCTGCAAGAGCCGGCCCAAGGGAATTGGAGATCGTGTTCATGGTGAGAATGGCCGCGATGGGTTCGTCAATGTTCTGCTTCATTTTGTAAATGCGCAGACCGTTGGCAGTACCCTTGGCTCTTAGTTCCTCCACTTTACCGGGCGTGATGGAGTAGAGGGCCCCTTCCGCCATGCTGCTAAAAAAGCTGAACATCGCGGTACAGATGGAAATGATAATTATTGCAATCAACATGGGCAATCACCCGCTGGCGTGGTTTTGAGGAGGATTGCACTCATGGGGAAAACACAAGAAGTGGGTTGGTAACCGTCATCATCACTTGAGTCATGGGAAGAACCACTACCTCGAGTGGGAGAATATTAATGGCAAGTAGCAAGAAGATGATTCCAAATCGAGCAAAAAAATCCCATGCTTCATAGTATTGCGATTTTCCGCGAATAAACAGATGATAGAAAATGTGGCTTCCATCAAGGGGAGGAATGGGGATAAGATTGAAGACAATCAGCAGAAGGTTCAGAAAAATGATTTGAAACAAGAAACCGTTTACGGCAGTCAGAAGTTCTTCCTGATAATCCCAAAAACCATAGGTGGTGCCCGCAAGGAAAACCAGATGAAAGAGCCCCAGGAAAAGTCCCCCAAAGAGGGCGATGAGGAAATTCATGAACGGTCCTGCGATCACCGCGGCCAGCAACCACCGGCGGTCTGCAAAGTTATTGTCTTGAATGGGAACGGGTCGGGCCCAACCGAGCATCATTCCCCCTGAGCCAAAAAACATAAGCGCCGGGATCAGCAGTGAACCGATGGGATCAATGTGGTTGATGGGATTCATGTTCACGCGGTTATCCTGGGCGGCGGTCATGTCGCCACCCCACATGGCCACAACGGCGTGGCCATACTCATGCAGTGTAAAACTGAAGAGGAGAATCGGGAGTAAAATCAGAAACGCCAGAAGCGTTTGTTCATCAGGCATCGAATACAAACGGTTGCAAAGGGCCAAGTATTTGCTTAGTAGCTTTGCATCAAAGAGGAGTTACGAGATCATGGCCCAAGACCACAACCCCGAAAGTGTATCCGGTTCTGAACAAAATCAAGACCAACCCGCGTCGGAGACGATTCCGACCTTCTACGCCGATGAGGATTCCGGTGCCGACAACGCCCACCATTCGGCTTCTTCCTCCTCCTGGGATTCCACAACCGAGGGCGACGACTGGGGCGAGCCGCAAAATCCCGTGCAATCCTTCTGCGATTCCCTTCTTCGTCGCATCCCCTACCCTGTACTTCACCATCTGAACAACAGCCGCAAGGAACTGCTTCATGCAGCCATTGCTCTGGGCCAGAATGAACTGGAGAAGTCCGAGCGTTGGATGAACCGTGTGCGCAAGGTTCACAAAAAGGAGCAAAACGCTTCGGAGTGGGGTGAAGTGAAGGAAAACTCCTAACGAGTGTTCACCGCCGAGGAGGGTGACTTTGAGGTCATCCTTCGCCAATCACATCTTGACAGTGTTATACACTGAGGCGGGAGATGCGTTATTCTCCCTCTCCAGATAGGGTTTTCGTCATGTTTGTGATCCTCGACCGATTGATGCTTTCCAGCCTGAGCGAAGCCAACGACCCCTTTTTTCTTGAGCAGAATGAAATTGAAGCCATCTTGTATTTTGGCGAAGGGGGAATGTTCTCCGAGGAATACCGCCTTTACAGCCGCAAACACAACGATCGGGAATTGGATTCGGAAGACTTGAAGGACGGCATTACGTTCCTAAAGGAAAGCCTGAGCAAAGGCCGTCGGGTTTTGGCGGTGGGGGAAACGGGTGCCACATTGATTGTGGCGTATTTGATTGAAATGGGGTTTGGTTCGGCTCAAGCCCTTCAAATGGTGCGCGATTCCAGTTCCTCGGCGCCGAAGCCAAATCTGAACGCCATCCGCCTGTATGAGCAGTTGCTGGAAGACAGAAGAAACTCGCGCGTTACTTTCTGAGTCGCGCCGTTGCGTGCAGCGGTAGTTTTTTCCCAACTGGCCCATCGTTTGTTGACCACCTTGCAGCGTGTGGCTTTGCTGCTCACATCAACGCCAGCATTCCCGCCAGTTTCCCCAAGCCATGTTTCCAGTTGTTTTCAGTTACGGTAGTTTCTTTATTCCCAGCTATGGGGTAGTTATTGCCGTTGGGATTTTGGTGGCGATGTGGTTGGCCAGCTTCCGTGCCCGGCAGCGTGGTCTTCCCGTGGATCGCTTTTATGA
>JANRMB010000312.1:0-13903 GCA_033761985.1 Candidatus Sumerlaeia bacterium | reverse complement strand
TTGAGGTTCGGCAATCAGTCCGAGATAATTCCGAGCATCGAACGTGGCGTAACCCACTAGGACAATACTCGGGATTTCTGCCACATCAGAGGCGGAAGCAATCAAATCGCGGATGGCGTCGCGAATGGCTTCGGGGCTTTCCTGACCGTAGGAGTAATGATCGTAGGCAGCCTTGGGGTCGAGAACGATGAACCCCGGGCCCCGGTAATCCACCAACGGTTGAAGCGCAGTTTTGTACTCGGCAGGGCAAACGTAAATCCCCTTCAACGGAGTTCCGTTGGGCGGAAGCTCAGGAAGCGGGGAGATGCCCACCGCAGCAGGAAGAGTGGATATGGTGGAGAGTGGTTGTACGTAGAAAGTGGTGGAGCCGGGAGTGGCTTCAAACTCCAACGCCCGAGTTCCGGAAAGATCGGTAAACATAGGGAAACCAGAAACCATGATCGGGTTTCGCTCATCGGTAACATCCAGCAACACCAACGAACTGGGGAGCGTTCCTGCTGGGAAGCCGCCTATGGTTACCCGGCGGGGGAGTAACTCATCACCCGGTGCGGGGGCGGGAAGTTCCAGAAGGAGTCGTTGGGTGGAATCCACGCGGGGATAACCCGTCCAGCGAAGGGTGATCTCCTCAAGGTTTTGAATATCGGCGGAAGGTCCACCCGTGATCGCCGGCACCTGATGAGCCAAGGAGATCGGAGTGTTTCCGCCGGAATAGGTGGAAGGGCTCAGGGAGATGGTTTGCTCAAACTGAACTTCGCGTCGCCCTGTCCATGAGAGCTCAAACGGCCCCTGCGAACCACCAATAGTGAGACGCGCATAGTGGTCTGGGGAAAATCCCGGAGTGGTAGTCACGGAGAGCAATCGGGCGGAAACCTCCACCGTGGAGGTGCTAAGACGGTCATTGAAGGGGAGTTGCGTGGTTCTGGTTTGGTTTCGGGAGACGCGATACATGACGAAGCGCTCCCGAACGGGAAGGGGAGTGGCACGTTCGTAGATCAAGTTGTCTGCGTAGGTGCGCTCACGTTGTTGCTCCACTTCAATTCCAGTGGGGGTAAGTGTTAGAAATGCCGGGCGGGTTGAAGCAAAATCGGAAGTTCCAAACGGATTGCCATTTTCCAGAAACAACACATCACGTTGATCACTTCCCAAATTGGTTCTTGTGGGGAGATAGGTAAGAAGAGTACTTCCATTCTGTGTAAGTAGCTTCACAGGTTGTCCCTGATGATACACATTAGGTAATGTAGCAGAAGTTATTTCGTCAGGAATAGAAATATAGGAGAGTTGATTTCCAGTATTATAGGAAACCCGATGTGTCCCTTGAATAGAATGTGAGGATTTGCCTAATTCATTCGCAAGGTAACGAAGTGATTGTTGTTTCTCGGTTTGGGAAGGAATATCATTTAGAAACATATCGGCGAAAAGCGAAGTATTATTAGCGCTCTTTCTATCACCTGCTGTTACCAACAAATCGCCCAGTAATGTAAAGTCTAACTCAAAATTTGGCTCTTGTTTTATTGACTGCTGAACAACGATTTGTACGGCTGGGATCGTTCCCACCACCACGAGTTTGGCTTCCACGCGTTCTGTCATTTCTTTGGGTTCAACGCGGTACCATTGCTTGCCTGAACTTTCCAACTCATTTATTTTCAGCCATTGGGAGTATTCCAACGCGAGCAATCCCGAGGTGGCATTACTCCGAACGGCGTTTGGATCCAATTGCAATTGTTCGATGGGTAGTCCCTCAGCCAGGGCTTTCATTCCCTCATTAAGTTGTGCCTCCGGTTGGTTGGCAAAGCCCCCCTGAAGCTTCCAAGTTCTACCGGAAATCGATTTTTCCGCTGAAACAACGCTCATCTCATGGGCATCCAAGCCCTGTGCTAAAGTCAAAAAAATGAAGCTTAGAAGTCCAGCAGCGACGCGGCTTGGTATCGTGGTCATGAAAGGGAGCATTCCTGGTGGAGACGTGAATGGAAGAGAATTGATCAGAAATTTCGAGGGCGAGGAGAGACTTTGAGGTGCCAATTCAGGGATTTTTTTCAAATTTAAGCAAATCAGACTCCAAACAACCGATTTGAAGAGTGTAATATTTCCATAAAAAGCGACTTCCTTTCAGATTTCAAAATATCGCAAATATTGCACGCCTTCTGCTTAGGTATAGATTGCTATCAACTCGAAACCAATCCTCAGGAGCCTTCCACCGTGAATTCTGGACTCATCCCACGCCTAACAACTCTTCTTTCTTCTGCCATGGCCCTCTCCCTCGTGGGATTGGTTTCGCCTCTTTCAGCCTTTACTCCCGGAAAGGATGGCGATCTCACGGTTTCCTCCGCAAACACGGTCGTAAATCTTTATACCACCGTTTCCCAAAATGCTTCGGCGGGTGATACACGCATCAGGCAGACGGCTACATCAAATGTGCTTAACTTGACCGTCGGAGATTTGATCCTTATCTATCAGGCAACAGGTGCATCAATCACTACCACGAATTCATTCAACTTCGGAAATGTCACTAACCTAAACGGAGCAGGACGATATGAGTTTGCCCGTGTGACCTCGGTTCCTATATTTACTGGTGGAGGTGGTGGACAACGGTACATCGGAGTGCAAACCACCTGCGGTGGATTGGAAAACTCCTATACTGTCTCCCAAGGGAGCATTCAGATCATCAAAGTGCCCCAATACGATGATCTTACCTTGACGGGTTCAGGGAGCATTGTGGCGCAAGCATGGGACGGTACCACTGGTGGTGTTGTGGCCTTCACCGTGAATGGTGTGCTTTCCATGGCCGCCGGCACCAGTGTGAACGCCTCCCAACGGGGATTTAGAGGAGGGGCTTTTGAATCAACTGGTGCTCCAAATGGAAACACTGATTATAGCACAACAACAGCGGATAACGGAGCTCGAAAAGGGGAAGGGATTGCCGGACAGCGCACCGAGCGTGGGCGTGGTGCCGCAGCAAATGGCGGTGGAGGTGGTGCCTCCCACAACGGAGCTGGTGGCGGTGGCGCCAATGGGGATAACGGAAATTCTTGGACGATCGGTTCCCCCGCCGTGACCGGTGGACAAGGTGTAATGCAATCCGCCTACCTCTCCGGGTGGATACTTGATCCGAGCTATGCATTGAATGGTAATGCGCTTACAAACTCTTCAGGCGGTGGCCGCGGAGGGTATTCTTGGGGGCAGAGCAATCTTAATCCGACAGTCGTTGGCCCTGCAGGGGGATGGGGTGGCGATAACCGGCGCGAAGTGGGTGGGCTTGGCGGTCGGCCTCTGACGAATTCCACAACCGATCGGCTTTTCCTTGGCGGCGGTGGCGGTGCTGGCCATGGAAACAACAACAACGGCGGCGCTGGTGGTAACGGCGGCGGGTTGGTTTTTGTCATCGCCAATCAGATTACGGGTTCCGGAACGATTGCTTCCAACGGCCAAAACGGTGGAAATACTGCAACAGAAACAGGGTCTAATGACTCCGCCGGTGGCGCCGGCGCTGGTGGTACCGTTGTGGTTCGTGCCAACAACGTGGCAAATACCATCATAATTCAAGCGAACGGTGGAAAAGGCGGCGATCAGTTCTGGACGAGTCAGGCTACTGAAGAGACGGAAGGCCCGGGCGGTGGTGGCGGCGGCGGTTACATCGCCTACACCGGTGCCGGTTCTCCAACGCGGACGGCAAATGGTGGTGAGTCCGGGATAAACAACAAAACCTTTATGCTTCCCTTTACCGTCAATGGTGCGACCAACGGCGCTACTGGTGTCAGCAATGCCAACTCCAACTTTCTGGTGGGTTGCGCAGGATCCATCAACGGACGCGTTTTCCTGGACATCAATGGGAATGCCTCGTTGGACCCAGGTGAACCGGGAATAGCCGGCGTCCCTGTAACCATCACCCCCTCAAACGGTGCGGCTTTCACGGTAACCACGGCTAATAACGGAACCTATAACGCCTTCGTTCCCACGGGAAGCACACAAGCCGTGGCAGATGGCAACAGCCCCAGCATTCCAGCAGGCGCCGTGCTAACCACTGGTGGCGTTGGTGGAACCTTGACACAATCCGCTACTGTATCCCAGCAGACTGCCTCCAATACCATCAACATCGGTTATCAAACGTCTCCCCAGTTTGTACTGCTGGAGAGCTTTACGGCAGAACTCAACGAAGCCGATGGCTTGGTGCACATTACTTGGGTAACGGCGGCGGAAATCGGTACGGCTGGTTTTGATCTTCTTCTGCAGCACAAGGATGGAACGCTGGAAAACGTGATCCCCAGCTTTGTGGAGCCCAAGGGGAACGAGATTTCCGGTGCAACTTACACGGTGATTGATCCGAGACCGTTTGTTTCTGGAGAAGTTCGTCAGTATCTTCTGAAGGAAACGGAATTCAGCGGTAAGGAACTCTTCTACGGTCCTACCTATTACCCAGCCGATGCGGCGCTAACTTCCACTAGTGTAGAAGGTTGGGGAGATTATTAAATTCTCCTCTGAAGAACTAATCAGAGTTGACAGCTTTTGATTCGTTGAACATCAAAACAGAAAATTTTCTATTTCTGTTGGTATGGAATACTATGTTTGGTAAAATAACGAATCGTTACGCCTTCAATACTACTCTCCTTTGTTCTTTATTGGTTTATCATCATCTCAGTGCCTTTACACCGGGCAAGGATGGTGACCGAACCATCTCAACAGCAGTTACAAATCTTAATCCTTCCACAACGATGTCAGCCAACGCTGTTGCTGGAGCCACACAAATCAGGCAGACGGCAACCTCCAACACGTTGGGGCTCACGGTGGGTGATTTGATATTGGTCTATCAACCTCAAGGGGCCACAATTAATGCCACGAATACATTCAACTACGGCGAGCCAACGATTACTGGTGCTGGGAAATACGAATTCTTGAGGGTTACCACAGTTCCTGTCTTTAACGGACCAGGTGGTAGCCAGAGGTTCATCGGTGTCAGTAACGCCAGTACTCCCTGTGGAGGACTTACCAACAGCTACACAACCGCAGATGGTACTGTATTGATTCTGCGTGTGCCGCAATATGATGACCTTACTCTTGCGACGGGTGGTTCCATCACTGCCCCCGCATGGTCCGGTACAGCCGGTGGGGTGGTGGCGGTTCATGTGAATGGAATTCTTTCCATGGCGGCCGACACCACCATCAGTGCCACAGCAAGAGGTTTCCGTGGTGGGGCTTTTGAAAATAGTGCGGCACCCAATGGGCAAACCGATTTCCTAACCACAACTGCAGATAATGGAGCCCGCAAAGGCGAAGGAATCGCTGGGCTTCCCAGTGCAACCCAACGGGGGCGCGGTGCTTCGGCAAATGGCGGGGGTGGTGGTGCGTCCCACAACGCCGGTGGTGGTGGCGGTTCCAACGGAAACAACGGGAACTCTTGGACGATTGGCTCGCCAGCAACCGCAGGTGGTCAAGGGGTCATGAATTCTACCTACGCTGCGATTTGGGCATTAGACCCCAGCTTTGCTCTGAATTCCAACGCGCTCACGAATTCCTCCGGTGGTGGCCGTGGTGGATACACTTGGTCCAACGTGGTTGCGGATCCAGCGGTCACCGGGCCTGGAAACAATTTATGGGGAAATGAAAACGGACCCACGAACTATTTTGGGGATGCAAGACGGCAAGTTGGTGGACTTGGAGGACGCCCGCTAACCAACAGCCCCACCGGGAGGCTGTTTATGGGTGGTGGCGGAGGAGCCGGCCATGGAAACAACTCGACCGGTGGGTCTGGTGGAGCTGGCGGCGGCTTGATTATCATTCTTGCCAATCAAATCACTGGGACTGGAAGCATTCAATCAAACGGTGCGAACGGGGGAAATGCTGGTGCCATTAACCCGAACGACGCTCCAGGCGGTGCGGGAGCCGGTGGAACAATTCTTATACGAGCCAATAACATCGCTTCCACCATTAGCGTTCAAGCGAATGGAGGAAACGGCGGAAACCAAGTTTGGGATAACACGTTGCTTACCGACCCTGAGGTTGAAGGCCCGGGTGGTGGTGGTGGTGGTGGATACATCGCCCTTTCCGGAGGGGCTCCCACACGCACGGCAAATGGCGGTTCCGCAGGAACAACAAACAAAACGTTTATGTCGGCGTTTCCAGTAAACGGAGCTACAAATGGTGCCACCGGGCAGGCCACGGAACCCCTGACACAAATGAATATCTGTGGTGGATCCATCAATGGTCGGGTTTTCCTGGATATTAATGGGAATGCATCGCTCGATCCGGGCGAACCGGGAATTGCCGGTGTCCCCGTAACCATTACTCCGGTGGCCGGGGCAGCATTTACTCTTACAACTCTGGCGAATGGAACTTACAGCGCTTTGGTTCCGGCAAGTTCCAACGTTTCCACTACCGCGGTGGTGGATGGCAATAGCCCGAATATTCCCTCGGGTGCTGTGTTAACAACAGCTGGCGTGGGTGGTACTCTTTCTCAAGGAGCTGTTGTTACTGAACAGACTGCCGCCAATACCATCAACATCGGTTATCAAACGTCTCCCCAGTTTGTACTGCTGGAGAGCTTTACGGCAGAACTCAACGAAGCCGATGGTTTGGTGCACATCACTTGGGTAACGGCGGCGGAAATCGGTACAGCTGGTTTTGATCTTCTTCTGCAACACAAGGATGGAACGCTGGAAAACGTGATTCCCAGCTTTGTGGAGCCCAAGGGGAACGAGATTTCTGGTGCAACCTACACGGTGATTGATCCCCGTCCGTTTGTTTCTGGAGAAGTTCGTCAGTATCTTCTGAAGGAAACGGAATTTAGCGGCAAGGAACTCTTCTACGGTCCTACCTACTATCCGGCTGGAGCAGCGCTCAGTTCCACATCAGCGTCCGATTGGCAATCCTACTAAGTTGAAAAATGGCGAATCAAATCAATCGAGGCATCTGCAATTTTTGCGGATGCCCGAATGATTTTTAGAGGCTTTCCAACAATTCTTTCAAAGCTGGGATGAGGTCATGCCCGTGGTCCGATAGTTTATAGGCTTTCTGCAACCCTTCCATAATCACTTCACGAGCCTCATCTTCGCGCCCCAGCTGAATCAGTGCTTTGCCGTAGATCAGGGCATTCGCTGCATTCCGATGATCGAATTGCCGAACAAATTCCAGATGCTCCAATGACTCAGCCAAGGATTCGGGGCTTCCCTCCTCCACAAGCTTTTGTCCCAGAGTAAATCGCAGGGCAGTGTCGTCTGGGTAAAGCGCCACGAGCTGGCGAACTTGTTCGATACGGATCGTCATAATAAAAAAGGGAATGGTTCAGTTGGTGGGAAATTTTCGGAAGAAGAGATCAGCCAGCCAAGCAGCAGAAAACGTACACATTCCCCCAATAAACGCATGCCAAGACCAATGGATGGGCCAGATAACTTTGTATGGAATGAGATAGAAGCTCATCAGTGCCATAAACAAAAAGCCTAAGGTAATGCCAATCACCAAAGGGCGCCAATCGCCTTTGACTTTATAAAATGCAAAGAGGAAGGCCCCAAGTATTGGCCCGCCGGGGATGTTGGTGAGTGTGAAGGCCAAGGTAATTAAGTCTTTTGAGTTGAGTGAGCAAACAAGAGCAACCACCCCGAGGGCGATGCCTGCAAGGAGTACGGCAACTCGGGAGATCATCAACTCTTCTCGGGGGGTGGAAATCTTTTTGCCTCTCCAAGGGAGATAGAAATCCGCTACCGCCATGCTCGCGAGAGCACTAATCGCTGAGGAAACGCTTGCAGCAGTAATTATAGCCGCCAACAGGAATCCTTTGAGAACTGGGGGCATTTCCGTAAAAATAAATACGGGGAAAATATAATCCGATTTTGCTGGGGGGAGACCAGTGTCAGAGCCTGCAAACCATGCGGGATCAACAGGAGGTAAACCCTTGTAATCAAATCCGTTCCAATTATAGTAGCCAAATAATTCCACTCCGATGAGGAGAAAGAGAAAAAATTGAGGTACGATCATGACAGCGGAAAAAAGCATCGCTTTTTGTCCTTCCCTGACTGATTTACAGGCAAGAACACGCTGCACGTTCTGCTGATCGAATCCAAAGGCTAGAAGTATCCCAAAAGTCATCGGAATCAGGCCTGCGATAAAGTTTTCCGGCCCGGCTAAAATATTTTTCAAATGCTCGCCCAAGTTAGCATTTGGAACGGGGGAGAATCCGCTATTCCAGATTTTCCAAGGGCCCCCATTATGTGCGTATTCCGCAATCACAGCAATACCTTTGGTAACACCTCCCCCCTCATTGGAGCCAATCAAATACGGAATGTAAATGGCCGTAATAATTGCGGCGATTACAAAAATAAGATACTGTGCCAAGTCGGTATAAACAACAGACTTAATTCCACCAAATGTTGTGAAGAGAAGAGAGCCGATAAGAATCACCAGAATAGAAAGCGGAATCCCTCCACCGGGAACGCCAAGAGAAACCAACAACAACGCGATGGGAATGGCTGTCACATAAATACGAACACCCGCCCCGAGCAGTATTTGCACTACCGAAAGTGTTGCTACTGCTATTCTACTTCTTTCACCAAAAGCATGGTTAATCAGTTCATAAGTGGTATAAATTTCTCCGGTAAAATACTTGGGGATTATCCACTTAATCACTGCAAGACGCCCGGTTACGTACCCTACAACCAGCATCATAAAAAACATATTCCCGCCCTGTAGGATGTAGGTATAAAGTTGCGGACTTCCTTCAGGTTGCGGTGAAACTAAGATCCCTCCAATCGCAAGAGCCGGAATGCCGATAACAGAAAGGGCACTTGTTTCGGTGGCAATAATACTGCAACCCACCGCCCACCAAGGAAGGTTTCGCCCCCCCAGGAAATAATCCCGATTTCCCGATTGCCCTCGGGCCGCCCATACGCCGATGCCGATCATCAGCGTGAGGAGAATAACGATAACTCCCCAATCCAGAATCGAGAACAGGGAGTTGGCGGCGAGCGCCGTGATCGGATTTGAAATCACCTCGGGAGACTCCTATACAAAGGGGTGAGCGCCAGTTCTCCATCCCAACCATATTCGGACAAGGGGTCAAGGTTACTTCCTGCTTAGGGTTTTCTTCCCAATTGGAGAGGTTGATGAAAAAGAAAAAGGCAGTCCCGGATTGGGACTGCCCGTGTGATACCCTTTTGAGAGGTGCTATGGGTGGCTGTGGCGTTTAGTTGAAGTTTTTGCCTTTACCAAATCGGGCGATATCACCGTTGCTGATTGTCCCGTTGGTGGGATCATAGACGGCGTTGATCCCGCCATTACCTGTTGTACCGAGTCCGTTTTCACCGCGGAATCGAATGAAGTCTGCCCAACCATCAGAACGACGCTCGTAATCGCCATCTGTTGAACGGCTACGGAGGTGCCAAGCTCCAACAGCTTGCAGGGCGCGGCTGGTTTCTTCAAACGCGGCAACGCTTCCGTCTTGAGCGGCGTCGTAAGTACGGCCCTGCCAGTAATCGCCGGAGTAGTTGTAGAACCGAGTATCATTCACGATGGAAGTTGTTGCGGGTTGGAAACCTTGGAAGAAGGGGTCTTTGAAGGCGGATTCGGTGGAGGTGAGGTAGGCGATGGGTGTGGAGAGGTGCCAGGCAATTGGGAGGTTACCCACGGCATGGCGGGGGCTATCGCCACCATAGATGCGTGTGGCATCCGTGATGAAAGGGAATGCTGCAGCCGTTACTGGGCCTTGTGGTGGGTAGCGGTTGTTATCCACAAAATACGTTTCAAACGCGGTGGCGATTGTGCGGTGATCGTTCTTCACGCGTGATATTTTGGCTCGTGTTTGAGCTTCCAAAAAGTTTGGAACGGCAATCGCCGCCAGAATAGCAATAATTGCCACTACGATAAGAAGTTCAATAAGAGTGAATCCGGTCGCTTTTTTCATAATAAGATGCTCTCCCAGAGCAAAAAAGATAAGGAAAGGGTGGTCAAAAAATGGAATGAACCAAATTTTGCGGATAAATGTAGATTGTATTAGATCAAAATGCGGACAGTGAAAGCGGTCTTCAATCCCGCATGATACACGATTCTGGAATTTGAACTCTTATAATTCCAGTGGTTATTGAGTAATGGATAAACATCATTTTTCCAACCCCCAGCGGCGCCTTACTGTATGTTCCAGGGTTGAAAAAATGCCTCTATCCACAAGAATACCGATTGCAAGAATGATTAGAATCGCTGCGAGCATTTGGGACACATCATTGAACTGGCGTCCAACTTCCAATAAATGCCCCACACCGACAATATCACTACGAATAAGTTCTGCTGCCATGAGTGAACGCCATGCGAACGTCCAACCTACTTTCAATCCACCCAGCAACTCCGGTAAAGCAGCGAAGAATAACACATCCTTTGCGAGAAGATAGTTTTTGGCTCCGAGCGTTTTCCCTACGCGGGCGTAGATGGGAGGAACGTTTCTGAAGGCGCTTTCCGTGCTGACGGCGATTGAGAAGGTTGCTCCCAGGATAATAACCGCAATAATGGCTTGTTCATTGAGGCCCACCCACAACAAGGCAAACGGCAACCAGCAAATGCTTGGAAGTGATTGGAGTGCCATAGTAAGAACGCCCAGTGTTTGCTTGGCTTTTACACTGAAGGCAATGAGGGCACCGATGGAGATCCCTGCTATCACGGAGAACCCGTAACCCACAAACATTCTCAACATGGATTGTGCCACAGACTCTACTAATTTTCCATCGAACAATAAGGTGTATAGGCTTCTTACCGCTTGAAAAGGAGAAGGGAACAGATAAGCAGGTGCGATGTGAAGCTCGAAAACTGTTTGCCATAAACTCAATAACCCGAGAAAGAAGAAAACGGTAGTTCCTCGAGTTGTAAAGAGAGTGAGAACAGAAAAAAGAATAAGAAAGCCGAGAGAAATAATCAGTGAGGTGCTGTTGATAGAAGCAGTTGAAGAATTAATAACTTCCTCATCCTGTTGATTCCAAAAAAGCTGATCAATCGAAACACCATCTGTGACAATCAAACCCAAGGAACTGGCCATCTTGGTATATTCTGTGTAAGTTGTTTTATCGATGGAAGAATCAAATACTACATTTCTCAGGGATGACTTTATGACATTATCTGGGAGAGATTTGCCCGTAAGTTCTTTAATTTGCTCATTAAGAACGGTAACAAACTGGGCTGGGTCTTCTTGCAATTCATTGGTAATTTCTTTGTTGACCTTTAGAATAACATTCAACAACTCAGGATGCTTTTCCAGAAAGTCAACCCGTGCAATAATCCCCGTGAGGGTGAATACTTTTTGATCCCAAAAATCGTGCTCCATGGCGATTCGATTGGCCAATCCGCTTTCCACAAGCCGTGAAGCCCAGGGTTCGGGAACCCATGCCGCCTCAAGTTGATTTTTCTCGAAGAGGATTTCCACATCGGGGTTTGCGATTGGGATGACACGAAGAACGTTCGGGTCAGTTCCAAGGGTATAGCCAAGTCGGTCCTGCAGGAAAAACTTTGCCGCCACATCCTGAGTGTTTCCGAGTTGCGGTGTGGCAACACGCGCCGTCCGCAAATCTTCCAGGGAATCAATTCCCATGGATTTGTTGCCGACGATCATCACGCCGTTGGAGGCAGCGCCGCCCACGACGCGAATTTCCGCGCCTTTGGATTTGAAAAAGCCGTTCAGAGTGGGGGAAGGGCCGATGTAGGCAACATCCAAGTGGCCTGCAAAAATGGCTTCTATCACCGAAGGCCCGGCATTGAAGGGAACAGTTTCCAGCTTTGCTTTGCCTTCCAAGGCTTTGGCAAATCGCCCTTCGCGGACTCCAATTAGTGCCTGCGCATGTGTCACATTTGGGAAGTAACCCAAACGAACGACTTTTTCCGCCGATTCAGCTGGTAACGCCGAACCAACGAGTATGAAGAGAGTGAGGAGGAGTGAGAAAAGGACTCGCATCAGATTCCCTCTCCAATCCCGATACCAGGGCGGGAGTCGCCTTCTTGGTTCGGTTTCCAATCAGAATCAAATTCCTGGGCCGCCACAAGATTCACTTCCTCAGCAATTTGCTCATGAACAGAAGCGGCAAACGCGTTGAGTTCCGCAGAGGTTTTGGTGCGCGGGTGGGGGAACGGGACACGAATCACCACCTTCACCTTACCGGGAGGTGCGGTCATGATCATAATACGGTCAGAGAGGTAAACGGCTTCGGCGAGGTTGTGAGTCACGAAGAGAATCGTGGTGTGGGTTTCCTGCCAGATGCGTTGAAGTTCATCGTGCAACACGTCACGGGTTTGGGAATCGAGAGAGCTGAAGGGTTCATCCATAAGCAACACTGCGGGTTTGAGCGCCAATGCGCGGGCGATGGCCACACGTTGGCGCATTCCACCCGACATCTGGTGGGGATAGTAATCCGCATAACGGGCAAGGCGTACAAGTTGAAGAGCTTCCAACGCCTCGGTTCTGCGCACGTCCTTGGGGATGTTTTTGAGCTTCAATCCATATTCAATGTTTTGGCGGGCAGTGAGCCAGGGCATCAATCCCGCCTCCTGAAAGACAACGGCGCGGTCGGGTCCGGGTTTGGTGATTTGTTTTCCATCCAAGGTAACCAAGCCGGTATCGCTTTTCTCCAAGCCGGCGAGGATGTTGAGCAACGTGGATTTACCGCAGCCGGAGGGGCCCACGATGGAAAAAAACTCCCCCGGCTGAATCGTCAGCGATACGGGACCCATAGCCTGAACTTTCTTTGTAGCCCAGCGCTTAGTATGGGAGAAGCTTTTGTTTACATCTTGGATGACGATCATTTTATCCTCAAATGGCGATCAATTAGGTCGTTATTACAGGCAAAAAAACTCAGATTCCTTCGCCGCCGAAAAACAAATCTTCCCGTTGAAATTCGTGTTCCATAACGGGCGTCGACTGAAAAACTGTTGCCAGTGAGAGTTTGTCCATTAGGTAGGCGGTTTGATTTCTCACCTGAAGCATCACACGGCGGAATCGACATTTTGCTTCCTGGCTGCAGGGTTCGTAGTTTGATTTGGAAACACAGTTGATGGGGGCAAGCATCCCATCGAAGTGGCGAACCACTTCACCAATACTGATTTCCTCGGCAGACTTCCGAAGCTTGTAGCCACCATTTTTCCCGGGGAAACTTTCAATCCAGCCGTTCTTTTTCAAATCCAAAAGGATGTGTTCGAGAAAGGGCTTGGGGATGTCGTTCCGTTCGGATAGTTCGCGGATGGAAAGCAACTCACGACCGTCCGCTTCAATGAGGCACATGAGGGCTCTGAGGGCGTAGTCGGTTTTTTTGGAGAGTTGCATTTGCCGCTCCTTGAATGGCGACCGAATTGGTCGTCATTGTTGGCCCCTGCGTCAAGAGGAAAAACGATGGAATGTCGATCAAATTGGTCGTCATTTGCTTTGGCGTTCCCAAACGTATTCCATGAATCCAGAAGGTTTGTATTTTTCCCGAATCACCCTGTCCACTTCGCCTTCCAGTTTGCGGATTCGGTTATCGCGGATAACCCAGCGGATGTTGTGCTTTTGGAATTCCTCCTCCGGGTTCCAATCCAAATAGCCGTTGTTTTGGCGGTATTGAAGTGTCGCCACCCAAGAGGTATAGTAGAGCGGGTGGGGGTGAGTCATGGGATGTCCGTAGCCATCGAAGACGGCATCACCCTCAGGAATTGCCGTGGCGAGTTTGTTGAATTCCCGTATTTGCTCTTGTTGATGGAGTTCGAACAAATCTTTTGTAGTGAATCCGGCGAGAAGAAAGACGGAACCACAGCCGATGGGAAGAATCCAACGAGGGACGCGCAGGAAGGACTGTCGGGATAACACGAGTAGTAGCCCCGGAGTTATCAACGCCAGGGGAACCGCCAGCGTGAGCAGGCTTTGCAGGTGGTGCGTGGGGAGAACAAAACAAAACGCCCCAGCAAGGACGAGCATCAC